>JBBRUT010000078.1:0-15562 GCA_038247555.1 Phycisphaerales bacterium | reverse complement strand
TGGCCCGGTTGTGGAGGATCACGGTGTCAATGTAACTCGAACCCCCGTGCCCCGCAAGCCCCGCCTGGTGGTTGACGAACAACTCCGTGGATTCGGTGTCCGTTCCCCGCCAAGTCCCGACCATCCGCCATTTCTCGTCGCTCCCCGCCCCCCCCATGCAAAGTGGCAGGTGGGGACTGATACCTGCGGACTTCGCTGTGCAAAGGGGCTCCCCCCCATCGCCCCCTTGCGACCCCGAAGGCGAATGCCGCGGAGACGGCGTGATGCCGTTGTGGCGCTGAACCGGGACAGACCCGCACCGAGATCGCCCCCCCAAGTCGATCTCGGTGGCACGCGGCGACGTCGTCCGGGCCGAGAAGGCGTGCTCTATGACATCGGCGGCGTGGAAGACCACATCCACATGTATCTGCGGTGGCGGCCCGACGCCAACATCTCGGACTTGATGCGCACCGTCAAGGCACGGTCATCCAAGTGGATTCACGACTCGTATCCGAACCTTGCCGCGTCTGCGTGGCAAGAGGGATACAGCGTGTTCTCCGTCAGCAAGTCGCAAGAGGGGGCAGTCAAGGCGTACGTCGCGGGGCAAGCTGAGCATCACAAGAAGGAAGATTTCAAGTCGGAGCTGTTGCGGATACTTCGCGCTCACGGGGTGGAGTTCGATGAGAAGTACGTGTTCGATTAGCCGACCGCCTTGTTGCACACTTCCTCTGCCCCGCCGGGGCAGGAGAGAGAAACCGCGCCCCTTACCACGGGTTGCGCTCCGCCCGCGAGGACGCGGCTGCGCTCCACCCGTGGCTACATCCCGTGGCCCCTCCGGGGCCGAATCTGCAAGGCACCGGGCTCGCCGCGGAGCGTCGAGGTACGCAAGGCCAGGGCACTCTTCTTTGTCTCTGTCTCGCTTGCAGCCGGGCCGGCGCTTGAGGCCACCGCATTCTCTTCAAGCTTTTCTTCTTTCGGCAACCAGAATCCTCGCGAGTCCCTTCCCACTTCCCACTTCCTCTTTACTCCCCCTACCCTCCCCCCCATGTCACGCATCGACAGCATCTTCCGCGATCTTGGCGCCTCTGGCCGCAAGGCCCTCATGCCATTCCTCTGCGGCGGCTATCCGGCGCCCGGCACGGTGACCGCTTCCCTGCTTGAGCTTGAGCGCGCGGGCGCGAGCGTGGTCGAGATCGGCATTCCGTTTTCTGACCCCATTGCCGATGGCCCTGTGATTGCCGCGGCGATGCATGAGGCGATCGGTTCGGGCTGCACGCCTGCCACTGTCGCGGCGGAGGTTCGCCAGGCTCGGGCTGAGGGCTGCAAGCTGGGGATCGTGGCGATGGTCAGCGTGTCGATCGTCTGGCGGATCGGTCCGGAGGCGTACTTCGGGCAGCTCGCCGCGGCGGGCTTTGACGGGCTGATCCTTCCCGACTTGACCGCCGAGGAAAGTGCGCCGTGGCGACAGGCGGCCGCGGCGGTTGGTTTGACGACTTCGCTGCTCATCGCGCCAACAACCTCTGCGGAGCGTGCCGCGGAGATCGCCCGTGCCTGCACGGGATTTGTCTACGTGATGACGCGGACCGGCATCACCGGGGCCTCGCAGCCGGTGGGCTCAACTGGCGAAGTCCGGGCAGGATCGGTCGGCGAGCGGGTCCGCCAACTGCGCCAGTTCACCGATCTTCCTCTCGCCTGCGGCTTTGGGATTAGTTCCCCCGATCAGGTGCGACAGGTTGTGGTTGGGGGCGGCGCGGATGCGGCGATTGTCGGGAGCGCACTGGTCAAACGCATGGGCGAGGCCGGCAAGGCTGGGAAAGACGCCGCGGCCGAGGCCGGGGTATTTTGCCGCGAGCTGGTTGCCGGCCTGAAGTGATCCACATCGTGGCGGCTGGGCGTGGCGAAGATTCGCCAGCAACCGACAGGTCTACTGGAAAACGCTTTCGCGCCGTTTCAATCTAAAACATGCGTCGCAAAATGAAGAAACTGTTTCCCAACCGGGTTCACCGCGCAACAATCAAGCCCGAGAGACCGCGGGAACCTCCACCCTGGCTCGCCCAAATCTGATCCCCGGCCGCGAGTGCATTGGAGCACGAGCGCGACCGGGGGCGGCGATCCTTGATGGCTCATTCCGCGGCCGAAAGGCCCAATGGCGCTCGAGAACGGTAGTCCTAACGGTGGATCCATCCTCTCCCCCTCCAGGCACGACGGCATCGGCAGCTACGTGTCGCCCAAGTCGCGCTACCAGCAGAATGGCAATGGCATGACCAACGGTGCAGGGCAGCGAGTGGATGGCTTCTACGCCGCGGATGTGTTCAACGAACGCGTCATGCGGCAGCGTCTGCCCAAGGACGTCTTCAAGCGGCTGATGGAAACGATCAACCACGGCAAGCCGCTGCGCGCGGAGCTGGCGGACGTTGTGGCCGCGGCGATGAAGGAATGGGCGATTGAGAACGGCGCCACGCACTACACCCACTGGTTCATGCCGCTGACGGGACTGACGGCGGAGAAGCACGACTCGCTGACCATCCCCGATGGCAAGGGCGGGACGCTGAGTGAGTTCGGCGGGTCGGCGCTGGTGTCCGGCGAGCCCGATGCGTCGAGCTTTCCGTCGGGCGGTCTGCGTGCGACGTTTGAGGCACGCGGCTATACGGCGTGGGACGCCACCAGCCCGGCGTTCCTGACTCGCAGCGAGGGGACCGTTACGCTGTGCATCCCGACGGCGTTCGTCTCCTGGACCGGCGAAGCGCTCGACAAGAAGACCCCGCTGCTCCGCTCGATGGATGCAATCGCCATGCAGGCGACACGCATCCTCAAGCTCTTCGGCACCGATGGCGGAGTGTCGCGCGTCGTCACGACGCTCGGGCCCGAGCAGGAGTACTTCCTGGTCGATCGCGGCCTGTACTTTGCGCGGCCTGATTTGCTGCTGTGCGAGCGGACGCTGTTTGGCGCTCGCCCCCCCAAGGGCCAGCAGCTCGAGGATCACTACTTCGGCTCGATTCCCGCGGCCGTGCTCACGTACATGGCCGATGTCGAGCGCGAGCTCTACCGGATGGGCGTGCCGGTCAAGACCCGTCACAACGAGGTCGCTCCCGGGCAGTACGAACTGGCTCCTGTGTTCGAGACGACCAATGTCGCCTGCGATCACCAGATGCTCGTGATGGAAGTGCTCAAGCGTGTCGCCCCGCGCCACGGCCTGCAGGCCATTCTGCATGAGAAGCCGTTTGCGGGGGTGAATGGCTCCGGAAAGCACAACAACTGGTCGATCTCGACGGATACAGGCATCAACCTTCTGGACCCGCGCGAAGAAGCCCACACGAACATGCAGTTCCTGGTCTTCCTCTGCTCGGTCATCCGCGCGGTCGATCTCCACGCCGATCTGCTCCGTGCTTCGATCGCCAGCGCGAGCAACGACCACCGGCTTGGCGCAAACGAAGCCCCTCCGGCGATCATCTCGATCTTCCTGGGCGACATGCTCAGCGACATCATCGACCAGCTCGAGACCGGCAAGACCCGCCGCACGATCAAGGGCGGCGCGCTCGATCTTGGCGCGCACACGCTTCCGCACATCCCACGAGACTCGGGCGACCGCAACCGCACCTCGCCCTTCGCCTTCACCGGCAACAAGTTCGAGTTCCGTGCCGTCGGCTCCACCCAGTCTTCGGCATGGCCGAACACGATTCTCAACACCATCATCGCCGAGTCGCTCGACTACGTCGCCACACGCCTTGAGAAGGCCGTCGGGGCGAAGCCAACGGAAGCCAAGCTCCAGGCCGCGGTCCGAGTGCTGCTCAAGGACCTCGTCCGCCAGCACAAGCGCGTGATCTTTAACGGCGACGGCTACTCGGCCGAGTGGCACGCCGAAGCGGCCAAGCGTGGTCTTCCTAACTTCAAGGACACGGTCGAGTCGCTCCCTTCGCTCCGCACCAAGAAGGCGATCGATCTGTTCAAGAAGTACAAGGTGCTCTCGAAGGCCGAACTTGAAAGCCGCGCCGATGTGTTCGTCGAGAAGTTCATCAAGCAGGTCACGATCGAAGCTGAGACGATGGTCTCGATGGCCAAGACGATGATCCTCCCCGCCGCCCTGAAGCACCAGGCCCGCATCGCCCAGGCCATCGCACCCGCCAAGCAGGCTGGTGTTGATATGGATGACCAGGTCGAAATGCTCGAGCAGTTTGTAGATCTTGTGACCAGCGTGCGCGGGAAGATCGCCTCGCTCGAGAAGGCGGTCGAACACCACGACGCCGGTGGTGGCGACCCGATGAAGCATGCCCGGCAGATCAAGAGCGAGGTCCGGCCCGCGATGGCCGAACTGCGCAAGGTCGCAGACGAACTGGAAACCGAGATCGCCTCGGACCTCTGGCCCATGCCTACCTATCGCGAACTGCTCTTCATCAAGGGCTGATCACTCGCCCACGTCCCCCGTACACCGATTCCATGACTTTGACTCGGGGCGTACCACACCGGTGCGCCCCGTTTCTGTTTTGCCTAAACTGTGCCGCCGCGGCCCCGTAGCTCAGCGGTTAGAGCTGGGGACTCATAATCCCTTGGTCGCAGGTTCGATTCCTGCCGGGGCCATTCGCAGAATTGCCTTGTTTCGCGGCAGAGTGGCCTTGTTTTGCAGGCTTCAATACGCCGCGCTGCTCACCGCTCGAAGCAAATGAGAGTCCACCAGATTGCACGGAACCGGCACCGTTCCACACCAAATACGCCCAGCTGCGCACAGGTAACCCGGACCCGCATTCCCCGGCGTGTACGTGCCGGTGGCGCATTGGCGGCTGGATTCAGTCGGAGAGAAGTCTGGCATGTTGGCCGGGGCCTTGGCTTCGGAGTGCGCACCCATCTGAGAGGGTTCCTCATGCACGAGGGTTTCGGCGATGAGTTGGCCCCCGAGGACTTGGTTCGAGAACGGTGCAGCGGGCTGTAGTGAGGACACTTCCGAATACTGGTGCTTCAACGACACCGACGTGCGGTGACGCAGGCGGCACCCACGAGGAGCAAGGCACCAGAAGGAGCCGGAATGAAAATCCCGATCTGGGCGAAGTTGGGAATGGCCGTGGTCGTATGCCCGGGATTGGGGCCAGCGTTGAAGGGCTGCTCAGGAACAGACTCGTTGCAGAGGCCGGAGTCATCGGCGATCACGACCGCGAAGCTCACGGGACGAGAGAACACTTCGCCTATGGAGGAGTACAAAGAGAGGGAGTTCCACTGCCCTTCGCCAACACCGCTTGACGCATCCATTGCATCTCCATAGCCGCCGATCTGTGTGAACATCGAGCCGGCGTCGTCGGGAAACGCGAAGATGCCAACGCCGCCGGAGTTGAAAGTGATCGCAAAGTCCACCAGAAACGCGTTGCCTTCCGAGTCGTTGCCTGTCGGATAGGTTCCCTGGAGCATCGACATCGCGCGGCGGGTTGCGTCGGTCGAGTCGTTGATCGAGGTGATACCCAGGCCAGAGCCCGCTGAGCGGCCGCCTTCCCTCGTGTTCAAAAGCACAATCACCGCCTTGTCGCCAAGGGATGCGCCGGCCCTCAGCGCGATGGAGAACGTGCTCTCACTCGGTCGCAGATTGAACAGGATCTGGCGGTCAACTGGAGATTGGATCGGTCGAGATAGCAGCGAGCCCGCACCCGTGCCGTAACCGGTGAAGGGGTCGCTTCCGTACTCGTTGTCATGGACCACGCCGTCGGGGTTTGAAGAGAGCCCGTAGAGCTCTCCGACGCACACGCCACTCTGAACAAGCTCGGCGGACGCGGCGAGCGGTAGGGCAGCGAGGACAAAGATGGGGGCGAGATGTGATCGGCACATGGGCAACTCCTTGCTGGGAACCGAGTACACCGCCACTTCTCTACGTTATATCAGAACCATGACAGAGCACCAGCGCTCTGCTCGGATATCAACCGGATTTGCAGGTGAAGCACACTCGCTCCCTCTGCTGAGCATGCCGCTTTGTTCACGGCGAAGAGAGAACGTCTGTCAAGGACAACAGTGCGCTGCCGTCGTCCTAGATTAAGGAAGTATCCCTATGGTTTCACTGTGGGTTCACGTCCATCTTCGATGATTCATGAGTGCACTGGCAGGCTGGTCTCCCATATCGTCGCTCTGGGCATACAGGGCCGATTCTGTCCGCCGTCAACTCTTTCACGAAACGGGTACCGCGTGTCACACCACACTCACCACAAGAAGTCCCACGAAACACCGAAGTCCACTGTCGCCGCGAACCCGGGCACCAGCCCGGCGGGGGACAACCGCAATCAGCCATCCGCTGATCACATCCGGCTTCGCGCGTATGAGATCTCCCAAGCCCGCAAAGGTGAATCGGGTGACGCGCTGGCGGATTGGATCCAGGCCGAGCAGGAAGCTACGACGGGCCGCGATACAAGACACTGACGCACGATTGGCGCGGTGGCCGGGGGTGCGGAGAGGCACGCGGAGTGCGAAGGTACCCCTCACGATGAGCCAGCCAAGGATGAGACGCCATGAAGGGCTTTGTTCAGGACATCGAAACTCTGGCAGCCAAGAACGGCGAGTTTCGCCGGGTGCTTTACACGGCCCGCAACTGCCAACTCGTCGTGATGTCAATTGACCCAAAGGGCGAGATCGGGATGGAAGTCCACAAGCTCGATCAGTTCTTCCGTGTGGAAGAGGGCACAGGGGAGGCGATTCTTGACGGCGTAACCACGGACATTTGCGCGGGCTTCGCGGTGCTCGTTCCGGCTGGGACGAATCACAACATCGTGAATACCGGCAACGTCCCGCTCAAGCTCTACACGCTCTATTCGCCTCCGAATCATCGAGACGGCATTGTCCACCATACGCGGGATGAGGCCGAGGCCGACAACGAGCACTTCGACGGCAAGACGACGGAATAGTGGGCACTGTGTGTCGGCTGCGGTCCTCATAAGCGATATCGGAATGCGGCTCGTTGACGGCTCTGAGTTGCTGCGGCAGGGTCGCGACCTTCCTGGTGACACACGTTGGCCGGCTGCCGGCGGTTGCGCTGTCTGTGTTTGCGAGGACCGAGGATCGGACCCGTGCCCTTCGTGCAGGGTTCAACATGCACTTGTCGAATCCACTCGACCCCTACGAGTTGATCGCCGCGACCGCGAGCTTCACCGGCCGCATCGGGGGCAGGGGTGTTTTGTCGCAATCTTGAACCTGATCGCTGGAGCGTCAGTGAAAGTCCCTGCTTCGCACGAACAGCGAGTCCTGCTCTGGGTCGAGTGAGTCGATCCTCGCAACCTGCACGTGCACCACGCTGCCGTTGCGTTCGACCTTCCCGGTCGCGCGGATGAACGTGCTGTGCCGCGCGGCCGAGCGGTATCGCTCAAAGATCTTCGGCCGCACGATCAGATTGGCGATGCCGGTCTCATCCTCGATAGTCATGAACAGGATGCCCGATGCGGTGCCGGGCCGCTGGCGCACCAGCACGATGCCGGCCACCAGCACCGGCCTTCCCGATGGGCTCGTGGCCTCGCACTGGATCTCGCTTGCGCGAGACACCTTCATCGAATCCAGTCGCTCACGAAGGAATGACATGGGGTGCGCCTTGAGCGACAGTCCGATCGACGAATAGTCCTGACGAACTTTCTGTGCATCACACACAGACGGCAGCGAAGCCTCATACTCCTCCCTCATCGCAGCCGCATCCAGCAGCGGCATTGCCTCATCGTGCAGAGCCTGGATCGCCCACAGGGCATGCTGGCGGTCGAGCCCCAAGGATCCGAATCCATCCGCACGCGCCAGCCGCCGCAACGCGGCGACAGGCACCCGGCAACGACGGTGCAACTCCTGCAGGTTGGTGAACGGCCCGACAAGATCTCGCTCAGCGACGATCGTTGTCGCCTGCGACTCACCCATCCCTCGCACCATCCGCATCCCGAGTCGAAGCGTGCTTCGGCCACCCTCGAGCGTGCAGTCCCACTCGCTGGCATTTACATCCACAGCCCGCACCTCGACGCCGTGGTTCTGGGCATCTCGAACGATCTGCGCGGGCTGATAGAACCCCATCGGCTGGCTGTTGATGAGCGCGGCCGCGAATGCCGCGGGATAGTGACACTTCTGCCATGACGAGACATATACCAGCAGCGCAAAGCTCGCCGCGTGCGACTCGGGAAACCCGTACTCGCTGAACCCCTTGATCTGCTCGAAGCATCGCTCGGCGAACTCCTGATCAAACCCGTTTGCAAGCATCCCGGCGATGAGCTTCTCTCCGAAGCGGTAGATCAGATCACCCTTCCTTCGCCAAGCGGCCATGGCGCGGCGGAGTTTGTCGGCCTCGCCCGCGGTGAAGCCCGCCGCGACGATGGCGAGCTTCATCGCCTGTTCCTGAAACAGCGGCACGCCGAGTGTGCGTCCGAGCACTTCTCGCACGGCATTATTGGGATATGTTGCCTGCTCTTCGCCGTTGCGCCGCCGGATGTACGGATGGACCATCTTCCCCTGGATCGGCCCGGGCCGGACGATCGCGACCTCGATCACCAGGTCGTAGAAGCATCGCGGCCGCAGACGCGGGAGCATGGCCATCTGCGCGCGGCTCTCGATCTGGAACACGCCGATTGTGTCCGCGTTGCAGATCATGTCGTAGACCGCGGGGTCTTCCGCGGGGACAGTCGCCAGCGTCAGGTCGCGCCCATGCTGCTGCCGGATCAGGTCGAAGCATTTGCGGATGCAGGTCAGCATCCCCAGGCCCAGACAATCGACCTTCAGCATCCCCATCGCATCGATGTCATCCTTGTCCCACTCGATCACCGTGCGGTGCTGCATCGCCGCGTTCTCGATCGGCACCAGCTCGCATAGCGGTGTGTTGGTGATAACAAACCCGCCAACATGCTGGGAGAGGTGCCGCGGAAAGCCGAGGAGCTGGCCGCACAGGTGCAGCACCAGGCGCAGGGTGCGGTCATCAGGGTTGAGCCCAAGCTCGCGCATCCTCGCGGGATTCACCCCTCCCGTGTCCCACCAGTCGAGGGTGCGGGAAAGCTGGTTGATGCAGTCGAGCGACAGCCCCATCGCCTTTCCGACATCCCGCACCGCGCTCTTGCCGCGGTAGCTGATCACCTCGGCGGTCAGCGCGGCGCGGTCCCGGCCATACTTTGCGTAGATGTACTGCAGGACCTCTTCGCGCCGTTCGTGCTCGAAGTCGATATCGATATCGGGCGGCTCGTTACGCTCGCGGCTGATGAACCGCTCGAACAGCAACTCGCCCCGGGAGGGGTCAACCGATGTAATGCCCAGGCAGTAGCACACGGCGGAGTTGGCCGCGGCCCCTCGGCCCTGGCAAAGAATGCCGCGAGAGCGTGCGAAGATCACAAGATCGTGGACGGTCAGAAAATAGGGCGCGTACTTCAGTTCATCGATGAGCGCCAGCTCGTGATCGATGATGCCCAGCACTCTGCCAGGTACGCCTTCGGGGTAGCGGGTGCTTGCACCGGCATCGGTCAACGCCCGCAAGTGCTGGATCGGCGAGACGCCCTCGGGGGTGACCTCGTGCGGATACTCGTACCGAAGCTCATCAAGAGAGAACCCGCCTGCTCGCTCGGCAATCTCGATGGTGCGTGCAATCGCGCAGGGAGACTCCGCAAACAAGCGGGCAATCTCGCTTGCCGGCTTGAGGTGCCGCTCCGAATTGGCCATGAGCGCATAGCCCGCAGCATCGACAGTCGTGCCGAGCCGGATGCACGTCAGTACATCCTGAAGCGGGCGCCGATCCGCGGCGTGATACAGCACGCGATTCGTCGCCACGAGCGGCACGCGGCAGGATGCTGCAAGCGTCGAAATCGCCGTGCACCGCTCCCGATCATCGGGGCCATAGCAGATAGAAGCCGCCAGCGACAGCCTGTCGGAGTCGAACACACTGCGCAGCATTCGCACATGCTCGGCAAAGCCCGCATCCATTGCCGCGAGGCTCGTTGGCGGGACAATCACACCCAGCATCTGAGCACTGTGCTCGATCACATCCTCCAGCTTCAGCGAGCAGTTCCCCTTCTCCGCACGCCGCTTGCCGAGCGTGAGCAGGCGGCAAAGCTGCGCATAGGTATCGCGGCATGTCGGGTAGACCAGCAGTTCCAGGCCGTGCGGCTGCACCAGCACAAGGCGGCACCCGACGATCAGGCGAATGCCCGCATCCTTCGCGGCGGTGTGCGCACGCACGATCCCCGCGAGCGTGTTGGTATCGGTAATGGCGATCGCCGCATGGCCAAGCTCCGCCGCGCGTTGCACCAGCTCTTCCGGATGGCTCCCTCCAGTCAGGAACGTGAAGTTGCTGGTGACATCGAGCTCCGCGTACCGCTCGCCCGGAGCCCCCTCGCTGGCAGCGATTCCCGGCGGCGGTCGCTGCGGCTTCGCATGCGGGTGTGGATGCAACTTGCTCTGCGGGGTATCTGGCATGTCTCAGGCCCATTCCCCGTGAATGAACCACTCGCTCGAATCCGATCGTGCACCCGCTGCGTCGCAACTCTTGCTCAATCCGCGGGCCTCCCGAAAGATCCACAGCCACCGCCCGCGCTCATCCTGCACACGGAAGTAATCGCGCTGCGGCTCGCGGGCCCGCCACCATTCACCCCCGATTCGTTCCGGTCCGATACTCGCGATGATCCTGCGGGCGTCTCCGGCCTGGGCGATCGACATCACCGGGCCATCCGGCGAGAGCGAGATCACGCTCAGCGGCTGCGGCTGGGTGTGCAGCACCGAAGGGCGCTGACACGCTTCCCGCGCCAAAGTCTGCGTCTGCACCAAACGTGCGGGCGCAGCGCGCGGGCAATCCAGCAGCGGCGCTGCCCATGCCGCCGACTCCGGCCGATGGCTCTCCCGCATCAGAAGGCGGCATACGCGGTTCGCACCGAGCCGTCCGACAAGCGCGTCGATCGTCTGATCGATCGCCGCCTCATGCTCGCACGCACTCTCCGGCTCGACGAGCAGTGTGGCCTGGGCGTGCGCGATCCGTACGACTCCCGCCGCACACAGCGCAATGCCCGTCACTCCATACCCGAGGTTCATCCGCTCGATCCGCGGCCGCAGAAGCGACCACAGATGCTTGCCGCTGCGGGTCGGTCGGCTCACCTGCACAATAATGCAGATCTGAGCAGAATCCAGACGCTGAAAGGTTGCATCGAGCCGGCGCAGCCCGGACTCCTGCCGCTCCAGCATGCGGATCAGCTCCTCCAGCAGATGACGAACCCCCAGCTCGATCGCCTCCAGCTGCGTCGTCCCGCCCGGAAGCTCAAGGTGCGCCTGAACCGCCTCTGCCTCTTGAACACCCAGCACCGCCTCGTGCGATTGACCCAGAGCCTCATCGAGCCGCCGGAGGATCTCCTGGCCGTATCGCGCCGGGAGCGATGAACGCGCGATAGCCATCAACTGCTCCACCGTCCGGATGCCCACCTCACCCAGTGCATCCACCACAGTCCCGGAGATTCGCAGCGACTCGACAGGTAAAGGCGCGATCGCCTCTCGCTCCCGCCCCGGCCGGATGATGATCCCCGCCGCGGGGCCGAACCGCGCCGCACCCCACGCCGCCCCGGGTGTCGACGCCACCGCGACACGGGCCGTGAATCCCAGCTTCCGCAGCCGCTTTCGCAGCGAGATCGCGAGTGCCTTGTCACCGCCAAACAAATGCCCACACCCTGAGATATCCAGCATCATTCCGTCGGGTTGATCCGCCGCAACCACCGGTGACCACCGCATCGCCCAGACCGCGAGCTGCTCAAGCGCGATCGCATCTCGCGCCGGCCGGTATGGTTCGATCAGCAGCCCGGCGTGCGGGATCAGCGCGCGTGCGTGCGCCAGGTCCATCCCACGGACTACTCCTGCCTGCTGCGCATCCGGGCTGGCGTGCATGACCAGGCGACGATCGCCCTTCGCTCCCACGATCAGGATCGGCCGCGGCTCAGCGGGCTTGTGCCGTCGCGCCACGCGCTGGGAGGGCCAGTGGGGCAGGTAAACAGATAAGACCCTGCGCATGGTTCCACTCCATGGTCCAGGATGGCGGCTCATCCGTAAGCGCTGGCCGGTCCTTGTGACGAAGGAGGGCCAAGGTCCATCTCGGCCGGATTGTGGGTGAGACAGCGGGTGTGATGCGCCACCGTGTGCTTGCCGCGGAGAGTCGATCAAGCTCTCCGGGCGGCCGCGCAAGCAGGCACAGCCCGCCAAACGCGCCCGCGGCCAACTGCAGCCGGCGCGTATGCGGGAGGGTGAGCCCCTGTGCATCGGCAATGACCGCCACCGCGCCCGGCGTTCGGAGCGCGACATCGATCGCCCACAGGCGGCTGGAGTTGTCGGGAGGATCAACCAGTACCGACCGGGCCAGCACCTGGCGGTGCTGATCCAGCAGCAGCGGATATGGCCACAGCCGACGGCCGATCCAGAACACGCTCGACACCGCCCGCTGGGCAATCGCCCGGCGCGCAAGGTCCGCCAGCAAGCACATCGGCGGGAGCCAGTCGCGATCGGGGTGCCCCACCGCCGCGGCGGAACCAAACCACTCGTGAACCCCCCCCATGTTCAACTGCACCCCGGCGAGCTCCACGCTCCCGCGCGGGATCTTGGCGGGAGTCAGGCTGATCCTCTCCCGTAGCACGGAAATCGCATTTGATAGGGCCATGATCGGTATCCTATCAGATACCGATTACAAATCCAGAAATCCTAGAAAAGTTCTTGCTGGGGTTCAAAGACTGCGAGGCACTCCGGACCTTCGTTTCGGGGGGAGTTGACCCGGGTAGAGACCGGCCTGCTCACCATCAACTCGGCTGGATACGGCCTGAGCAACGCCGCGATGCGGGCCGCATCCTGGGACGCAGGGTCGAGCCAGGCCCCGAAGTCCGCGGCGTCAAGGATCACGGGCATGCGGTCGTGCAGCCTGGCCATCATCTCGTTGGGGGTCGTCGTAATGACGGTGAACGACTCGACCGTCCCATCCTCCGCAGACTGCCATGATTCCCACAGCCCCGCAAGCGCGAGCGGCTCATCCCCCGCACTGGTGACGTAGTGCGGCTGCCTGCGCGCGCCCAGCTTCTCCCACTCATAGAACCCGCTCACCGGCACGATGCATCGCCTCTGGCGGAACGCCACTCGGAATGCGGGCTTTGATTCGATCCCCTCCGCCCGCGCGTTGATGAGCGAGTTGCCGATTTTTTCATCCTTCGCCCACGATGGAATCAGTCCCCACCGCATGAACACCGCTTCCCGCCCCCCGGCTTGCGGCTGCGCCCGGACCACGGGCGCAGTCTGCGTGGGAGCCACGTTGTACCGGTCCGTGAACTCCAGCGGCGGCGAGGTGAGCGCCATGAGCCGCTGAAGCTCTCGCCACTTGTAGAGATGGGTGAATCGGCCACACACGCTTCAAGCGTACCACCGTCGCAAATGCGGCAGACTCTCAGCGGTGCAGGAACCCGAAGCTCTCACACCACAGCCGTCGGGTGCCCCACGCCCAAGATGAAAACATCAAACTTTTTGATACGTAAGCCGCCTTTTATCGACGGTTCACGATACTCAGCGCAAAGAGACTCAGACTGGAGCCGAACTTCTGGCACAATCGGTGATTCGTTCTCGCATGCAGGAAGCACCCAAGAACGCACTGGCCTGAAGACCGGGTACTCACAATCCACGAGAGTGCTTGGTGGGAGGCGCGCGGCGGGGCTTTACCGCCGCCGCCTCTTTTTCATTCTGGCCAATGGATACCCTGCGCGGAATATCCGCGGCATCCCATCGCGGGCATCGCGCGGCTTATCGCATCCCGGTGGCCGGAATCATCTTGGGTGCAGCGGCGGCCGGCTTGGCTTCCTGCGGCGTCAATCCCTCGATCTTGATCCCCAGATTGACCAGTGCCTGCTCGATACGGCGATCGCCCTGCTGATAGCCGGAAACCGCCGCGACAATCTTGCCCGACTTGTCGATGACGTACGACTGCGGGATCCCGCTTACCTTGTACAGGTTCCCGGCAATGCTCGCGTCGCGTTCGCGTCCGGCAGGATCGCGCGCCATACGGAAGGCAAACTGTGCGCTCTTATCGGCGAAGAATTTCTTGTAGGCGGGCTCATCGTCAAACACATTGAGGGCGATGACCTCGACATCCTGCCCTTTCACCGCCTCGGCAACGCGTGACAGATGCGGAAGCCCTGCGATGCACGGCCCGCACCAGGTCGCCCACATGTCGATCACCACGATCTTCTTGCCGCGAAAATCGGACAGCTTGAAGGTCGATGACTCCAAGCCCCAGTGCGCGTTGAAGTCGGGGGCTTCGACGCCCTCTCCGAGGGCGGAGACGCGCTCGGCCGGGCGCGGCAGGCGGATCTGCCGCATCGTCGGCTCGAGGGAAATTTCCGAACCGTCATCGGAAACCTTCGCGATGTAGTTGAAGTCGTTGAAGCCAAAGGTGGCGCGGATATCGAAGCGGTCGCCGCCGAGCGTCAGCCACACGGGCTTGGGCATGTTCTCAGGGGACAGCGGCTTGGAAGGATCGTACAGCTTGTCGAACCGCGCATCGTTGTCGTTCTCGATGAGGCGGACGTCGTAGTTCACGCCGTTGATGGTGACCTTGCCTTCGCGGGCGGAGGCACGGTAATAGTTGATCGACTCGCGATCGGGCGAACGGAAGAAGTTCAGGCCGTACCGGCCCTTGGTCGCTTCGCTGCCCGGGGTTGCCCAGGAGACATCGAACACCCAGGTGCCCGAGAACTGAGGGCTCTTCCCCTCATCGGCGGGGGTCACGATCGGCCATGTCCCGTCACCGTCATCGGTGAGGTCGCCGTTGCCGTTGAGGTCGAGATACACCTTCGGGTCTGCACCGCTTGGCTCATCGAACGCGATCGCGTAGGTACTGGCATCGCCGGAGCCAAGCGAGATCGTTGCGTACAACGGCTTGCCGCGATACGTCGGTTCTTTCTTCACGACTGACGGGCGCTCTGCGCTGACCCGAGCGGATGACGGCATGTACATCATGCCCTGCTCGCGGGAACGCGCCATGTCGAGCGCTCTCTCGGAGATCGTCAGTTTCGCTGTCGCCTTTCCATCCGGCTCAGCCGATGCGAACGCGGACCCGCAGAGGACAAAGCCAATCACTGCCGCGGGCCACAGCACGGCCGACGACGATACGGGAACTGAACGCATCACGTGAACTCCTGGGGCGGCGCATCGCGCCGCCGTTGGTTGAATGGGAGAACGATTCATCGAAAAACGCTGCAGCGACAATCATGGTCGCCGGGCGTGGGGCGAACCTCATTTGGGGTTGTTGATCCAGCCAAAGCCGTAGGGTGAGCCGGACACATTGCTCCACTGCGTCTTGCGACGCTCCAGCGGAATCCATCCCGTCGGATTCGCGGTGCTCGTGACATACAGGTCATCGGCTTCCAGGTCATTGTCTTCCCGCACCTGCTCATTGGCGCCGCGGGGTGCCTTGAACACTTCTGCATGCCCCTGAAGGAACGAGACGACACCCGCGCCGTTGTGGCGAGTGGTGACCTGATCGCCCGCAAGGTCGCCGCGAGAGCCTCCCCACAACCCGAAGAACGTGTTTGCAGAATCCGGGTCGTTGGCGTCGCTCGTCAATCCGTTGTTGAAGTGGGTGCTCTCTTCGATGAACATGGGGAGGCCG
>JBBRUT010000077.1:0-15598 GCA_038247555.1 Phycisphaerales bacterium | reverse complement strand
GCACCGCTTGTGATCGCGTCGATCAACGAGCCCCTCAGGTGGATCGAGAGCACCACACGTTTCGCGGCATGGAAGGATGAGATTCAGCCACGGCTTGTCCGCGCGAACACGGATCGGATCTGTCTGGAGGATTCTCCGGATATACCACGGTGTGACGTTTAACCCGCAATCAGGCGAGATCGTTTACTGGGCGTTTGATCGCTGAAGATTCTGCATGAGCGTGCTTCATCCTGTGCTTCACCCCGCTTTCATGGCCGCGATGGATGCTATTCCTTTCTACCCAAAGGAGAAGCCATGAGCACCATTACCGTTCACAAGAAGCAGATTACAGCGCGAGATCTGTCCGGCAAGACCATCGCCATTCTCTCTACCGATGGGTTTGAGCAGTCGGAACTGCTTGAGCCCATGCAGGCGCTCAGCGAGATGGGGGCAAAGATTGACGTCATCGCGCCCGAAGAGACCATGGACAAGGGCCGGATTCGCGGCTGGGACAACACCGACTGGGGGCAGAGTGTGGATGTGACCAAGACCATCGCGCAGGCGGATGTGGAGGAATATGACGCGTTGATTCTGCCCGGGGGTGTGATGAACCCCGACAAGCTGCGCACCGACAGCGGCGCGTTAAAGCTGGTGCGGGCGTTCTTCAAGGCCGGCAAACCGGTCGCCGCGATCTGCCACGGGCCGCAGGTGCTGATTGAGGCGGATGTCGTCAAGAACCGCACGCTTACCTCGTACCACTCCGTTCGCACGGACCTTGAGAATGCGGGCGCCATCTGGCAGGATTCCGAAGTGGTTGTGGATCAAGGCCTGGTGACGAGCCGGAACCCAGATGACATTCCGGCGTTTGTCGAGAAGATTGCCGAAGAGGTACTCGAGGGTATTCACTCCGGCCAGCACGCCTGAACGATGGCTTTGCCGGTTCAGTTGGCATGATTGAGCAACACGCAGCCCCTGGAGAAGCTCCGGGGGCTGTTTCGTTTGCTCGCACGTTCGTTGGGAAGCACAGCCTGCGGGTGTGAAGCGTGAAGGGGCGAGGCCAACCCTGCTAGGGCTGATCGAATCCCTCACCAAACTTGGCTCGCATCTGCTCGCGGACGAGTTCGACGGCTTTCAGCAATCCCGCTTCACCCTCGAGGGATGCGGCGGGATCGGTCTCGTCCATCAACCTGCGCATGACCCATCGGGCGGGCGTGATACGCAGCTCCATCGCACCGGTCAGGTCGCGACCGCAAACGTTCTCAAACGTGGGCAGCATGAGCATTGCGGCATCGGTGCCGAACTCGGGCACAAGCCAGGGTACTTTGTGGCCATCTTCCAGGCCCACATCAAAGTCTCGCCGCACCGCGACCCCCTGCTTCCACCATCGCTCGCGAACGATCAGCGCGGCATCTCTGAACTCCTCGCGGCTGACCACGTCGAGTTCGAGCAGTTCATCATCAAGCTCTCTGGTCACGGCCTCATCCCATTGGGTACCAATATCCCGGAGCGCGCGGCCTCCCACGATCGCGCCGACGATGTGGGCCGTGCCATCGTCCCATGTGAAGGCGGAGCCTGCTTCGGAGATTCCGGGCACGGTCTGGTAGCCAAGCCACGTTGCAGCTTCGTGCCAGGTGGTCGTCACGACCGACAATCGCTGGGCGCTTCGGATGGCGAGCTCTTCGATGATCTGCTGGCGTTCTTCAAGGGGCGCGGCGTTCCACCACTGCGGGGGCGTGAATGTCACCTCGAACTTCGCCAGGCAGTAGCTGAACGAGTAGACCGCCGTGGCGGGGCCATCCATCTCGACCTGGCTGAGCGCGTGCAGGTTCCTGGTATGGAAGAAGGAGACCCAGTCGATTGTTTCGCGCAGATGCGAGAGGTCGATGAACCCGGCTCGGCGCGTGTAGAGCGTGCCCCGTGGCTGCTCGCCGCGATGACCCAGCCGCAAGAGCGGCGAGCCGGAGCAGTGCACGCCGAGGTTGCCGGGGTCCGCGGCTTCGTAGAGGGAGAAGATGCCAGGGAAGGGGAGCGAGCCGAGACGCGTCCGCGGTCCACCATCGGAAGCTGCGCACCCGGACATCACGGCCGCGAGAGCCAGCGGCAGCAGCCAGAAGAGTGGGGTGGGGCGGAGAGGTTTCATAGAGAAAGAGTGCTTGCTCAGATGATGGTAATGGCACGAGTTTTCATGAGTGTTCGCTCATCTTTTGTCCATGTGAGGCTCATATGCTGGTGGGATGGGCACATCAGGCGTATCTAGCTCTCTTGTATTGGCTGCTTTTGAGGCGGAGTTTCGCCGGTATCGAGGACTTGCGGAGGGCGCGGCAGGGCAGTTATCGTGGGACCAGCTCCGCGTGCCGCTGGATGCCCAGACCAACTCGATCGCGGTGATGATGAAGCACGTGGGCGGCAACCTGCGGTCGCGATGGACCCAGCCGTTCACGACCGATGGCGAGAAGCCGTGGCGGGACCGGGACACGGAGTTTGTGGATGACTTCTCGGACCGGGCCGCGATGGAGGCGGCCTGGGGCGCGGGGTGGGCGGCTGTCGAAGGGTTGCTGGCGGGGTGCACGGATGCAGATCTGGGCCGGGAGCTTCGGATTCGCGGCGAGGCGCACACGCTCGCGCTCGCGCTCGCGCGGTCTGTCACGCACACGGCGTATCACTGCGGGCAGATCGTGCAGGCGGCGCGGGTGATCGCGTCTCGCGCAGGGATTGAGTGGAAGACGCTGACGGTGGCGCGGGGTGGAAGCGCAGCGCACAACGAGAAGATGGGCTTTGACACTGGCAAGGCGTGACCGGCTCAGGTCACTCACGCCCGAGTTCATCGGTCATCGCGAGCAGCTTGAGGGAGGTGTTCCAGTTGCGGCTGGTCGCGGCGACGCCGAGCGCACGCTCCACGGCGGCGATGGCCAGCTTGGACTTGCCGATCCCGATCGGGAAGTCGATGAACAGTTCGCGGCCGATCAATTGCAGCTCCTCGGATTCTCGCTTGACCTGCTGGATCGCATCGGCAGCACCGGCCGCGGGATAGTCGCGGAGGTACATAAGCAGAAGCTTGGAGGGGTCGCTCTTGGCGCGAGCGGCGAAGGGGTTGGCTTCGATCGTGGCGGCGAGTTCATCGCGGGCGCGGATGACCACGGCGGGGCGGAAGCCGCGCTCGGCTTCGATGGCGTCTTCGAGCTTTCCGGATGCGGCAGCGATATCGCGGCTCGCAGCGCGGAAGACGACGTTGCCGGACTGGATGTAGGTGCGGACATCGCTGAGGCCAACGCTCTCGCAGAGCTTGCGGAGAGACTCCATGGGGAGGGAGTTCTTGCCGCCGACATTGATGGCGCGGATGAGGGCGATTGCGGTGGGCATGACCCAAGGGTATCGACCCGGATATCCGGGATGCCGGCCGCTACACTGATTGCTCACGCTCGGGGCGCGGCGGCCTGCTCTCCCGGAGGGGAGTTTGGCCGTCGCTGAGATGCACCCGTGGAACCTGAACCGGTTCGGACCGGCGGAGGGAAGCGACGTTTGGACCTGACCGGGCTCATCCGATTTCAGATCGCGCACAGCGCCTGGGCACTCGCGCAGCTGATCGAGCACTCGCGATCCCTTCCCAGCGCGCGGCTCGATGAGCACCTGGGGATCGGGCCGGGATCGCTGCGCGAGAACATCGCTCACACCATCGAGTGCATGTTTTTCTTTGCGGACAACTTCGCGGGGCTTGAGTATGTGGAGCCCAAGGAGTTCGCCGCGGATTCGAAGACGCTCGATGGCCTGTCGCGATTGCTGGACTCGGCGCATGCGAAGCTGCGGTTGGCGATGCTGCGGGCGAGCGAGCGGGGATTTGACGAAATGGTTCACTGGCCGAACGCGGAGGGCGGCACAATGCCCGCCGCGGCGGCGGTTTCGCAGGTGTTTGACCACTCGACGCTGCACCGGGCGCAGTGCGTGAACATGTTGAAGCGGCTCGGCGTGCAGCCGGTGCCGGATCTGGATCCGATGACGTATCAAGCCACGCTCAGCGCGTGATGATGGAGCCTTGCGATGACCACGACTCAGACTCCTCTGCATCGCTTCCGCGCCCCGCTCAACGGCGCGGGCAACCCCGGTCGCACCGCGGGCGTGACCACGCCCGGGTCTTTCGCGAATGCGCCGGACATCGGCGGACCGCTGATGTTCTCTTCGCCGGATACGCCGGGCATGCCGGCGCCGAGCGACAAGACGGCGTGGGACTTCATGCCCGAGGGGTGGCTGGTGGAGGAAGTCCGCGACGAAGCCACGAAGGGACGAAGCCACGGAGGGGAGGCGGCCAGAGGCTGCGCCTCAACGCCGTGCACGGCGTGCGAGTCGTACACGTTCACGGATGCGAGGGGCATCACGCGTCGCGTGACCCCCCCACCGGTGTTTGTGCCGGTAACACAGCTCGAGTCTGCGCGGCTGGGCATCATCACGCCGCAGATGCGGCGCGTCGCCGAGCGTGAGCCGCACCTGACGGCGGTGCAGGTGCGGGATGAGATCGCCGCGGGGCGCATGGTGATCCCAGCAAACATCAACCACCTGAATCACAAACTCGATCCGATGTGCATCGGCCGCGCGAGCAAGACAAAGATCAACGCGAACATGGGCGCTTCGCCGGTATCGAGCGGAACGCACGAGGAGCTTGAGAAGCTCGACTGGGCGGTGCGCTGGGGCGGCGACACTGTGATGGACTTATCGACGGGCGGGGACATTGATGCGTGCAGGGATGCGTTCTGCAAGCACTCGACGGTGCCGATCGGGACGGTTCCGATCTATTCGATGATCATCGGGAAGAAGATTGAGGATCTGGATTGGGAGACGATCGAGGCGTCGCTGCACCATCAGGCGAAGCAGGGCGTTGACTATTTCACGATCCACGCTGGGGTGCGGCGGGGGCACCTGAAGTATGTGAAGAACCGGCTGATCGGGATTGTGTCCCGCGGCGGCTCGCTGCTGGCCAAGTGGATGCTCGTCCACGGCCAGGAGAACATCATGTACGAGCGGTGGGATGAAATCTGCGACATCCTGCGGCAGTATGACGTGACGTTCTCGATCGGCGATGGGCTGCGGCCGGGCGGGCTGGCGGATGCGACCGATGATGCGCAGCTGGCCGAGCTTGAGACGCTGGGCGAACTGACCGAGCGGGCGTGGCGGCGCGGCGTGCAGGTGATGATCGAGGGACCGGGGCACGTTCCGTTTGATCAGATCGAGTACAACGCGAAGATCCAGCGGACGCTGTGCCACGGTGCGCCGTTCTATGTGCTTGGGCCGCTGGTGACAGATATGTTCCCCGGCTACGACCACATCACCTCGTGCATCGGCGCGACGGCGATGGCGTATCACGGCGCGGCGATGCTGTGCTATGTCACGCCCAAGGAGCACCTTGGGTTGCCCAAGCGCGATGATGTGAAGCAGGGGTGTATTGCGTACAAGATCGCCGCGCACGCGGCCGATGTTGCGCTGGGGATTCCGGGCTCGCGCGATCAGGATGATGAGCTGACCAAGGCGCGGGCTGCGCTGAACTGGGAGAAGCACTTTGAGCTGAGCTTCGACCCCGATACCGCGCGGGCGTACCACGATGAGGATCTGGATGTTGACACTGACTTCTGCGCGATGTGCGGGCACGACTGGTGCAGCGTGCGCATCAGCAAGGAGATCCAGGAGTTCATGAGCGGCAAGGCGGAGGGGTACGAGCGCAACTCGGATGCCGAGTCGCACGGAGCGAGCGTGGGCGCGGCGGTAGGCAAGGCCGTGAAATCCGCCGCGTTGACGGCGGAGCAGCAGGAGATCCTGGCCAAGCGCGGTGTGCTGAGTCCGGATGAGATTCACAAGCTGGCGAGTAAGACGAAGAAGGCGGTGGGGAAGAAGGCATCAGGCACTGGGCATGAGGCACGAGGCGAAGAGGAGGCCGCGGAGACGGCGAAGCTGTCGTGCCACTCAGACTACGTGGACCCGGAGACGGCGCAGCGGATTCAGGTGGAGAAGGCGGGGCGGGAAGTGCTGGTGTCGTTGGATGTGCGGCCGGCGCTGGGGATCAGCAAAGATGAGGGGCGGGTGGTGTGAGGACGCGGTCTAGTTCATCACGCTCACCAGCAAGACCATCTGTATCGCGACGCAAGCGAGCATCGCGATGATGCCGCTTGACACCCACCACCATGCGATCCTTCGTTCGCCGGTCGTGTGTCGCCAAGGTTCTCGCCAAGTTTGTCCACACTCGGGACATCGATCGGCCGCGCAGCGCCACGAGCCCATGGGGTAGCCGCAGCGGGCGCAGGTGAGGCGCTTGCCGCGGCGGGCGACCAAGCCGAATGCGACGGCAATGACGCCGGCGACGATCGTGTAGGTGGAGATCAAAAGGAGCGGGACGGACCAGCCGATGGCCGCGCCGATCGCCACGGTCGAGAGCATGGCTACGGCTGCGAAGCCGATCGCAATACCAGCGCTCTTGCGCCGCCTCCGCCGCATTCGCTGCTGGGTTTCGGCGGTGATGCGATGGACATTTCGCTCGAACATCGATCGGGCGAGGTATGGGAACAGTACGATGAACATCGTGATGAACGCGATGCCGATGAGGACTTCGATCCAGCGGCCTCGTCCCTCTCCGAGGAACGTTGTGAACCAGGTCTGAAGTTGAGCGCCGCCGCCGGGGCCGGCGGCCCGCGCGATTGACGCGGATTGCATGAACATGGATCCCAGGATCAACGTGCCGAATGCCAACACTTTGCCCAGAGACATACCCACAATGACGCTCTGGGCCGCGGCGACGCCTCGTGCGTGGCGGATCCGGGCGCAGCGGATGGCTGCGGGGCTTGCGGGCCGCGGCGGGGACTTTGGGCCGGTGCCGAAGAGGGGTGCGTGCCAGAAGGACATTTGCAGGAAGTGTAGAGGCGAAGGCGTGGCGCGGGGCGCGGCAACGCCGACAACCACCGAGCTTGCGCTCGGGGCTCTCTGAACTGGCTCAGAGCATGATCACCATGTGGGCTTCGTCGTAGGCCACGCCGTCGAGGCGGAGCGCGGCGGGTTCGACCCCCCACTGCTTGAAGCCGAGGCGTTCGTAGACGCGCTTGGCGGATTCGGAGCGCACGCTGACCTGGAGGCTGACGCTGTCGAGGCCGGGCCAGGTGCGGGCGACATCGAGGAGTGCTCGCATAATGGCTTCGGCGACGCCGCGGCCGCGGGCGGAGGGGGTGACGTAGACGCCCCAGACATTGGCGCGGTGGGCCATTTTGCCGTGTCGATTGCGGACCATTCCGGCGATGCCGATGAGCTTGTCGGCATCGAGCGCGCCGACGATCACTTGGCCGGGCTCGAGGATGCGCTGAGTCATCAGTTCGGCGTTGACGCCGACATCGGAGTCTTCGCTTGCGGCGAAGGCCCACGGGGAATCACGCAGGGCCTCGCGGCGCAGCGCAACAAAAGCCGGGACATCGGCTGGTGTGAGAGCGCGGACGGTGCAGGCGGGGCTGGACATGCGGCGATTGTTGCCGCGATGTAGAGAGCGGACCTCTCGCAGCCCCTTACCACTCCTTGCGGTCCATTCGATTGGCGATTGCGCGGCCGAGCTTTCCCGCGGCGTCGGAGGCGGCGGCATAGAAGGAGTCGGCGACGCCTTCGATCGCGATGGGGTCGCGTCCCGCGGGTCGGGCCTCAAGCAGGCAGCGCTTATCGGCGGGGCCTGATTTGCCGGAACCGTTGACATCGCCGAAGTGGACTTCGACGCGGGTGAGGCGGTCGGCGAAGCGGCCAACGGAGGATTCGAGCTCCCCGGCGACATGGTCTTCAAGTGCTTTCGAGGCTTCGACGTTGGCGTAGTTGTACTGAATGTGCATGGGAGGTTTCCTGTGCGCGGAGTCATAGCGCTCCGACGCGTTCGGGGTTTCTGGTGGTACGGCCGAGGTGAGAGGAGGGTTCGCGAGAACCGTATTGCTCACCGGTCTTGAGACCGGTGCCACAAGAGACTTCAGGCAGACTTCCAGTTCTCGACGGTGGGCTTGAGCATCGTCCAGAGCTTCTCAAGCAGATCGCGCGTGCCGAGCTTGGTTGCGCCGGAGATCGCAAGGACATCCTGCTGTCGACCGAGCTGCAGATCTGCGCGGAGCTTGGCGACGGCGGTCGCGGCCTCCTCATCGTCGAGCAGGTCCATCTTGTTCAGGACGATAACCTCATCCTTCTCGGCGAGGAGCGAGGAATAGTTCCCGAGCTCAGCGCGGATCATGCGGTAGTTGTCGGCGGGGCTGGAGCCATCTGATGGCGCGGCATCGAGCAGGTGCACGAGGATGCGTGTGCGCTCGATGTGACGGAGGAACTCGTGGCCGAGGCCCGCGCCCTGGCTGGCGCCTTCGATCAGGCCGGGGATGTCGGCGATGACGAGGCGGCGCTTGGCGTCGACCTCGGCGATGCCGAGCTGGGGGACGAGGGTGGTGAACGGATAGTCGGCGATTTTGGGCCGGGCGGAAGTGATCGCGGAAAGCAGGGTGCTTTTGCCCGCGTTGGGCAGACCGACGAGGCCGACATCGGCGATGAGCTTGAGTTCGAGGCGGACCTTGCGCTGCTCGCCGGGTTCGCCGGGATCGGCAGATTTGGGGGCCTGATTGGTGGAAGACTTGAAGTGCTCGTTGCCCCAGCCGCCGCGACCGCCTTTGGCGATGACGGCCTGGTCTCCGGGTCCGAGGTCGGCGAGGAGCTCGTTCTCATCGAGGTCGAAGATCATGGTGCCGGGCGGTACTTTGATGACGAGGTCGTTGCCGGCGAGGCCGGATTGCTGCTTACCGCGGCCGTTCTCTCCGGGCTCCGCGCGCCAGATGGGATTGCCGCGGAAATCCAGCAGGGTGTTGACGTTCTCATCTGCGAAGAAGATGACGTGGCCACCGTGGGCACCGTTGCCACCATCGGGACCGCCCTTGGGGACGTACTTTTCGCGCCGGAAGGAAACGCAGCCCTTGCCGCCGTCTCCGGCTTTTACGGTAATGAGTGCTTCGTCGATGAACACGCAAGAGGGTAGGCGAAGGAAGCTCTGACGCTGCCCAAAGCGCGTGTGCGGCGTGAGATGTGGTGATTTGATTCGCTGTGCCAACGGTCATCGCGCTGACTTGAGGATGAACGGGAAGCAGGCTCGTTCAGAATCCGGACAATCCCCAAACGCACATTGAGTGGAGTTGCCGGTATGCTCCGTGTGGGGGGAAGGGCCTGCGGGCTGGCCGCGGCGTGATGTCTGGGCATGTGAACAGGAGCAGAGTGTGTTGAACGCCGCGATCGCCGGTGCAGTGATGATGACCCTGGGTTCGTTTGGCGCGGCGACGATGCCGCCGGAGGAAGCCAAGGAAGGGTTCGTTCAACTGTTTGATGGCAAGAGCCTGGACGGCTGGACGACATCGGGAGACATCAACGCGTGGAAGGCGGAGGAGGGAGAACTGCGGATCGTCTCGCCGGGAGGGAAGGGGTGGTGGCTGCGGACGGTGAAGCAGTATCGGGACTTTGAGCTGCGGATGGAGTTCAACGTCCCGAAGGGTGGGAACTCGGGCGTGGGGATTCGCGGCTCGACGACGGGCGACCCGGCGTTCACGGGGATGGAGGTGCAGATCTATGACTCGCACGGGCAGCAACCCGCGGTGAACGTGTGCGGCGCGGTGTATGGCGCGATCGCCCCCAAAGCGGTGGCGGTAAAGCCCGCGGGGGAATGGAACGAGTATCGCATCTCGCTGGTGGGCGACACGCTGAACGTGTGGCTGAACGGGGAGCAGATTCATACCGATGAGAAGATCGATGACCGCGGCTTCATGCATGAGCCGAGCAACAAGCTGCCCATGCGGGACCGATTGACAACGGGCCACATCGCGCTGCAGGATCACGGCGACATGGTGCGGTTCCGCAGCATCCGCATCCGCGATCTGTCGCCTGACAAGGATGAGGGCGGGTGGCGTTCGATCCTCAACGGTCGCGACACGTCGGGCTGGAACGCGCGTGGGGGCGGCACGTGGGAGATCGAGGAGGGGGCACTGGTCGGGCGCGATGGGCCTGGCCATCTGTTCACCGATGAGAAGTTCACGGATGTAGAGATCCGCGGGCATGTGAAGGTGAACGCGAAGGGGAACGGCGGGCTGTACTTCCGGACTGTGCCACGGCCGGAAGACCCGAACACGTGGCCACTGGGGTATGAGGCGCAGGTCGATCAGCACGACCCGAAGAACTTCACGGGATGTGTTTATGATCTGGCGTGGGGAACGAAGGTTCCGACGCGGGACAACGCGTGGATGGACTATCGCGTGCGCGCGGTGGGCGAGCAGGTGCAGACGTGGATCAACGGGGTGAAGGTGGTTGACGCAAAGCTGAGCAACTTTGCCGAGGGGCACATCGCGCTGCAGACGCATCATCAGGGCAACGTGATCATGTGGAAGGACCTGGCGGTGCGGGACCTGAGCAAACAGTGAGCGAGGCTTGTGGCGGCGGGAGGCGGGGGAGTTTCAGCAGGGCAACGGCGGCAGATGAAAGTCGATCAGGAAGGGCGAAAGTGAATCGAACTGTGAAGTCGGGGCGGCGCGTTTTTGGTTGGCTGTTGCCGGTCGCGGCCTTTGCGGCGATGTCGATTGGCGCGATCAGCGCGCGAGCGCAGGACCTGACGGGGTGGGCCGCGAGCTATCAGAGCGGACCGGGCGCGGCGATCAATACACACTCGCCGAATGCGGCGTTCTCGATCGGCGCGGGCGAAACGGTTCACCCGAGTGTTGCGGCTACGGGGCTGGTGGCGAAGTTTGACGGCGTGGTCACGATCAGCGCGCTGGGCAACTACAGGTTCGGCGCCGACTGCGAGGGTGGACGGGTGACGATGCGTGTGTTCGGGGCGGGGGTGCCTCGGGATGTGCTGCTGGAGATCGACGGGACGCGGCCGGCGAGCCGGGTGAGCGACTGGGTGCAACTGCCGGCCGGGACAGTGAACGTGCAGTATGTGTTCACTCGCGCGGGCGAGGGCGCGGCAAAGGTTCGCGCGCTGTGGGAGATGGAGTACGCGACCAGCGGCGGGCAGGATGTGGGCTTCCGCAGGGAGCCGATCCCGGATCGCTTTGTGAAGCCGATTCCGTCGAGGCTTGCGTCGTGCGTGCAGGGTCGGCTGGAGATGCGCGGCCGCGTGCTGCTTGGGGAGCTGGGGTGCACATCGTGCCATGCGGGGGAGAGCGAGGCGGCGGTGCTGACGCGGACGGCGCCGGATCTGAGCACTGTTGGATCGCGCGCGAACCCGAACTGGATGCGGAAGTGGCTGAATGATCCGCAGGGGATGAAGGCACACTCGGGCATGCCGGCGGTGCTGGGGACCGATGCGAACGCGGCGGAGAACCTGTCGCACTATCTGGCAACGCTGGTCGGCGCAGATGGCCCGTGGAAGGCGGAATCGCCGGCGATGAGCGAGAGCGTGGTGAAGCGCGGGGAAGATCTGTATCACAGCGTGGGGTGCGTGGCGTGCCACGGCGGATACACGGAAGAAGCGAAGGGGTATGCCGCGCCGCACCCGCACGGGATGCAATCGGGCAAGTGGCGGCCGAGTTCGCTCAGCGCGTTCTTGCGCGAGCCGCACACGTCGCGTCCGGGCGGGCGAATGCCGTCGCTGAACCTGACGGAGCAGGAAGCGGATGCGGTGTCGGTGTACCTGCTCAAGGCGTGGGGCGGGATGGATGCAACCGCGACGTTCACGCCGGATCCGGCGAAGGTGTCGCTCGGGCGCGAGGCGTTTGTAGCGACGGGCTGCCTGAACTGTCACGCGGTTGACGATGCGGTGAAGCAGGCCCCAGCCGTCGCGAAGCGCGTGGTCGCTGCGCCGCTGGCGCGCGTGCGCGCGGATCGAGGGTGCATGGATGCGCGGGATACGAAGTCGCCGCGGTACACGCTGAGCGCGGAGGACCGGTCGGCGATCGCGGCGGCGCTGAAGGGCGCTGCGACGTGGGGGAAGGCCGCCGCGCCCGCGGATATGGCGGTGCGGACGCTCGATGCGCTGTCGTGCACGGCGTGCCACGAGTATGCATCGGAGGGCGGGGTTGCGGAATCGATCAAGCCGCTGTTTGGGCAACTGGTCGAGGCAGACCTTGGTGATGAGGGGAGAATCCCGCCACGATTGTCGGAGGTGGGCAGCAAGCTGACGACGCAGTGGCTGCGGCAGGTGCTGCTGGAGAAGGGGCAGGCGCGACCGTATATGAAGACCCGCATGCCGCAGTTTGGCGAGGTGAGCGTGGGCAAGATGGCCGAGGCGCTGGCCGCGGCGGATGGTGTGACACCGAATACGGATGTGCGCGAGCCGACGGCGACCGATGAGCTTGCGCTCGCGGGGAAGACGCTGGTGGGCGAGGGCGGGCTGTACTGCATCAACTGTCACACGGTGAACGGGAAGGTGACCGGTACGCCGGGGCCGGATATCACCGGGTTTGCATCGCGCATCCGGTATGAGTGGTGGGCGGATTACATCCATGATCCGGATCGCTTCAAGCCGGGCACGCGGATGCAGAAGTTCTACCGGTTCAACAAGGGCAACGTGACGACGGTGCTCGAAGGGGACAGCCGGAAGCAGTCTGATGCGATGTGGGTGTACTTCAACCTCGGCGAGTTCATGCCGCTGCCCGATGGCCTGATGTCCGAGGGCGGGATGATGGTGAACGTGAAGGATCGCCCGGTGATCCTGCGGACATTCATGCAGGATGGAGGCTCTCGCGCGGTCGCGGTCGGGTATCCGCTGGGCATTCACTTCGCGTTTGACGCGGTGAGCGTGCGTCTGGTGGATGCATGGCGCGGCAGCTTCCTCGACGCGTCTGGTGCGTGGGCGAATCGCGGCGGATCGAACGCGGGTGGAAAGGGGCCGACGATCTGGAAGGCTCCGGTGGGTCCGGCGCTCGTGCTGGGCGCGAAGCCGGAGAAGTGGCCGAGCAAGGGCGGGGCGGAAGCGGGAATCGCGTTCCACGGCTATCGCGTGAATGCGGATGGATCGCCGACGTTCCGGTATTCCCTGTCGCCCGCGGGCGGGGGCACGGCGGTCCAGGTGGAGGAGCAGTTCCGCCCGACGACGGGCGAGCGGCCGGCGATTGCGCGGACGTTCAAGGTGACCGGGCTATCGCGAGGACAGACGCTGTGGATGAACATCGGCGGCGGGACTGTGAAACTGGGCGAGGCGAAGGGCTGCGAGGTGAAGAGCGAGGATGGCGGGAAGCTGCTGCGGATTGATGCGGGCGGCCCCCCCACCGCCGCCGCGGAGTTTGGTGTTGAGATCACGCCGTGAGCGGCACATGGCCACGGATCTGCACGGATGGGAACGGATTCAGATCGAAGATTGGGCCGCGGATGAACGCGGATCAGATCGAACAAGATCATTTTCAGACGAGGCGTAGAGCAATCGCCGAGACTGCGATGGGAGTTGGAAGATGAACAAGCTGTATGCGATTTCTGTGCTCTGGGTGTGCTCCGTGGTGAACTCTTTCGCTGCGAGCGCTGGGGCGCAGACGGAGATCGACTTCGGGAACATTCAGTATGAGAAGCTGGCGACGCGCGGGGCCACCGAGGCCGCGATGCTCGACAAGCTGGCGAACATGACGCCGATCGAGTGGACGCCGTGGATGGCGTTGACTTCGTTCCCGGGGAGCGAGCGCGGGTGGCTTGCGCGTGCGCAGCCTCCGGAAGATGAGCTTGGGAAGATGGCGCAAGGCGGGCCGGGGCCCGACCTGAAGGCGAAATACAACGGCAAGAAGGGGCGTGAGATCGGGTGGGTGAAGGCGAGCGATGAGCCGGATCGGGCGATCAGCCTGAAGATCTATCTCGATGAAGACCTGAACATCGACGGGTCGGGGTATCTGTACTGCACGGCGACGGTTGCGCGGGCGGTGTCGCTGCCGGTGACGATGGGCTCCGATGATGGGCTGCGGTTCTGGCTGAACGGGAAGCTGCTTGTTGATGCCGACCTGGCGCGCGGCATGAACGTGGAGGATCACCGGCTGACGCTCGACCTGAAGCCGGGCGTGAATCACCTGTTTGCGAAGGTGACGCAGGGGCGCGGCGGGTGGGACTATCAGCTCATCACGCGGACGACGCGGGTCGACCCGGTGCTGGATGCGAAGCTGCAATATCAGCTTGATCTCGATTTCCCGAGCGATGAGAACGAGTATTATCGTGTGGCGACGATTCCCGTGCCGCTGGATGTGGTGCTGGAGGTCGGGGGGCTCGATACGCTGCCCGATGGGCGGATCGCGGTGTGCACGCGGCGGGGCGATATCTTCATCGTTTCGAATGTCGATGAGGACCCGCCGTTTGAGGCGAGCTTCAAGCTGTTTGCGTCGGGGCTGCACGAACCGCTGGGCGTTGCGGGGAAGATGGAAGACGGCAAGCTGGCGATCTACAGCGTGCAGCGTCCGGAGCTGACGCGGATGGTTGATGAGGATGGAGACGGCAAGGCCGATCTGTACGACACGTTCTGCGATGCCTGGGGCGTGTCGGGGAATTATCACGAGTTTGCGTTCGGCCCGAAGTTTGATGCAGAGGGCAACGCGTGGGTGACGCTCAACGTCGGCTTCTGCGATGCGCTCGGCAAATCGATCGCGCCGTATCGCGGGTGGGCCGTGAAGGTGACGCCGGACCGGAAGATGATCCCGGTCTGCGACGGCCTGCGCTCGCCCAACGGCATCGGCTTCAACGGCGTGGGCGATGCGTTCTTTGCCGACAACCAGGGGGACTTCGTCGCGACCAACAAACTGTCGTGGATGTCGCCCGGGTCGTATCACGGCCAGCCCGCAGGGCTGAACTGGCGCGAAGGATACAACAAGGGCGACCCTGCGCCCAAGCGCACGCTGCCGGCCGTGTGGTTTCCGTACAAAAAGATGGGGCAATCGGCCGCGGACTGCGTGATGGACACGACGGGCGGAAAGTTTGGTCCGTTTGACGGGCAACTGTTCGTCGGCGATCAGTTCTCGGCGCTGGTGATGCGGGTTGCGCTCGAGAAGGTGTCGTCGCCGGATGGCGATTTCTATCAGGGGGCGTGCTTCCCGTTCCGCCGCGGCCTTGATTGCGGTGTGAACCGGATCACCTTCGACAAGAAGGGCGGGATGATCGCGGGGCAGACGGATCGCGGTTGGGGCTCGATTGGTCGGCTGCGCTACGGCCTGCAGCGGATCGTGTGGACGGGGAAGACGCCGTTTGAAACGCTGAGCATGCACGCCGCGCCCAGCGGCTTTGTGCTGAAGTTCACCGAGGATGTCGATCAGGCAACGGTTGAAGACCTGAAGTCGTACGCGATGACAAGCTACACGTACCGGTATCACGCGACATATGGCTCGCCGGAGATCGAGACGCAGACGCCGAAGGTCGTGAGCGCGAAGATGACCGGGCCGCGGATGGTGTCGCTGACGGTTGAGGGTCTGCGCGATGGGGGCGAGGGGTTCGTGCACGAACTGAGCATGCAGGGCGTGAAGGCGAAGGATGGGCGCGGATTGCTGCACTCGGTGGCGTACTACACGCTGCATCAGATCCCGAAGGATGAGCCGAAGGTGGCGGCGAGGTGAGGCGGGCTGAAGGCGGGTACGCAGAGAACACAGAGGGGACGCAGAGGTCGCGGAGCGAGCCAATGGTCATCGCTGCGCTGCCGAGCCCT
>JBBRUT010000076.1:0-15610 GCA_038247555.1 Phycisphaerales bacterium | reverse complement strand
GGGGGGCGCCCGGGGGGGGTCCCGCGGAGGGGGGGGGGGGGGGCGGGGGGGGGGGGGGGGGCCCCGCCCTGGCGGGGTTGCCGGGCCGCTGCTGCGAGTCGCATGCACCTTGCCGAACGCAACCTTGGATCAAAACGGTGCATATAGACCATGGCTGGATGGCCATTCGCGGCCCCGGTCACCGATGGTTGAGTCTCGCCATCGCTGCGTGGGATGCTTGGACAAACATCGGAGATCGCGCCTTGCGGGAAGCCGCTGTGCGCCTGGGAGTCTCGGTCGTGGCACACATCAGAACTGCTCTGGGTCTTGTTGCGTCAATGACATTTGTGACAGGGACCGCCTCTGCGGCGGAAAAGTCAGACGCATCGGCGGCACGCGATGTGGCGCCGCAGGCCGCGGCCCAGCCGACGACGGTTCGAACGAAGGATGGTCACGCGATCCAGTTGAGCAACCGCCGGGAAGATGTGATCTACATCAAGTTCCGCGACGACCTGAGCGTGCGACTCCGCGAGGGAGCATTGACAGACTTTGGGACCGGCGCAATCGCCGAGGCGGCCGCGGTCATCGCCAAGCACGCCGCGGCGAAGGACGCGTGGTCCCGGGTGCATGACGTTGCGGAGGATGTGCTCGACGGGTTCCGCGCGACGGCGAGCAAGTCACTCGGGCGGGCGACGGCCGACCACAACACCGAGTATCACCTCACGCTGGCGGTGGCCGGAGAGATCGCCCGGGATCAGGCGCTTGCAGACTTCAATGTGCTTGGGTGCGTTGAAGTGGCGCTGGGCGTACCCGTTCCCGTCGCCGCGCCGCTGCCGCCGAATCTTCAGAACAATCAGGGGTACCTGAACCCGTCGACAACGGGCGTTGGCGCGACGCAGGTCTGGCCTTGGCCGGGGGGAACCGGGGGCAACTGCCGCGTCGTTGATCTCGAGTATTCGTGGAATCTCAACCACGTCGATCTGCCCACGGTGACGCGCATCGGACCGGCAGGGGTGGACCCGTTCAACGACACGAACCATGGCACCGCGGTGCTGGGGCAGGTGGTTTCGCGCAACAACGGCTGGGGGACGACGGGCATCTGCTACGACGCGACGGCGCACGTGGTGCCGACATTCCGCAACAACAACTGGAATGTCGGCGGCGCGATCACAACGGCGATGACCGTGCTTTCGGCGGGTGATGTCATCATCATCGAGCAGCAGACCGATGGCCCGCTTTATGATGGTTCATCGCAGTTCGGCCTGGTGCCGGTCGAGTGGTACTTTCCGTGGTATCAGAGCATTATGACGGCGGTGGGCAATGGCGTGACGATCGCCGAGGCCGCGGGCAACGGGAGCCAGAACCTCGACGCCGCGATGTATTCAAGCGGGAACGGCGGGCACTGGCCCTTCCTGCTTGCCAATGACTCGGGTGCGATCATCATCGGCGCGGGCTGCAATCCCGGAGGTTCTTCGACGGATCGCTCGCGGCTGTGGTTCTCCAACTATGGCGCAACCGTGGACCTTCAGGGCTGGGGAGAGAATGTTTTCACGTGCGGCTACGGCGACCGGTTCTCGGCCGAGGGCCTGAACTCCTACTACACCTCGTCGTTCGGCGGCACCTCCAGCGCCTCGCCGATCGTGGCGGGCGCGTGCGTGCTGGTGCAGTCGGTGTGCAAGGAGGCTCTGGGTGTGCCTCTGGCTCCGGGGCTGCTCAAGACCCTGTTGAGAAACACAGGCGCGGTTCAGCTTTCCGGGACGTACCCGGCAACGCAGAACATCGGGCCGCGACCTTCGGCTCGGGCTGCGCTGTTCAGCCACTTTGGTGCTGCGGACTGCAATACCAATCAGATTCCTGACGCGGTTGAGATCGGGGCGGGGACCAGCCTCGACATCAACGGCGATGGCATTCCGGATGAGTGCCAGCCCGACCTGTGCATCGCGGACTTTGATGAGAGCGGCTCCGTCGCCGTGCCGGACATCTTCTCGTACTTGGCGGCGTGGTTCGCGTATGACCCGCGGGCAAACGTCGATGGCCTGCCGGGGGTGGATATCCCCGACATCTTCGCGTTCCTGAGCATGTGGTTCGCGGGGTGCGACTGACCGCGGCGAGGGGTCGACAATGTCTTTCTTGAAGTAAGTTGATTGTTTTCAAATGTTTATGAGTCAAGGCTCGTCGCTCATCGCTTTGAGGTGGAGCCGCAAAGTCTCGTTCACGAAGCCCGAACCGGCCCCGTTCAGGGGTCGTAGACACCATGAGTGTTCCCTCGCGCGCATCACTTCTCCCCAGCCAATATTTGCTGCGCCGGGGTCTACCATCCGGCCCTCTCGCCCCTGCCTGACCCTTTCCACCACCCTCCGAATCCGCGCCTGGATAAATCTCTCCCGGCGGAAGGATCGGATGATAAACGGAGTTCGTGATGAGTGTCGCGCACACGCACGCCCATGGTCCCGCCTCGAACCACAAGCACGCACACGATCATGACCACGGGCACGACGCCGCGGGCATGGCCTGCTGCTCGCACCATAACGTAAAGCTCGAGCGGTACATGCTTCTGTACTTGGTCGGCGGCGTGCTGGTGCTGTGCACCGTGTTTGCCCGCTGGCTCTTCCCCACGGCCATCTCGGCGCAGATCGCCGAGCTTCCGGCGATTGTCGGGGCGATCATGCTCGGCATGCCGCTGTTCATCGCTGCGATCGGCGAGCTTCGCCGCGGCCGGGCCTCGACCTCATCCTTGTGCGCGCTTGCGATTCTCGGTTCATTGGCCACGCAGGCGTATGTCGCTGCGGGCTTCCTCGCGCTGATTCTGCTGGTCGCCGATCAGTTCGTCCGCCAGCGGGCGTGGGGCGCACAGAAGGCAATCGAGGACCTTGTGGGTCTTACCCCTGACATCGCCCGAGTCGTACGCGATGGGGCGGAGCAGGAAGTCTCGCTGAGCCAGGTGAAGGTCGGCGACATCATCCGTGTGCGGCCGGGAGAGAACCTGCCTGTCGACGGCACCGTGGTGATTGGTCGCTCGGCGATCAACCAGGCTTCGTTGACCGGCGAAGCAATCCCACATGAAGTCGCACCGGGCGAGCCTGTCTATGCGGGCACAACGAACATCTCGAGCGTCATCGAGCTTCGCGCCACGATGATCGGTGAAGATTCGACGATCGGCAAAGTGACACAGCTCATCCGCGAAGCGGAGGCGAGCCGCACGCCGCGGCAGCTGATGATCGAGCAGGTCGCGTCCTTCTTCGTTCCGGTGACGCTGGGCCTGGCGTTCATTGTCTGGTACATGACCAAGGACCTCGAGCGGGCGATCACCGTGCTGGTGGTCGCGTGCCCGTCGGCGCTGCTGCTTTCCAGCCCGCTGGCGCTTGTCGCTGCGTTCGCCGCGGCGGCGCGTCTGGGCATTCTGATCAAGCGGACGAACTATCTCGAAGAAGCAGCGGCGATCGACACGGTGGTGCTCGACAAGACCGGCACACTCACGACAGGCCGGTTCAGCGTTTCCAAGCTGGTACCCGCAGAAGGCGTGGAGGGCGCCGACCTGCTGCAGGCGGCCGCCGATGGCGAGCAGCACTCCAACCACCCCCTGGCACGGTCGATTCTTCAGACCGCTCAGGCGGCACGCATCACCCCGGACGGTTCGAGCGAGTTTGAGGAGATCCACGGCCGCGGCATCCGGGCGCGGACGGCGGGCGGCGAGGTGTGTGTGGGTCGCATCTCCTGGCTGATGGAACTCTTCCCGCAGATCAAGGCGAGCGTCGCCTCTGTTGAGCCTCGCATCGAAGGCATGACGGGCGTGCACGTCGTCCGCAACGGTCGCTATCTCGGCGTGGTCGGGCTGGAAGACAAGGTCCGCGCCAACATCAAGAACGTGGTCTCAAGGCTGCGCGAACTGGGCGTTCGGCGGGTGGACATCCTGACTGGCGACCGTATCAGCGTGGCCGAGCGCGTCGGCCGCATGGTCGGGGTTGACAACATCGAGGCCGAGTGCCTGCCCGAAGAAAAGCACGCGATCATCCAGGGCCTCGTCAAGGACGGTCGGCGCGTGATGATGGTCGGTGACGGAATCAACGACGGCCCTTCACTGGCCGCGGCGGATGTCGGTGTCGCGATGGGCCTCGGCGGATCAGACATCGCGGCGAACTCCGCCGGTGTCGCGCTCATGACCGACGATCTGTCCCGCATCCCGTTCCTGGTCGAGCTTGCTCGCCGGACGCGGGCGATCATCGCGCAGAACATTGCGGCGTCGATCCTTGTTGCGCTCATCGGTCTTGTGCTTGCCGCGACCGGCCAGCTGACGATGGCATTCGGATCGGGCGCCCTGGTGGCCGCGGCGTTCTATCACGTCTTCGGCGATGTCGTGGTGATCGGCAACTCGTTCCGCCTGTTCCGCTTTGGCGAAGCCTTCAGCGAAGAGGAAGCCCGGCTGATCGAGCAGGGCGCGATCGAAGCCCCGCAGACTCGCCGACCCGGCAGCCTGTCGCTGGGTCGTCAGGCCGCGGCAGTTGGCTGAGCATCCCGTCCCGCGAGGGAACTCTGCGGGGTGAGGTGACGGATCGACTCTTGTGGAGCACGCACAGGCATTGCCATCTCAACGCGGCCGACGGCTTCTCTGGAGCGTCGGACGCATCGCCCTTGGCGTTTATCTGCTGTGGTGCCTTGTGCTTTCTGCCTGCCAGACCAACATGATCTTCCCGCGGCACATCGCCGGGCAACCCATGCCCGGAGATACCACGCCGCGCGGTGTCGAAAGCTGGTGGACCACCGCCGACGACGGCTCGAAAGTGGAAGCGTGGTACTTCCCGCCGCCCCCTGATACGGATGGCCCCGTGCCGTGCGCGATGATCTTCCACGGCAACGGCGAACTCATCGACTACATCGACAGCTATGCCCAGTGGTACCAGTCCCGGGGCTATGCCGTTCTGATTCCCGAGTATCGCGGCTACGGCCGCTCGGGCGGGACACCGTCGCAAAAGGCCATCACGCAGGACATGCTCGCGTTCCACCAGAAGCTCATCTCGCAGCCCGGAGTGGACGGCACGCGGCTGGTGTATCACGGGCGCTCGCTGGGCAGCGCGGTTGCGGCTCAACTCGCCGAGCACAAAGCCCCGGCCGCGCTGGTGCTCGAGTCGCCGTTCCTGAGCATCACGGCGATGGCCCGGCGGTACCTGGTGCCGGGATTCCTCGTGAAGCACCCCTTCCGCACGGACAAAGTCCTGCCCACGCTCGGCAAGCCCGTGCTGATCCTGCATTCCACGCACGATGAGATTGTGCCATACTCCCATGGCGCGAAACTCCACGAGATCACCCCTGGCTCCAAGTTCGTTGATCTCTCCGGGTCCCACAACTCCGATCTCTCCTCGCTTCAGCCGTACTGGTCGAACGTGGATGCGTTCCTGAAGGAACATGTCGACCAGCCGGAGTGATGGGGCCCCCTTGGCCCTCCGGTTCGGGTGCGATCCCGTACACTTCGTCATGCCCCGTGGAAGCTCCCCCACTCCTCGACGCGCCGCCCCGCCCGATGCCCAGACGCTGCGCAAACGCATCGTCATCATGGGAATCGGACAGATGGGCCTTGTGTGCGCGGGCATCCTCGCGCCCCCTTCACCCCCCGCTGCGACGCTCGTCTCCGCTCCGGCCTCGCGACGAAAAGCCGGAAAGCCCGATGCAGCGGCAATCCCGGCGGTCCCCGAGATCATCCTGTGGGGACACGACATCGACGAGGTCGGCGAACTGACGCAGACCCGCCAGAGCTCGCGCCTCCAAGGCTTCACGCTGCCGGACTCCGTCCGCGTGACCCACGATCTGAAGAAAGCCATGAGCGAAGGGGGCGATGGGCATGGCGCATCGCTGGTCGTCTCGGCGATCCCCGTCCAGTTCACGCGCGATGTCTGGAAGCGTCTGCGACCGGCCCCCGCTTCTCGCGGCGGCGGAACCTCGCTCCCGGATGCAGCCGCCGTGGTCTCCGTCGCCAAAGGCATCGAGAACAACACGCTGCTGCGCCCGACGCAGGTGATCGCCGATGCGCTGGGCGACGACCCAGACGGCCCACCCCGGCCGATCGGCACGCTCAGCGGCCCGACGATCGCGAGCGAACTGGCGCGCGGGCTCCCGGCGACGATGATCGCCGCGAGTGACTGGCCGGGGTATGCACACGAGCTTCAGCGTGTGTTCTCGACAAGCTATCTGCGGGTGTACACCAACGAGGATGTGCTGGGCGTCGAACTCGCCGGCGCGATGAAGAATGTCATCGCGATCGCTGCGGGAATTCTCGATGGCTTGCAGGCCGGCTACAACGCCAAGAGCGCGCTGCTGGCGCGCGGGCTGGCCGAGATCACACGGCTGGGCACCGCGATGGGCGCATCGACCGATACGTTCTTCGGGCTTGCGGGCGTGGGCGACCTGGCCACGACGTGCTTCTCGCCGGAAGGTCGCAACCGAAGCTGCGGCGAGGCCCTGGGCCGCGGCGTAAAGCCGGACGACTACCTCAAGTCCGCCAAATCGGTGGTTGAGGGCGTGGCGACAACCAAGTCGGTGATGGACCTTGCGCGGAAGTACCGGGTGGAGATGCCGATCACCGAACAGGTTCACGCAGTCTTGTTCGAAGGGCTTGATCCGATCGACGCGATCGCGCGTTTGATGAGCCGGGAGCTGACATCAGAGAAGGTTGGGTAGAACCAGGGTAGAACCACTGGAGCTGGGAATGCGAAGACCGAAATTAGCTGGATGGATCCGCACAGCCGCGGTCTGCGTCGCCGTCGGCTGCGCGGCATCGGCGCACGGGTGGGACGCCCACGGCCACCGCACCATCACCCGCCTCGCGCTGGATGCCATGATCAATACCGCGGCCAGCCAGAGCGCAGACGGCCAGCCCGCGGCGACCTTGCCCGATTGGCTCACCTCCGATCAGGCGCGGTCGATGATCGCCTACCAGTCGTCCGAGGCCGACCGGTATCGCGGCACGCGCTCGAACTACCTCGCGCACGAGAACAACCCCGAGCACTACCTCGATGTTGAGGACCTGGCGAGCTACGGCCTGACCCTCGAAACCGTTCCGCCGCTGCGGGCCCAGTACATTTCGACGATGGCTGTCGCGCGGCACGAGCACGGCGAGGACATCCCGCCGCACAATCCGCGGCTGAACCCGTCGGGCGATCAGGAGTGGCCGGGGTTCGTCGTGCACGCGATCATGGAGCACCACGCCAAGCTCACCAGCGCGCTCAAGACCGCGCGCACGCTCGAGAAGCTCAACGACCCCAAACGCGAGCCGCAACTGCTGATGGCCCGCGCCAATGTGCTCTCGCACATGGGACACCTGTCGCACTTCGTGGGCGACACGGCGCAGCCGCTGCACACAACCAAGCACCACCACGGCTGGGTGGGCGAGAACCCCAAGGGGTACACAACGGATCGGGGCATTCACTCGTACATTGATGGAAAGATCCTCGAGATTCACACACTCAACTATCCCTCGCTCAAGCCGGCGGCGAAACCCGCGGCGACCATCGACCACGTTGATCCGTGGAAGGATGTACTGGCCTACCTCCAGCGTTCGCATGTGGAGGTCGAGCCGCTGTACGCACTCAAGCAATCCGGCGAGCTGGAGCAGGACAAGGGCAAGGCATTCATTACCGATCGCCTGCTGGATGCGGGCGCCATGCTCGGCGCGCTCTATGCCTCGGCGTGGAAGCTCTCCGAGCCGACGCCGAAAGACCTTGAGGACTTCGTGCGGTATGACGGAACGCTCGACCCGGAGATGAACAAGCCCGAGCCGACGGGCGGGACCAGATAGTCCGCGCTGCGCGATGTGTATCCTGTCGGCATGAACCTTCACCATCGTGTTCTTGCCGGAGTTTGCGCCGCCGTTCTCTCGCTCGTGCTGGTGCCCTGCCTCCACGCCCAGCCCGCGGCGGAACCCCTCCACCCCGAGCTTCCCGGCTCTCTGCGCGGCGCTCGTATCGCCCGTGTGCTCCCGGCCGACCCTGCCGAGCGTGCCAAGGCCACGCTGACGATGCTGACCGGCAACCTGTCCGATGAGCAGGTCGCCGAGCTTGCGGTGGTTGCGCCGAATGTTCGCGTCATCCGCGCTGCTGACCGCAACGCCGCGATGGAGCACGCCGCGACGGCGGACGCGATCGATGGCCGCTTCGCAACGGCAGAGTTCCTCGCCAAGGCTACGAAGCTCAGTTGGGTACATTCGCCCAGCGCGGGAGTGGATCGTCTGCTCGCGATTCCGGGAATAGGCGATCGTAAGGAACTGGTCATCACCAACGCCCGCGGCGTGCACGGCCCGGCGATCGCCGACCACGCCATGGGCATGCTGCTCTCGCTCACGAGGCAGCTCCCCTATTACAGCACACTGCAGAGCAAGGGCGAGTGGAGCCGCGAGGACCCTGCGCAGCGACCCATCGCGCTTGCCGGCAAGACCATGCTGGTGGTCGGCATCGGCGGCATCGGCACCGAGATCGCCCGGCGTGCCCACGGCTTCGGCATGAAGGTCATCGCAACGCGACGCAGCGATACCCCCGCGCCCGAATTTGTCGATCGCGTCGGCAAGCCCGCCGAGCTCGCGGCGATGCTGCCCGAAGCGGATGTCATCGCGATCTGCGTTCCGCTCACGCCCGAGACGGAGAAGCTGTTTGATGACATCATGCTTCGCAACGTGAAGCGGGGCGCGTACCTCATCAATATCGCCCGCGGCAGCATCGTTGATACTGACGCGATGATCGCCGCGCTGAAGGACGGCCGCCTCGCGGGCGCTGCGCTGGATGTCACCGACCCCGAGCCCCTGCCAAAGGGACACGCACTGTGGAAGGTGCCCAATATCCTGATTACACCGCATGTCGCATCGGCGGGCGAGCTGACCGATGAACGCCGATGGGCGCTATACAAGGAGAACATCCGGCGCTTCGGCGCGGGCGAACCGCTGCTGAACTGTGTGGATGTGAAGGCGGGGTATTGACCACCAGAACCGCTCTTGAAGCTACTCCGGCTTGGCGATGGAGTAGCTGGTGCTGCGGCCGCCACCTGGATTCTGGACAAGGATGCCGCGCTCGATCAGTTCGTGGATGTCGCGCAGCGCGGTATCTGTGGAGCACTTGGCGAATGTGGCGTACTTTGATGTGGTCAGGTGGCCCTTGAAGTTGTCGAGCAGGCGGTTGATGACCAACCGCTGCCGCTCGTTCACCTTGCCGCGGTTGACGGCCTGCCAGACTCTCGCCTTACGCAGCACTGCTGCGAGAGTGATGTCGGCGCTATCGATCGCGCGATCGAGGCAACCGATGAACCATTCGAGCCAGAGAGTAATGTCGAGGCCGCCGCGCTGCGATGACTCCAGCCGGAGGTAGTACTGCCTGCGCTCAGACTCGATCTGCGAGGACATGCTGTAGAACCGCTGCGATGCGCCATCGGCGTGTGCGAGCGCCATGTCGGCGATGGCGCGGGCGATGCGCCCGTTGCCATCGTCGAAGGGGTGGATCGTGACGAACCAGAAATGGGCGATCGCGGCCTTCAGCACCGGATCAAGCGATGGCGACGACGTATTGAACCACTCAAGGAACTTCGACATCTCGGTATCCAAACGCTCGGGTGTGGGTGCCTCGAAGTGCACGGTCTCGCGGCCAAGAGGGCCAGAGACGACCTGCATGGGCCCGAACTCGCCGGTGCGCCAGGCGCCGATGGCCATACGAGCCATCCCGCTTCGAGCGGTTGAGAACAGCGCGGCGTGCCAGCCGAAGAGGCGATCGCGGGTGAGCGGCGCATCGAAGCGCTGCGTGGCATCGAGCATGACCTCGACGATGGCCTCGACATCGCGCCCCGCTGCTGGGAGGCCTGCGATGTTCAAACCGAGCCTGCGCGCGAGGGATGAGCGAACCTCATCAGGGTTGAGAGTCTCGCCCTCGATGGCGGAGGTCTTGACAACGTCGGTTGTGAGCGTGGCGAGGCCAGCCTCGGTGCGAAGAGCGAAGCCGAGAGACTCCATCTTGCCGAGCAGGCGACCCTGCTTGTGGCGCATCGCGGCCAGGGGCGAAGTCAGCAGTTCGCTGTCCCAAGTCAGGTCGGGCCAACCCGCTCGTTCATGGATGTACTTCATATTCACCGCATCTTCTGCGGATATTATCAACCACATTCGCCGCAGAGTCAAGTATTCACCGCGAAATGTGCGGTGATTGAGGCCGATATTCGCCGCAGCGTCCTCGGGACCGTACATGCAGAGGTGCTACGGGGCGGGTGTTTCCGCGGGTTCCCACCCCGCTGGCTTCTCACCCGCGGGCATCAGCAGCGCCATCACGCTCATCGCCGTGCCATAGTTGGCCGAGCGTGGGAAGACGCGATCGTTCCACGAGCCGTCATCCAGCCGCACGCTGAAGAGCAGTTGCCCCAGTCTACGCCGATACTCGCCGCGTTCGCGCTGCGGGAGCAGTTCGATCGCCTGCCCGGCGTAGTAGTGCGCGTAGTAGAAGTAGTACGGCGCAACCCCATAGGGCGCGATGTGCGTGCCGGTCTGCGCGCGGCGCTTGTCGAGCCACTCCCAGTGCACGATGAAGGCATCGACCGCGCCGCGCACCCGCTCGGGGCTTGAGCGTCCGGCCAGCGACAGTGCGCACTCGGTTGCGAGCATGCGGCCGACAGAGCCGGGCGTGGCTTCGGGCCGGCGCTCGGCCGTGCCCGCGTACGAAACCGAGCCTGTGGCCGCTCGGCCACGCTCCAGCGTTGCCAGGCCGCGATCAACGATCGCGCCATCCACTTCATATCCCTGCTTCTTCGCCTCAAACAGCGTCATCAGCGTGGGCGAGGTCATGAAGGGAGAAGCCGGGTTGGGCTTCTTCGCGCCCGCGGGCGTCGAGTAGTTCCATCCGCCAGACTCCGGGATCTCCGTCTTGTGGATCGCGTCGATGTACCGCTTGATTGTCGCATGCATCTTCTCCTTCATGTCCTCCGGCACGGCCTTGGCTTCCTGCATCGTGAGCAGGAACCAGCAGCCGTACGTGTATCCCCAGCCGCGGACGTCGTAGGTTGAGTTGTGATCGGGCACCATCGCGGGGTCATCCCCGCCTGCGATGACAAACTCCGCCGCGCGGCGAACAGAGGCCTTCCGTGCTTCATCGCCGTCGTAGCCCGGCGCCTTGAGCAGGCTCATGCCGGAGATCCCGGTTCCGCCGACGCGGTAGCCGATCGGGATCTTGCCGCGCTCGCGATAGACGCCCTCGTACGGCCACTCGCCCTTGCTCTCGCCTTCCTGCATGCCGACGATGAACTCGACGCCGCGGGCGACGGCATCATCGATCACCTGCTTATCTGGCGCGGCCACCTCCTTCCGCGCAGGCATCTGGCTGTAGGGCGTTGTCGGCAGGGCCCTGTCGCCGCCGCCACCACCCTCGCGCTGCGCGACCGCGACCGAGGCACAGGAACCCAGCACCAACAACACGGCAAACTGCTTGAGCATCAGAATCCTCGCTCGTGGACTGCTAGACCCTTTCCCGCCCGGCGACGCACCCGCACAACTTCTGTGGACAGCATACCGGAGGCGGGGCCTTTGGTGGTAGCATGATCACATGAACACGAGGATGCGATGTGCCGGGCTTGCCGTCTTCGCTGCGGGGTTTCTCGCAATGGCCGGCGGATGGGGGCAACCGGAACCCGACGCAAAGCCGATATCCGCGCCTGGCGCGGCTGTGCCCGTCGCCGACTCGAAGCCCAGTACCACCGTCACCGATCTCGCCCGTGCCTATCTCGAACTCGAGGCCGCGTTCTTCGCCGCGCCAGTCGAGAAGGAACTCTGCCGCGAGGTAAACGTCGCGTTTGATGATGCTTCGAAACTGTTCTTTGCGGGCAACCTGGCGCGCGTGGTTGAGATCGTTGACGCCAGCGCCGCGAAGCTGCGTGCCGCGGGCGGGCTGCCCGGACTCGTACCGCCGGACCTCGCGCCAGTAATCGACGCGGAGGCGCTGCGGGTGTCGGACGGCGCATCCGCGCGACCGGCAGAGATCTGGAACGCGCGGAGAGACTTGCTGTTGAAGGTATCGGCCGCGGGCTCGCTGGAGTCGCTGGTCCAGAACGCCGCAAGCCTGCATGAGACGCTCGCGGCGGAGGCGAAGGCGATCGCGCAAGGCGAGAACCCCTACACCAACCGCCGCGGCGACATCTGGCGGCCCTACTTCATCGCCGATCAGCCCGCGCCGATGCGCCTTTTCTGCCCGGAGCACCTCGAAGCCCCCGCCGCGGGCTGGCCGCTGGTGATCGCCCTGCACGGCGCGGGCGGGAACGAACATATGTTCATGGCCGCGTACGGCGTCGGCCGCATCAAGAACCTTGCCGAGCAGCGCGGCTTCGTCGTCGCCTCGCCGCTGAACTCCCCCCTCTCAGCGCAGCCCACGGTCTTCGATGCGCTCATCGACTCCGTCGCAGCCGACTACCCCATCGATCGCTCCCGCATCTACCTCATCGGCCACTCCATGGGAGCTGGCGTTGCGCTCGCGTGGTCCAAGCTGCGAACGGACAAGGTCGCCGCGAGCGCGCTCATCGCCGGTGTAGGCCGCTTCAACGCGAAGGACAAACTCCCGCCGATACTTCTCATCGCACCCGAACTCGACGGCTTGATCCCCGCGCGCTCGATCATCGCCTCTGGCGAACAGGCGAAGGGCTTCGGCCTGCCGGTCGAGTGCCGCGAGATCAAGGACTATGGCCACACACTCGTCGTCGGGCATGTGCTGCCCGAGGTCGTTGAATGGCTGCTCAGCCAGCCGCCCGCCGCTTCGCCCGCGCAATCAAAGGCGGCCGAGCCCCCCACTCCCGGAGTTTCACCATGAACAGCCGCATCCTTCTGAGCATCGCGCTGGTTGGTTGCCTTGCACTCGCAGCGTGCGAAGCAAAGGTGACCCCTGAGAATGTCGACAAAGTCCAGGTGGGAATGAGCCTCTCCCAGGTGCAGAAGATCCTCGGCCGCGGCAAGGAAGACTCGTCGCACGCGGGGACAAGCATCTCTTCGGGAGGGATCGCCGCGACGAGCAGATCCAGCGATGTGGTGTATGTCTGGGAAGATGAATACGGGGGCAAAGTGGTCGTGACATTTATGGATGACAAGGTCGTGCAGAAGACCAAAACCGGGCTGGAATGAACCCCTACCGGCCGGACGAAGCCTCCGAGTCCTGCCTCGGGGGGCGCTTTGACTCAGGGGGGCGGGGGCTATACTCCCCTTCGCCTTGCCACCCACCTCGGCCGAAGCCAGCGGCCGCGGCGTCCGATAGAAGAAGTACGAAGGCCTGTAGCTCAGTTGGCTAGAGCGCACCCCTGATAAGGGTGAGGTCGGCAGTTCGAACCTGCCCAGGCCTATTTCCCGACTTCCGGCCCCGGCTTGCCCCGGGGTCGCGTCATTTTTGGCTGGCTCGGGAATCTGCCGGTTCCACCGTCCGCAGCGTCAGCCCGCACTCCGGGCAGATCGGGGCGTTGAGGTTCTTGAGCGAGTAGCCACACTGGGGGCACTCGCTCAGCGGACTGGGGACGGGGACGAGCCAGCGGGCAAGCGGGCGGCTGGCCGCGGCGAGCACGGCCGCGGGAACCCAGAACGCCGCGAGTAGTGCCACCAGCGGCACCACCAGATACTCAAAGCCGGAGAATCGCCCGATGCGAGACTGCAGGGACCAACCCGCCGCGAGCGTCCCGGCGAGAGCGAGGACGAGCGCGATCGAGCGCAGCACGATCAGGCAGATGTGCCGACGGCGGGAGATTGCTTCGATGTCGGTCCGCATTGCATCGACCTCTGCCATTCATCAATGCCCGAACAGGTTCTTGTCCCCGAACATCCCCTCGGTCTCAAAGTAGTTCAGTGCCTCTTCGACTGACCGGAAGACCTTCGTCGCCGTCTCGGTGATGAACGGCGACGGGTTCTTCTTGGGCTTCCACACCACGTACACCTCTTTGGTGTGCTCGAAGGCGTGCTGCAGCTCGCGCTCCACGCCGCTCGACAGGCCCGGCACGCCGCCCGGAAGCTCGGGGATCAGGCTCACGATCATGTCCGCCTGATCGATCAGCGCGAAGTCGCGCATGTAGATCTGCCCGTCGATGTCGCCTGCGATATCCAGCACCTCGCGCACGCGCACGCGGATGTTTCCCGCCCCCTTCTTGGCGACCTTTGACCCGCCGAAGCTGTGCGGGACAACCTCCAGCCACTCATCGACCTTCCCCTCCGCGGCCTTGGCCACCGCGCGATCCAGCAGCAGCTTTTCGTCGACATCGCCGGGGTCGAACGTGATGAAGTGCTCCGCCAGCTTCGCGCGGAACGCGTCGATCTCCGCGAGCGTGTCGGGCATGTCGACCACGTGCGACATCGGGAACGACGGGTAGACTTTCTTCAGGCTCGGCCGGCACACCAGCCGGAAGAACGTCCGGCGCGTATCCACATGCCGCCCGCGCGCCATGATGTAGAACTTCGATCCGGGGATGGCCCGGCTCATCAGCTCGGTGGCGAGCAGTTCCTCCTCGCGCCACACCATGCAGTCCTTGAGCGTCGCATCGATGTCGTGCTCTTCGTGCAGGCGGTGGTGGACAACTTCGATGTTGTCGACCAGGCAGATGAAGATGTCGGGCTGGAGCGCGGCGATCTGGTCGTAGTCGAAGGCCGCGAAGAGGCCGTGCCGCCAGCGGAAGGTTGCGTGGGTGTTGATGATCAGGTTCTTGGAATCGCGGGTCTCGGAGATGACGTCCTTGAACGCCGCGCGTCGCAGCGAGTTCAGCCGCGACAGCGGCACATCCAGAATCCGCCCCGGTCGCACATCCCTCCCCTCGCGGTACATGAGGTCCCCGATGTGGCGGATGTCGAGCGTCTCTCCCTGCACACCGGCGAAATCGCGCACGGCGTCGAGGTAGTGCTTCTTGTCCATTCCGACCTGACCGGTGACGATTGCGCGCATGCTTGAACTCCATCCACTGTCCCATGCTCCGTGTCGCCACGGCGGCCGGGAAAGTCTGCAACTCTACCGCATTCGGGGCGGCCAGTCGGCCCGCCTGCGCCCCTCCCCACCCCTTCGCGTTGACCTGACCCGACCCTCCCCCTACCTTGCTCGCCTATGGCAGTCCTCGTCAATGCAGAAACCCGCGTCATCTGTCAAGGCATCACCGGCTCGTTCGGTGCTGTTCACACCAAGGGCTGCCTGCACTACGGCACCAGGCTCGTCGGCGGCGTTACGCCCGGCAAGGGCGGCACCAAGGACGCCAACGGACTGCCGATCTTCGACACCGTCGATCAGGCGGTGAAGGCCACCGGCGCTGAGGCCACGATGATCTTCGTCCCGCCCGCCTTCGCGGCGGATGCGATCCTTGAAGCCGCGGATGCGGGGATCCGTGTCATCTGCGCCATCACCGAGGGCGTGCCGGTGCAGGACATGGTGCGCACGAGGGCCGTGCTGGATGAGATGAATGCGGAAGCGACGAAGCGACGGAGCGACGAAGGGGCGGGGAAAGGAAGCGACGGAGCGACGAAGCGACGGTTTACGCTGATCGGGCCCAACTGCCCCGGCATCATCACGCCCGGTCCCAAGACCGGCGGCGGCGAGAGCCCGAGCGACACCTATACGACCATCGGCAAGAAGGGCCTCAGCGGCGGCGGCGCGGGCGGTGGCTGCAAGATCGGCATCATGCC
>JBBRUT010000075.1:0-15822 GCA_038247555.1 Phycisphaerales bacterium | reverse complement strand
TCTGTGAGGTGTCGCCCTCCGCCCGGCGCTTTGCCGCATCGATCAAACCCGCCGCGGCATCGATTCCCACGGTCGTGCATCCCACCGCCGACAACCTTCGCGCCAGCATCCCCTGGCCGCACGCAACATCCAGCACGCGCAAGCCCTTTGAAGGCGACAGCAGCCTCATCGTGCCAGGGCCGATGACCTGCTCATAGTGGTCATTCCCGCGATCACTCAGCAGTTCGTCATACCAGCCTGCCACCGCCTGCCATGAAGTCTCGCGCTCCGCAGGGCCTCGCCGTTTCTCCGCCGGAGGTGGGGAAAGCGGGTCTGGATCCGATGCTTCAGAACGTTCGCCGGTCTCGTGGCGCTCTGTGCCGACAGCCTTGTAGAACGCAGGCGGCGCAGGAGACTCAAACCGCATCGGCCTGCCATCCGCGGGATGCGAGAATCCAAGCTCCGCAGCGTGCAGTGCAAGACGATTGATCGGATCGCTTGTCGCGCCAAACCGGCGATCCCCGATCAGAGGTCGCTTCATCTCCTGCATATGAATACGGATCTGATTTTTGCGGCCTGTTTCCAGCCTCGCCTGAATCATCGTGCGGTCGTTACCGACCGCAAGCACCTTGTAGTGCGTCACCGCGAGTTGGCCTTCATCATCCGCGGGTCTTCGCCGCGGCCCCTTCATTCCGCCGCGATCTTCGCGTATGAAGGACTGACGCGTCCCCGTGCTGCCCACATCTCCAATCACACCCTCCGTGACGGCGATGTAGTGTCGGTTCACCCGCTTGGCCTTGAAGTCATCCTTCAGCCACGCGAACGCTCGCTCGGTCTTCGCAAACACGACGAGGCCCGAGGCTTCCTTATCAAGGCGATGAAGCACCCACAACGCGGGCGCCGCCCTTCGAGGCTCTTCCGAATCGCGATTCTTCCGAGGCAGCCTTGCCGAAGTCGCGCGGATGTAGGTTTTGAGTGCGTCAAACAGGGTCAGGTCCCGCCCGGGCACTCGCGGCCCCGCCGCGGGCCTCGGATCGGCCGTGACCAAGCCTGAGGGCTTTTCCACCACCAGCAGCTCCGCATCTTCAAAGAGAATGTCTACGCCCTTGGGAAGACCCTTGGGTCGCTTCGCCTGACCCCCTTGTGCTCCGCGATCGTTCATGATTCCATCCCGGCTCGGATCGATCCGACTCTGGCAGCCAGCGCGACTCGGATCTCTTGCAAGAGCGAGACCGCAAAGTCCGCCTTCCCGACCTTCCCCGTCGTCTGTGTTCGTGTCCCATCCGCACGCAGGATCGTCGCCTCAATCATGTCGGATTCCATGGTTTCCAGCGGGTTGGCCACAATCATGTCGAGGCCCTTGCGATTCAACTTCTGCATCGCCGATTCCATCAGCTGATCCGGTGGCTCAAGCGCAAACCCGACAACCAACTGATGGGGACGTTTCCCTGCCGCGACGCCCGCCAGAAGGTCGGGCGTCGGGTCAAGTTCAAGGGTCAAACTCCGGCCCCCCCGCCGCAGCTTTCCGCCCAGCGCTTCGGGAGTCGCTCTCGGGCGATAATCCGCAACCGCGGCGGCCATGACCAGCACGTCGTGCGACCCGAACTCTGCCTCGAGAAGGCGCTGAAGTTCGGATGTTGTCCGGAACCGATGAAGCCTGATACGCGAATCGGCCGGGGTCAGGCCGGTGGGACCGAGCAGCAGCGTAACCGTCCATCCATTTGCGGCAGCTTGATCGGCAAGCGCGATTCCTAACCTGCCCGATGAGCGGTTGCCAATGTATCGCACCGCGTCGATCGGTTCATGCGTCGGTCCGGCACTGATCAGCAGCCGGGCCGGAGATTGCAGGAGTGGGGGGGGTGGAGGGTTGATGGGTGGGGTCGGCATGGTCGGAGGGTTGCAAGACCGCATCATAGCGCGGCGCTCACGAACTCCTGATCACGGCGCGGATGCATCCGCTACCATGCCGCCCCGCAACTGATCGCGGCAGCGGTGCCGCTCGTACGAACCAGGTCCTCAGTAAGGAAGCGCCCGAGTCCATGGCACGATCACGGAAGAAGATCGGAGAGATCCTCGTCGGCATGGGTGTTGTCACGCAACGCCAGGTCGAGGATGTGCTTATCAAGTCCAAGTCCAGCGGCAAACGCATCGGCGAGGCACTTGTCGAGGCCGGCCTCGTCACCGAGGAGCAAGTCGCCAAGGCCTTGGCCAATCAGTTCGGGATGGAGTATGTCGATCTCGCGGCCACCGGCGTGGCATCGCAGATCGACCCCAAGCTCATCCCGGAAGAACTGCTCAAGAAGCACCTCATTCTTCCGCTGTCCAAGGCGGGGGGCCGCCTGCAACTCGTCGTCCATGATCCGATGGACCTCGAGCTGATGGACATGCTCCGCTTCCGGCTCAACGTCGAGATCGAGCCGCGGCTCGCCGCTCGGGCCCAGATCAAGAGCTTTATTGATCGCATGGGTCAGCCCGGGCCGGGCCAGAACCTGCCGCGGATGGTCGCGGCCAACGAGTCGCTCGTCACCGAATCGATCGATCGCACCATCGATCGCTCGGTCGACCGCTCGGTCGACAAATCCATCGACGTTGCTGGCGAAGATGCGCCCATCGTCAAGCTTGTTACACGCATCCTCGTCGAAGCCGTGAAGATGCGGGCCTCGGATATCCACGTCGAGCCGATGGCCGACCGGGTGCGGCTGCGCTACCGCATCGACGGCGAGTGCATGGAGCGTGACAATCTCCCCAAGCGCATGCAGAACTCGGTGCTCAGCCGCCTGAAACTGATGGCGGGCATGAACATCGCCGAGAAGCGCCTGCCCCAGGACGGGCGCATCAAGATTCCCGTAGACGACATCTTCATCGACTTCCGAGTCTCGGCGTGCCCGGCCTACCACGGCGAGTCGGTGGTTCTCCGTATTCTGCGACCCGACTCGGTCCGGATCGGTCTGGTGAACATCGGCTTTGAGGAAGACAATCTCGCCATCTTCAACCGCATCATCCGCCGCCCCAACGGCATCTTCCTCGTCACCGGCCCCACGGGTTCGGGCAAGACGACAACGCTCTACTCCGCGCTCGATATCCTCAATCGTCCGGACCGCAAGATCATCACCGCCGAGGATCCGATCGAATACAACTTCGATGGGATCAATCAGTGTCAGGTGCACGAGAAGATCGGCCTCTCCTTTTCGGCCATCCTCCGCACGATGCTGCGTCAGGCGCCCAACATCATCCTCGTCGGTGAAATTCGCGATAAGGAGGTCGCCGAAATCGCGATTCAGGCGGCGCTCACGGGCCACCTCGTGTTCTCGACGCTCCATACCAACGATGCCCCCAGCGCGATCACCCGTCTCATCGACATGGGACTCAAGCCCTTCCTGGTGGCCAGCTCCATTCAGGCCATCATGGCCCAGCGACTCATCCGAGTCTTGTGCAAGCAGTGCAAGGTCGTGGACCCGAACCCCGATCACAAGTATCTCGACCTGATTGGATTGCGACCAGATGAAGCCGCGGGCAAGGTGATGATGCCTGTTGGCTGCCCCGCCTGCAACGGAGTCGGTTTCAAGGGCCGTCAGGCCATCTTTGAGCTCATGCAGATGAACTCCGAAATCCGCGAACTCGCGTTCAACATGTCCTCGATTTCGCAGCTCCGCCATGCCGCTCTGGCCAACGGAATGCGTCCACTCGTCTACGACGGCAAGCTCAAGGTTCTCAGAGGTGTCACCACTCCCGGCGAGATCGCCAAGATGGCGCAGATCGACGGAATGGTCGATGCCGAAACCTGAACCGCTCCCCTGCCTTCATATTGTCTGATCACCCTGATTCAGTCGCCCCGAAGCCGCTTCACCTGGAATCTGAACCATGTCCGGCATCCAGATCGACCGTCTGCTCGATACCGTCGTCAAGTTCGGCGCAAGCGACCTTCACCTCACGGTGGGCCGTCCTCCGACGCTCCGTCTGCACGGCCACCTCAAGAACCTCCAGACCAAGGTCCTCGACTCCGAGGACATGGTCTCGCTGATGAAGGCCATTACCAGCGAGCGTTCCCAGCAGGAACTCCAGGAGCAGGGCGGCTGCGACTTCGGGTTTGCCTACGGAGACGCCGCCCGTTTTCGTGTCTCGGTGTTTCGCCAGCGCGGCGACTTGGCAATCGTGCTCCGTCAGATTCCCAATCGCCTGCTGACTTTCGAGCAGATCGGCCTTCCCGAGGTCATCCGCGATCTGGTCCGCCGTCCTCGAGGGCTCTTCCTGGTCACCGGCCCCACCGGCTCGGGCAAGACCACCTCGCTCGCGACGATGATCGACTACATCAACCAGAACTTCGATCGCCACATCGTGACGATGGAAGACCCGATCGAGTATTACCACCACCACAAGAAGTCGATCGTCAACCAGCGCGAGGTCGGCAACGACGTGCCCAGCTTCTCCGAGGCGCTTCGGCGCGTGCTCAGGTCGGACCCAGACGTCATCCTCGTGGGCGAAATGCGCGACCTGGAAACCATCGAGTCTGCAATCCGCGCCGCCGAAACGGGCCACTTGGTGTTAGCGACCCTGCACACCACGGGCGCGGCCAAGACCATCGACCGAGTCGTTGACGCCTTCCCGGTCACCCAACAGAACCAGATCCGCGTCCAACTCTCGACCTCGCTCATCGCCATCCTGAGCCAGGCGCTCCTTCCCCGGGTAGACACCACCGGGCTTGTCGCGGCCTACGAGTTCCTAGTGGTTACCCCCGCCATTGCGAACCTTATCCGCGATAACAAGTCCTTCCGGATCGACTCCATGATCCAGACGGGCCGCAAGTTCGGGATGCAGTTGCTCGACGACCACCTTTGGACTCTCTACACCAAGGGGATGATTTCCGCCGAGGAGATGATCGACAAGTCCAAGAACCCGTCAGACCTCACCGACAAAGTCCACAAGCTCGGACGGACCGTCGGCAACATCATTTACGATGAGGGATCCGAAGACGAAAAGGATACCAAGAAGAGCTGATCCGGCACTTAGGAACGCAGTTCCGGGTCCGGCAGCGAGTGGGTGCGAGATGCCCTCACGGACGATAGTGTCTCGCAATTCTGATGTTACAATCAAAAACAAGGCCGCAAACGCGGTCTGTGTGGAACCGTCGGGGGCCTTCGGCCCGATAGGCTATTGGCAGGGTTGTACCTGTCATTCGCCGGTCGATTTCCGGCGTGCACCGGGCGGTTCGGAGGAGTGGACCATCCATGGCCACAATCGATCCATCTGAACTCAAAGGCCGTAAACTCGGTCGCGTTCTCACCAAGCTCGGCAAGGCCAGCCGCGAACAAGTTCACGAAGCGCTTGCCGTCCAGAAGACGCGCAAAATCCAGATCGGCCAGCTCCTCGTGGAGTTGGGTCACTGCACCCAGCGCGACGTCCTCGAGGCGCTTGCGGGCCAAGCGGGCATGGCTTACACCGACCTGACAAAGCTTGAACTGGCTGATGAGGTCCGCGACTCGCTCGCAGCCGAGACGGTTCAGACCTATCAGGTCGTCCCGATCGACTACAACCCCCGGAGTAAGCGGCTCCGGATCGCGATGAAGAGTGCGGACAACTTCCGCGCGGTCGACGATCTCCGCCTCCTGATGGGTTTCAATGTCGAAGCGGTCGTCGCCGACCCGGCCAGCATCGATGCTCTCATCAAGAAGCATTACTCGAAGCACGAGTCCGTGACCGACGTCGTCTCGGCTCTCGCGGCAGATGACAAGCTCAAAGGTCTCGCCGGCAAGGGCAACCAATCGATCGACCTCGACGCGGTGATGGAGGCCTCAGAGGACAACAAGGTCATCAAGCTGTTGAACCTCGTCCTTCTCCAAGCCATCAAGGACCGCGCCAGCGATATCCACTTCGAGCCCTTCGAGCACGAGTTCAAGATGCGCTACCGCATCGACGGCGTGCTCTACGAGATGGTTCCACCCCCCAAGCACCTCGGTCCGGCCATTACCAGCCGTATCAAGGTCATGGCGAGCATGGATATCGCCGAGCGCCGTCTCCCGCAGGACGGCCGCGTCGAGCTCACCGTCGGCGGCGCGCCGGTCGATCTTCGCGTCAGCGTACTCCCGACCATGTGGGGTGAGAGCGTCGTGATGCGTGTGCTCGACCGCGGCAATGTCCAGCTCCAGCTCGACCGCATCGGTCTGCGTGAAGAGGATCTGATCGACTTCCGCGGCCTGATCAATAGGCCCAACGGCATCGTGATCGTCACCGGCCCTACCGGCTCGGGCAAGACCACCACGCTGTACGCCGCCCTTCAGGAACTCAACGACATTCAGACCAAGATCCTCACCGCCGAAGATCCGGTCGAGTACGACATCGACGGGCTGTGCCAGTGCCAGGTCAATGTCGAAACCGAAACAACCTTTGCCCGCCTGCTGAGGTCCTTCCTGCGTCAGGATCCGGACGTCATCCTCGTGGGTGAGATCCGCGACCTTGAGACTGGCATCATCGCTGTGCAGGCTTCGCTGACGGGCCACTTGGTGCTCTCTACGCTCCACACCAACGATGCGCCCAGTTCCATTCTCCGGCTTGTCGACCTGGGAATCGAGACCTTCCTTCTCACGGCCACCATCGAAGGCATCGTCGCCCAGCGACTCGTCCGCACCATCTGCGCCAAGTGCAAAGAGCAGTACGAGCCCAAGGAAGAGGAACTCATGGAGCTCGGCCTGCTGCCCGAGGACGTCGGGGGTCGCAAGCTTTTTCGCGGCCGCGGCTGCGATGTCTGTCACAACTCCGGATACAAGGGCCGCATGGCTCTGTTTGAAATCATGCATATGAACGATCAGCTCCGCGAGATGATCATGAAGCGTGCCTCCACCAACATTCTTCGGGAGCACGCCCGCAAGTCGGGCATGCGAACACTGCGCGAGTCGGGATTGCTTGCTATCTACGAGGGTCAGACCACCATCGATGAGGTGGTTCGAGAAACCCTCGCGGACGAGATTTGATCGTTCGGTTTGACAAGGTCGGGAAAGCGCTGGTGTGGGCGAGTTGGGCGTAGGGGTGAAGTGGGGGGCGGGGCGTGGGGCAGGGCCGGCAATGGGCCGGCGTTTCGTTGTTGTTGTCGAAGCAGAAGAGATCGAGCACAAGGTCTGAACGAGGTCGCATATGCCCACTTTTCAGTACGAAGCTCTGAACGCCGCCGGCAAGCCCCAGAAGGGAAGTGTCGAAGCGACCACGAGCGAAGAGGCGGTTCAGCGGATCAAGTCGCAGGGCTTCTTCCCGACATCGGTTCGCGAACAAAAGGGCAAGAAGGCTGGTTTGCCCGAAGAGGGCGAGGCAAAGAAGGTCAAGAAGAAGAAGGAAATGTCCTTCAGCTTCGGCCGCGTCAACGCCAAGACGCTCACCCTGTTCACCCGCCAGCTCTCCACGCTTCAAGATGCGGGTCTGCCCCTGCTTCGCTCGCTGCAGATTCTCGAAGGCCAGCAGAAGCCCGGAAAGCTCAAGAACATCCTCACCGACGTCTGCGAGGATGTCGAAGGCGGCTCGAGCCTCTCCGAAGCCATGGCCAAGCATCCCGCGGCCTTCGATAAGCTCTACACCAAGATGGTCGCCGCGGGAGAAGTCGGCGGCGTGCTGGACATCATCCTCCAGCGGCTCGCCGAGTTCATGGAAAAGGCGCAGCGGCTCAAACGAAAGATCAAGGGCGCAATCGTGTATCCCTCGGTCGTCGTTGTTGTCGCCGTGGCGATCGTGACGTTCATCATGGTGTTCATCATCCCGAAGTTCGAGGAGATTTTCCGCGACTTCGGCGTCGCCCTCCCCGCACTGACGCGCCACCTGATCAACGTCTCCGCGTGGGTCGCGGGCAACAAGGTCGGTCAGACGATCCCCGGATGGATCTTCATCCTCCTCGCCCCCATCATGATCATGTTGTTCGTCAAGTTCGCCCGCAAGGCCACGCCCGGCCGCGCTGCGCTCGACACCATCGTTCTCTGGATGCCCGTCTTCGGGAGCCTGGTGAAGAAGAGCGTCACCGCCCGCTTCACCCGCACCCTCGGCACCCTCATCTCCGCGGGCGTGCCCATCCTCGAGGCGATGCTGATCACCCGTGACACCTCGGGCAACTACGTCTTCGAGAAGGCGCTCAACAAGGTGCACGATTCCATCCGCGAGGGTGAATCGTTCGCCGATCCTCTCCGCGAGAGCAAGGTCTGCGACGCGATCGTCGTGAACATGATCGACGTGGGTGAAGAGACCGGCGACCTTGATGCGATGCTCATGAAGATCGCGGACAACTACGACGAAGAGGTCGACGTCGCGGTCGCCGCGATGGTCTCCCTCATCGAACCGATGCTCATGGTGTTCCTCGGCGTCGTCGTCGGCACCATCGTCGTCGCGATGTTCCTTCCCCTCGTCGCCATGATCGAGTCCCTCCAGCAAGGCGGTGCGGTGTGAACCATTCCCCCCGCAAGCCCCGGGGCTTCACCATCATCGAGGCCACGATCACGATCGTGATCATCGCCATGCTTGCAGGCGTGCTGCTGATGGCGGCCCGCCGGGCCATTGGCGCGGCCCGCCTCGCGGCGGAGCGGCAGGTCGTGAACTCCATGAAGATGGCCGTCATCCAGTTCAAGACCGACTTCCGGTTCTACCCGCTCCTCTTTGATGACAAGCTCGACGCGATGGGAGACCCCACCGGCAACGTGCTCAACGGCATGGGCAGGCCCGATGTTCGCGACGACGATTTCCTCATGTCAGGTTCCGACGTCGATGCTCCCCGTTACAGCATCTACAGCCTGCAGTGGTACATCATGGGTGGGCTGAACCAGACCGATGCCCAGGGCCCGCTTGACGGTGGGCCAGGGTCCAAGCTCACCGAGCCGAACCGCAATCCCGCTGCGGATGGACTCTTCAAGCGCAAGGGCAAGCAGTACGACGCGTATTACGATCCCGCTCGCGCCAGCGCGAAGAACATCTTCGGCCGATACCCGGCCACCGCGCCGGAGGAGGCCCGTGTCGCCTTCACCGATCGCTGGGGCCAGCCCATCCGCTACTACCGCTGGAAGCCGCAGTTCAACGGTGCTTCCGGTCAGGTCTCCCAGTTCCTCGTGCCGCGCACCGTTGGCGATCCTTTGACCAATCCTGAACTCCGCGATGCGGAGTTTGCGATCGTGAGCCTGGGGCCGGACCAACTTACCGATGACCGTCGCCCGCTCCCGACGGGTGGGGTCATCGTCCCGGAGGTCGACAACGAACCCCTCGCTCCGACCACTCGCGACAACATTGTGGAGGTGGGACGATGAATCTTCGCCGCGCTTTCACGCTCATCGAGATGCTCGTGGTGATCATCATCATCACCTCCATCCTGCTCATCGCTGTACCCAGCTTCCAGTCAATGCTCAACAACTCGCAGGCTGCGCTCGCCGACACGATGCTCAAGTCGGGGCTCCGCTCCGGCAAGGATGCCGCGCTCCGCTCTTCCGGCGACCAGGACAGCGCGGTCGTGTTCTTCTTTGCGCCCGGCGGCCGCCTCACGATGGGTATCTACATCAAGGCCGGCAGCCTCAACGACCTCGACGGCGCTGGCAACGTTGTCCGCCGCGACATCTTTGTTCCCAGCGGAATCAACGAACCGCTCCAGTTGCCCCGCGGCTGGATGGTCCGCGGCTATGCCCCTGCCAACTCCACTTCCGATGGCTCAAACGATTCCACCAGCGATCCTGCGACGCAGTGGTATGAGCCCTATCCCAACCGCCCCAAGAACGCAAACGAGCCCAACTGGGTCTTCCCCGAGACAGACTTTTATGACCGGTCGCGCTCCGATGTCGGAGAGTATCGCCAGACCTTCATGGTCCGCTTCCAGGCCGGCACCGGCATCATGAAGATGGGCTCCGCGGAAACCTGCCTGATCTTCGCGCCAGGCCCCAATGCACAGTGGCGGAACAACGGCGTCTTTGCCAACTACCGCGCCGACCAGACCGACGATGCCCTTCGCTTCGTCACCCGAATCCTCAATGCGCCCGCTGGCGGCGGTGGGCCCACCGTCGTCACCGATGCCAACCGCCGCGAACTTCTGGGCTGGAAGAGCAGCGACATGGTTCTCACCCGGGCGGTGGGCCAGTTGGCCCTTTACGACGAGTCGAAGCTTGCCGCCGCGCTGGGTGTCCGCGTCGATCGCTTTTCCCAGAGTCTGTACCTGCCATTCGATCCAGACAGCCCTGCCCCGCCCAGTCTCCCGCCGCGGCCATCGAACTTCGCAAGCTACTCGCGGGACATCAACCGGTGGATCTCCGGTGACACCAACCTCGATGGGCTTCACCGGCCCAACGGCGCTGCCGGCGAGGTTCTTGATGCTCCCGAAGCACGCATCTTTACAGTCGATCGTTACACCGGCGCGCTCCAGGCCGTGGAGGTGCAGTGATGAATCGCCCAAGTCGCCTTAGCCCTCGCGCCATCGCGGCGTTCTCGCTGATCGAGATCCTCATCTCCGTCCTCATCCTCGCCCTTGGCCTGCTGGGCCTGGGCGCGCTCTTCCCTGTCGTCCTGCGAGAGCAGCGCATCGGCAGCGAGAACATCCAAGGCGTGCTCGTCACCAACAACACCCGCGCCCTGCTGGCGCAGATGGATCTTGATTCCCTTGTGATCCCTGCTCCGGGGCGCACCGTCTGGGGCAACTGGCGGTGGCGTCAGGCCGATGGCCGCGCGGCCCTTGACAATAACGATTACGAGCTTGGAGAGTGGCTGATTGCCCCGGTCGATGCAGGCGGATGGGCCACCTTTGGCGATCCCAACTCCGCGCCCGCGAGCGCCCAGGTTCCGCTTGCGGCCAGGCTCCATCCCTCCGATGGCGCCGATCGTGGCAAGCCGCAGTTCGTGTGGGACATCGCCGTGCACCGCGTCTCGGATTTCGACGCCGCGAACAGTTCTCTTAGCGATCCACTTCAGGCCGTGATCTTCGTCCGCAAGGTCGATCCCCGCATCCGTGTCGTTCCCAACCGGACCCTCCGCCAGGTTCTGCTGGGCGATGGTGTCAGTGGTAACGATCTGCGCCTCCCGGTGGGTCGCCAGGCCGGCAACTCCTTCCTCCCCACCCTCGATGGGACCGACGGCTCCGGCGGGCTCCGCTACTCCGAGCCCATCGTCGCCAATCGCGGCACGCACTTCGAACTTCCCGCCCGTCCCATTCCGCCAACCCCTCCGGGGCAACCCGCACCGGGGCGCTACATCAACAACGTCGATCTCACCAGCGCTAACGGGATTGGAAGCCTCATGGCCCAACCGAATCAGCGTCTGGTTGACAACTTGGGCAACACCTACACGGTTGAGGCCGTCGAGCGGGACCCCGCCAGCGGCACTCTGTCACGTCTGCGGATCAACCCGCCCATTGCCGAGTGGCTTCTGGCCAATGGTGCCGATGAGCGCCGTGTCGTGCAGTTCATCTTCACGGCGCAAATTCCCGCGGGCGTCACAGTGATGGAGGTGCTGCCATGAGCCGCCCCCGACTCAAGCCCCACGCGTTCACACTCGTCGAGGTCCTCATCGCCGTGGGCGCCGTCTCGCTCATCGCCATCGGTCTTGCCAAGGTCTTCAGCTCCACCGGCGAGACGGTGCGGGCCGGCCGTCGGCTCAGCAACTTCAACGAGTACGCCGCGCTCATCGAGCGCCAAATCCGCGACGATGTCGCCGCGATGACCCGCGACGGGTTCATGGTGATCCGCAACCGCAACACCGCGGATGGCAATAGCGTCGTCAACATCCGCCTCGACCCGGATCAGGCAGCCGCCTTCGCCCGTCCGCGCCGTGTAGATGAGCTCATGTTCTTCGCGAACGGGCGCTACTCGACGCTCCGCGATCCGATCCATCCGTCGCGGGTGCCCACGGGCAATGCGGCGCGAATCTATTACGGTCACGGCCTGCGGAACGTCAACCCCGCCGCTCCGGTTCCGGAGCCGCTCCGCCAGCACAGCGGATTCGCGCAGACTCAGTCTTCCTTCGGCGCCTCCGGCGGGCCCAATGAGTTCGCCTCCGACTGGATCCTCCTCCGGCACGTCACCACGCTCATCGACCAGCTCGCAACTGCCCAGTCCCCGCTCGCGGGCACCGTGGCCGGCGTGACCACCGGTGAGATCGCAGATAACGCGATCCAGGTATCGCTGCAGCCCGCGGCCTCCAGCATCTTTCAGATCCTCGCGCTCACCGGTCCTCAGCCCCTGCCCACCGATGCCCAGCTCGTGCGTGATGAGCCCGTGGTCGCCCCGATGTTTTCCAGCGGCATCGTCGATCTCGCCGTGACGAGCCTCTCGGAAATTCGCAACTTCGTGCTCGATGCGCAGGAGTATCCCGCCACGACGAATCCGTGGGACCCTGATGCCGACGCGGCCAGCGATGGCGTCGGGAATCGGTACGCGTTCCAGCGTGATGCCAATCCCACACAGATCACAAATGGGCCCGGCTTCACCACCTCCAACATGAAGCGGTGGATAATCGGCGCTCTGCCCAGCGGCTGGAACAACCCGTTTGATCTCCGTTCCGATCGCCGCATGCGATGCGAGCTGTCGCCCCCCAATCTTCTGGGCACCGTCAACGGCGGTGCCGGCTGGGCCAACAACGAGCCGTGGAAGCGCGTCGACCAGATGATGCTCGCCGCTTCCAACTTTGTGCCGCACTGCACCGAGTTCATCGTCGAGTGGTCCTTCGGCAAGCCGGGGACCGACATTGGCAATCCTGACTTCAGCCAGGTGCAGTGGTACGGGCTTGAGCGTCAAGCCGATCCCCTCGAGCCTGCCTCCCCGGTTGTCGCACGTCCCTACAACCGCATCGACAACCGGGACACCGTCAACCAACTCGTCCCGATGCGCAATGGCCAGACCCTGGTCCGGCCTGTGAATCCCGCGGTTGTGCACTTCCCGCCCATCACCAACGCCGGGAGCTTCCCCCCCGACTACGGCGCGTTCTATTCCTGCTTCGGCTATCTCGATCCCACCTATCCCGAGGTCGCGAACTACGAAACCGATCCCGATCAGCGTTTTCCTTCCACGATCCCGTGGGCATGGCCAAAGCTGCTCCGCATCACCATCAGCCTTGTCGACCCCACCGACCGGCTGCGCGAACAGACCTTCCAGTTCATCATCGAAGTCCCCGAAGCCAAGCGAGATCGCTTCTGAAATGAAGTCCCGCCGCCTCATCCGCCTCGCCCGCACACATCGCGGCCGCTCCGGGCCGCACGCGGGAAGGAGCCCTGATATGTCCTCACGTACTCTCCGCCCCATCAACCCAGCACGCCGCGCCGGCTCCGCACCTCGCGGCTCCGTGCTGCTCATGGTCGTGGCGGTGCTCGCGCTCATGGCCATCATCGCCGTCGCCTACGCGACGCTGGGCCGCGCCGATCGCTCTCTGAGCGCATCGCTGGTTCGCGAGAGCCGGCTCGATGGTCAGGCGGCGTTCATCAAGGACTACCTCGCCGGCGTCATCGCCGACGATGCCTGCTCGACCTACGCCGAGCGCACGCTTGCCACCGGCGCCGTTCCCTGGACGACCCGCCGCGAAGCCACCGACTACCCGGGCACCAGCGATTACCTCGGCTCCTCAGAGGCCACGCTCAACGACGGCTTGACGCGTTTTCATCCCACCGGTCGCTATACCGGTCCTTGGACCGGCACCGGTCAGGATCTGCGTCGCCCCTCCGACCCCTGGCTTGCGTCGATCGAGCCCACCCGGCTCATGGCCCCGGGCACGCTGCCGCCGACGAACTTCAATCTCAATCAACTCGACGATGCCCGCACCTGGGCGGCCATCTCCAACTTCGCGCCAAACGGGCGATTCATTACTCTGGCGAATCTTCGCAACAACTTCAATGCGGAGCCCGGGGTCAACAACGGCGCCCCGTACCGGATGAGTTCGCGGCTGAATCTCCTTGATGACAGCGATGATCCGACCAACCGCAATGTGATCTACGGCACCTCGGTTGATGCAAACTACAGCTACCCCGCCGATTACTCGAACTACCAGTACCGCGCCTTCCGTCCGATGGTCGACAACCTCGCGCCGAGCGATCCCGCGCACATCCGCAACCAGTGGGCCGATACCGATGGCGACGGCTTCGCCGATGCCCGGTGGTTCGAGCTCGCCGACGACTTCGACCCGATGAACGTGCGGTGGCTTCTGCCGCAGTCGGGGCTTGCACGCCTTTTCATCGCCGCCCGCGCCATCGACCTGAGCGGCCTCATCAATATCAACACCGCCGGCGACTTCTTCTACGAGCCCAGTGCGGAGCTCAACTCCAGCGGCGATGTCGAGCACTTCCCCGCCGGCCTCACCCCGGCCGATATCGACCTGCGCCGTTTTCTCACCACCAACGATCTCAACTGGGTCTACCGGAATGCGACCAGCTTCGGCTACAACGCGTTTGAGCAGGGACCGGGCGTTGCCAACTACGCCAACTACAACGCCCCCGCCGGCAACCCGATCTCCACCGATGTCGGCCACTCCGCGTACGCGGCGATCCGCTACGCCATCGATACCGGCGAGGTCCTCCCCTCGGATGTACGACGCGCCGCGCCTTCCAATGATCCCCGTCTCCAGGTCAACGTCTCGGAAGATATCCAGAACTCCAGCAACTCCAACCCCCTCACCGCGCGGCAGCGTGACCGCATCTACGACGAGTTCGGCTCCGATCCGGCCTCCGCTCGCAACCTCGCCGTGGGCGGCTCGTACCGCTTCCGCGCCCCCTTCGGCATGGCCGATGAGCTCGAACTCCGCACGTTCAATGGCGTCAACGATTCCGACCACACCTCGCGGCTTGAACGCACCGCGGGCGGACGCGAAGTCGCGGCGTTCAGCCCCTTCCGCGAGAACCGGCCCCGCGCGATCGAGATGCTCGGCCGCCCCGCCTCGGCGACCGGCCGGGCCAGCGATGCCGCGCTCCTCAGCGTCTTTGCCGATATCCGCCACCTGCTCACTGTCGATAACGGCGCCCGCGCCATCATCGATAACCCCGCCGCGGGCGTCAACCCGAACTTCATCGGCGCGCTCGAGTACAAGACCGATTCCCTCGCCCTGCTCCGCAAGCTCGATAAGAGCTCGGGAACATCCCCGACGCAGCTCGATGTGCAGACGCTGTTTGAGGTCTACACCAACGCGTTGATGCCCTACACAGATGAAACTGCCTATCCCGATGCGTGGGATCGCTCGGTCAACAGATCCCGCGGCTTGTCCTACGGCGAATCCGCCGAGCTTGCCCAGCGTCTGGCCGCGCACCTGCTGGTAAACACGATCGATGCCATGGATTCTGATCAGGATCCACCTCTCACCGGCACCTACGACCGCAACATTCCCACGCGCATCGCGCTCGAAGCCGTCACCAACGCGCCGACTCACGCTGACTTTGAGCAGACCCTTGTCGTCAATCTCCGCAGCAACTTCGTCCCTGATGTGGGCGAGGACCTGCACGGAGGCTCGCCGCGGCTGAACATTTACGGCATCGAGGCCCAGCCGTTCCTGATCGAAGTGAACTGGTACGGGATGTACACCGATACGCCGCACGATCCGGGCGTCCCTTCCGGCACGGGCGGCGACAATGACTTTGCCGACGGGTACGTGCCAGAGATTCCTGGAGTTCAACCAGAACAGTTTGGCAATATCACAATCGACGACACGCCGACCTCTGCGAACCGTGACTTCATGTTCGAAGTTCTGGCCTTCCAGTTCACTAACCCTTTCGACCGGCCCTTGCGGCTCTCCACCGGCGGCGCAGTTCGCTACTACATCGAGTACTCCAATCGCTTCTTTGCCCTCGCCAAGCGCACTGATGACGGCACCGCGATCGATACTTCCGAGGACATCACGCTCGATCCCTACGAAACCCGGGTTTTCTACGTGACCAAC
>JBBRUT010000074.1:0-15948 GCA_038247555.1 Phycisphaerales bacterium | reverse complement strand
GGGCGGGCGTGTTTGCGGCGCTGGTTGCGGCGGCGCGGCGGTAAGCGCGATGAATGCTTCGCGGAACGACGAGGATCGGTCGGGCGCGGCTTGCAGGGCGCGGTGATGCCCGGCGGCGGCGTCGAGGTCGTCTTCGTACTCGTCTACTTCGAGATCGTCGTTCTGGTACTCATCGGCGTCGAGCTCATCATCGAGTTCGCTGTCATCTGAATTGTCAGGAGAGTCGGCCGCGGTTGGGGGCGCGCTGGGGTGGGCGTCAGAGAGCGACTGGTTCATCCGGGTCATCGGGACTGATCGCGATTGATCGCGTTCAGTGACGCCGCTGTCGTCACCGTCGACGTCTTCATCATCGAATCCATCGAATCCATCGCCGTCGGAGCCATTGAGGTTGAATGCTGGCGGGCGGGAAGTGGAGCCGCTGCCTGCGCGGTACGTACGCGAGTCGATGGCGCCGGAGTAGCCTCGGAAGTTGGCGAGGCGGAGGGCGAGGTATGTGCCGCGGAGGATGACAGACTGCCTGCGGAGGGTGAAGGCGTCGACGGGACCGGAGAGGGCCTGGTAGTTGCTGATGATGTGGCGGAGCGGGGCGATGGCCTGCGGGAGAACGGCGGTCGCGGCCAGCCGCGTTGCGGTGCAGAGCGCGGACTGGATGCGTGCGATCTCGGCTTGGGCATCCGGCCCTGAGAGCAGCTCGACCGCGTTGAGGAAGGGGATGCCGTGGCGGCGGGCGATCTCGGGGAGTGTGCCGCGGGCCTCGGCGAGGTCGGTCAGCAGGCGAGCGCGAAGCTCGGAGGATGATGTGCTGTTTACCCCGGTGCCCATGGGGGGAGTATGGCATGAAGTTTGGTGTCTGTCAAGTATTTCGGGGAGATTGTGATTTGCGAGGGAATGCCGGACAGATCTCCCATGTCTCTAGCTCTCGCAAGTGGGTTATTGAAAGAGACTTGCGAAACTGAGATTGGGTTCGTTTCATGTCCGTTACCACGTCGGCTTGGGTGGGTTCTTGCCGTCGCAAATCCAGAGGAAGGAGAGGGGCACACGGAGGCGCGGGGGGAGCCAGAGGGTGACCATGCAGCGGGCGAGGGGCCTGCCGAACAGCGCACCGATCAGAAGGGCGAGGATGGCGAGGGCCGCGCAGATGGGGAGGAGGACTGGCGCGGCTGTCCTGCCCGCGAGGTCGTGAACACTTACATACGGGCCGGCTACCAAGTTCGAGCTGCTCCAGAATGCCGCGGCAATGAGCAGTATGGGGAGGAAGGTGAGGAGGAGCTTCCAGCCGCGGCGGTGGGCTGCGGCGATAGACCACGCCGCGGAAAGGGGCACGAGGATGGAGAAGGCGATGACCCAGATGAGCAGGCCCCACCACTGGATTGCGCCGGACCACCCCCCTGCTTCTTTGATCAGGGCGGCTTTGTCGACAGTGTCCCACCAAGCGGTGTCGGTGATGTACCAGGAGTTGTACTGATTGGCCGCGACACCTGTGGACATCTGATGCTCATCGTGCTTCTTGCTGATGAGTGTCGCAAGGGGCTGGACGGTGGTCTGCATGGTGCCCATGGTGAAGCCGAAGATGATGCCTGCGATTCCGAACGTGAGGGCGGTTGCGAGGAGGAACCAAAGGGCGGCGGCGAGCGCGGCCCAGCGGTTGGCCCAGCGCCCAAGGAGCGGGTATTCCTGGAGGCTGGCGACGGTGCCACATTCCGGGCAGCGGACGATGAGCATTGCGTAGTGGCGTTCTCGCACGATGGACTGGCCGACGAGGTTGAAGCAGCACGTGCTGCATGGCCGGTCGGCGAGCAGCGTGGAGATGCGGGGCTCGGGCGCAGGGTCAGGGGCTATGCCCGTGTGAGGAGCTTGCTGGTGCATGTCGCTTTCCTTGTGGCTCTGATTCGGCGCCAGACGGCGCGGCGTCGTTGCTGTCGCCATCGCGAGCTTGCGGCGCGGCCGAGGGGCATCGCCACGAGCGAGACGGCCCAGGCGGCGAAGATCAGCGGGAACGAGCCGGTGAGAGACCGGCGGAACTGATTGATCGCGTTCCTGAAGAAGCCGCTGGTGAAGAAGGCGGCGTCGTGCGGAATGGAGTTCAGGCGATCGAGGAATGCGAGTGTCGAATAGGCGAACGGGAGCAGGAGCAGAAATGTGAGCCAGGCAATGGCGAGACGGCGGAAGCTCCAGTGGGTGAAGAGCAGGCCGGTCCAGAAGCCGGAGATGCATGCCGCGAGGAGCCAGGTGATGATCATGACGGCGATGACTTCCCTGGAGCGGGAAGAATCGGCGAAGCCGCGGCGGACCTCGGGCCAGAGCGCATCGGACATCGAGATGACCACCGCGGCGATGGCGAGGGTTGCGCCGGCGCGGATGAGCAGGGAGAGGAGGGAGAAGAGTGCACGGCCCGCCCAGCGTGACCAAGACATAGTGGGGTGCTCGCGCCTGACGACGGCGGCGCGGCAAGTGGGGCAGATCACGATCGGGAGGGCGTAGTGGGGATCGATGGGCGCAGGGGTGCGCGAGAGGTCGAAGCCGCAACTGGCGCAGGTATGGGCGATGCGCACGGGGAGAGCCTATCAGAATCTCGGTGGGGTGTGTGGTGCGGGGATGGAAGACTGCCGGGTCGGGCGCGGCGGAGGGATCTGTCGTAGGGAGATCTGCCCTTTGGTCCGTTGTTCGCCGCCACTACCCCCAAATTGCTGCCGCCACATTGTTGCCCGTTGCGCTTCAGCCGGTGCCCGCTGCCTGTAACCCACTGCCCATAGCCCGCATGACGCTGATGGAGCGTCGTGGTATTGGGAAGTCCGGGCCGGGGCTTTCGGCCGCAACCGCGGGGACATCCGCCGCTACAGTTTGCGTATGTCCACAAAGGCCGTCATCGGTTGGCTGATCGTTGCGATTGTCCTTGGCTTGGCGGTTGTGTTTACGCTGCGAGGCGGGGGATCCGGAACTGGGGGCGTTGCCAAAGGCGGCAGGGTTCTGAGCTTCGGGCCGTCCGCCGTGCGCAAGATCACGGTCGGCCCGGCGGGCTCGGGGTCGGTTCCGGATGTGCTGGAACGGTCGGAGTCGGCGGGCGGGGAATGGCTGCTGCGGCTGGGCGGGACGAGCGCATCGGCGGTGCTTTGGCCGGTGCCGGGGGCGCAGGCAGACGGGCTGCTGTCGCTGATGACCGAGACGGTGGCGGTATCGGTGCCCTCGCGGGAGGCGACGCTTGGAGAGATGCCGACGGAGGTCACGCTGGAGCGGGCGGATGGCGCGGCGATCACCATCCGGCTTGCGGAGCGGACGCTTGCGGGGATGGGACTGATCGAGGTTTCGACGCGGGGCGATGATGCCGGGGCGACAACGGTGCGCGCGATGGTGAGCGACCAGCTTCACCAGATGCTGCGGGACCGGAATATGCGCAACTGGCGGGAGCGGAAGGCGATGTCATGGGCGCGAGGGGATGTTTCGCGGGTACGGCTTGAGAGCAGCAACAAGGTGCTGGCGCTGGGGAGGATCGACGGTCGGTGGAGCCTTCGCGAGCCGGTGGCGGCGTCGGCGGATCATTCGGCGGTGCAGGCGATGCTTGGGACGCTGGCGAGCGCGGAGATCTTTGAGTTCATTGATGATGGCGCGCCGGGAATCCGCACGGGTGTGGAGCAGCCCAAGTCGAAGGTGGCGGTTGAGATTGACCGTCGCGAGCCGGGGGCGGGGGATGAGCAGCCGCGGGTGAACACGAAGCGGCACACGATGGACATCGGCGGGCCAGCGGATGGGACGGGGGAGAAGGTGTTTGCGCTGATCGATGGGGAGCGGCTGGTGAAGCTGAACGCGGTGAGCCTGTCAAAGCTGACGCTTGATCCGGGCGCGTATCTGTCGCCGAACCCGACATCGGTGACGGCGGCGCAGGTCGGGATGATCGTGCTGGAGCGGCTGGATGCGAGCGGTGCGCCGACGGATGACGGGCGGATCTTGAAGCGGTCGATGGAGCGGTGGGTGGATCTTGGTCAGATGGAAGGGGATGCGCCCAAGGCGCTGACGGATGAAGAGGTGAAGGACATCGGCGCTGCGCTGGCGTTCCTGAGCGCAGATTCGGCGGCGGGCGAGACGAAGCCGGAGGTTCGTCTCGATGCGCCGGAGGCGTATCGGGCGGGGGCGCGGATCTCTCTGCGGTCGCTCGACGATGCGCCGCTGACAGAGGTTGAGGTGGGGATGAGCACGGTGTCGGCGCTGGCGGCGGTGCGGACCGGGAACGTGTACCGGGTGTATCCGCTGGATCGGCTGCCGCGATTGATTGCGCGGGTGATGGCGGCATCGCCTGCGATCAACCCGCCTGCGCCGGCGGGGAGCGAAGCGGTAGAACCGAACAAGTGAGGCTCAGGGCCTCGCGGCGAGTTCCGGGGCGTTTGCGGCGATGTCGCGCCGGATGACCATGCCGGGGAAGTGGATCTGCTCGGCGGCCTGATACGCACGCTTGCGGGCCTGGGCGATGGTGTCGCCTGTTCCGACGACATTCAGCACGCGGCCACCGGCGGTGAGGATCGCGCCGGTAGCGTCTTTCTTCGTGCCGGCGTGGAAGATGTGCACGCCTTCAAACTTCGAGGCGGCGTCGATGCCGGTGATGGGGACGTTCTTCTTGGGCTTGTCCGGGTATCCCTCGGCGGCGATGACGACGCAGCAGGAAGCGGCGGGGCTCCACTTGATGTCGACTTCGTCGAGCTTGCGCGTGGAAGTTGCGAGCAGGACTTCGAGGAGATCGGAATCAAAGCGGGCCATGAGGGCCTGGCACTCGGGGTCGCCAAAGCGGGTGTTGAACTCGAGGACTTTGGGCCCTCCGGGGGTGATCATGATTCCGGCGTAGAGGACGCCGCGGAAGTCGATTCCTTCGCGGCGCATGGCGTCGAGCGTGGGGACGAGGATCTCGGCCTGGACCTGGGAGAGGGTTGCGTCGTCGGTGATGCCGCCGGGGCAGTAGACGCCCATGCCGCCGGTGTTGGGGCCGGTGTCGCCATCGCCGAGGCGCTTGTGGTCCTGGCAGGCTTCGAGGACGTAGATCGTGCGGCCATCGACGAGGGCAAGGACGGAGGCTTCGGTGCCTTCGAGGCGTTCTTCGACGATGACGGTTTTGCCGGCATCGCCGAACTCGCGCTTGATCATGATGCGGTCGATCGCGGCGAGGGCCTCGGCGGCGGTCTGCGGGACGATGACGCCCTTGCCCTTGGCGAGGCCGGAGGCCTTGATGACCGGTGGGTCCTCGCGAGTCTCGATGTACGTCTTGGCGGCGGCGGGATCGGAGAAGATGCGGCCGTCGGCCATGGGGACGGAGGCGGCGCGCATGAGCTGCTTGGCCCAAGCCTTGTCGGCTTCGAGGCGAGCGGCGGCGGCGGAGGGCCCGAAGATGGCGCGGCCCCCCCCCGGTGCGGCGAGGACATCGGCGAGTCCGGCGGCGAGGGGCTCCTCGGGGCCGATGACGACGAGGCCGACGTTGTTCTTGTCGCAGAATCGCTGGAACTGGAAGGGCGCGCGGGGGTCCATGGGGACATCAACGGGGCGACCGAGCGCGGCGAGGCCGGGGTTCTCGGGATTGGTGATGAAGAGGTTGCCGAGTCGCGGGGACTGGCGGAGCTTCCACGCGAGGGAGTGCTCGCGTCCGCCGCCGCCGACGAGGAGGACGTTGACCGGTTCACGATTCTGCGTCATTGAGCGAGTGTAGGGGTGAAGGGGAGGGGGAGCGAGGGGTGTGGTGCGAGGGGGCGAGGGGGCGAGGGGGCGAGGGAGCGAGGGAGCAAGGGGGCAAGGGAGTAAGGGAGCAAGGGAGCAAGGGAGCAAGGGAGCAAGGGAGCAAGGGAGCAAGGGAGCAAGGGATTGTGAGAGGTGAGGGTGATGGCGGCACGCATCCTCTGTGAGATGAACGCGCGGCAGTTGCTTGATCCGTTTGGGCTGGTGCCCTATCGTCCGTCCTAGATTGCGGGGTGGAGCAGCCCGGTAGCTCGTCGGGCTCATAACCCGAAGGTCCCAGGTTCAAATCCTGGCCCCGCTATTGAAAATACAAACCCCCGGGTCGCAAGACTCGGGGGTTGTCGTTTTTGCATGAAGTGGACTGACTTTGAGCCGGTTGCGAGGTCGATTGAACGCAAACACGGCCCGAGCGTGTGCCCGGGCCGCGAGGTGATACCGAAAGTCACGAAGGATCAGGCCCGCGCCGCGGTCTTCGAGTACATCGAGATGTTCTACAACCGCACACGCCTGCACGCATCTCTGAACTCTCTCAACCCCGAAGCGTTCGAGGCCGGTAGAGTTCGATGAAAGTCTGTCAATGGAGTGGGGGTCAGATCACTCGGCTCTCATTCGACCTGGACCTGAGATGGGGTCAAGACCACTCGGGGGTTGTCGTTTTGTAATCGAGTTTCAGCACTACTTGCGCTCTTGCCCGTCCGTCAGTGCCAATAATGTGGCGACGACTCGCGTCCTTTGCTGGAGAGCGTGAGCGTGTCCTTGGCAACGGTGAACGAGGGACCGAGGCCAGCCGGAACACGTTTGTTCCGTTTGACCTGCGAACGAATATTCGTTTCTGAAAATGATCCCGATAACCAACTGACAATTATTCAAAGAACCTAAGCGATGAGAATGCCAACTCCACTGACCCACTTTCCGCGAACTCTATTGGTACTCTTGCTCAGCCTCGCGCTGATTTCGCCTACTTCCAGCCGGGCCTGTACCGGGCTTACACTAAAGTCCGCAGACGGCGCAGTGATCGCCGCTCGCACAGTGGAGTGGGCCGCCGGTGACGCGAACCACGATACCCTCGTGCTCTTTCCCCGAAATCACGCCTTCACCGGGCTCACGCCCGGTGGCGAGAACGGGTTGAAGTGGAACGGCTCGCATGGGTTTGTCTCGCTCACGGCTTACGGGCAGGAGTACGGACCGGATGGCATGAACGAGGCAGGGCTGTATGTGGGAATGTACTATTTCCCTGGCTTCGCCTCGTTCGCGGCCTATGACGCGGCGCAGACGGGACAGTCGCTGAGCGTGGGCGACTTCATGCGGTGGATGCTTTCCTCTTTCAAAACCGTGGCGGAAGTGCGGGCCAATCTCGACCGGGTGCGCGTGGTGAACGTGGAAGACCCCCGGTTCGGCGGAGCTGCGCTGCCGTTTCACTGGAAAATCGCCGATGCCTCCGGCGCGTGCATCGTGGTGGAGATCGTGGAGGACGGGAAAGTGATGGTCTATGAGGCGCTGCTGGGGGTGATCACGAACTCGCCGGAGTATGACTGGCATCTGACAAACCTGCGGAACTATCTGGGCCTGTCCGCCGCACCCAAAGAGCCGCTGACGCTGTCCGGCGTGAAACTCTCGCCGATCGGTGGTGGTTCGGGATTGATGGGATTGCCGGGTGATTTCACGCCGCCGTCGCGCTTTGTCCGGGCGGTGGTGTTCACTGCTTCAGTGCGGCCTTTGCCAAAGGCCGAGGATGCGGTATTCGAGGCCTTCCGCCTGCTCGATAACTTCAATATCCCCGTCGGCGTGACGGGCGGCAGCAAAGCGATCGCCGCGGACATCGCCAGCGCGACCCAGATCACCACGGCCTCCGACATGACGAACAGGGTCCTGTATTTTCACACAATGGACAACCGCCAAATCCAAAAGCTCGACCTCAAGAAGATCGATTTCACGAAGATACAGAAACAAATCATCAAGCGAGGCGCCGTGCGGCACCAGGAAGTGCGCGAACTTGAAGTGACGAAGTAGGAACGGTCATGAACGAAGCCGATGAAAACCACTCCATTGGCTGATGGGGCTGGCGACGTCCCTCGGACGCGCGACTTCGGCTACATGCTCGTATGCATTTCCTAGTCGGCTTGCGCGCGACCGACAAGGATTTGATTTCAGACCTCCGACAGCACGCAAGACTCGGCTCGCCACGTCTCGGTCTCTCGTAACAGATGTCAAAAAGGGCTTTTCCAGCCTCCCAGACACGGCGAGCACCGGGCATGTCTACGCGGGTCTCTCGGGCACGGCGGAACGCCACTACGCGTCCACTATTACCGGGCCGGTTGCGAAAGCAGCCGGCCCTTTGGTTTTCAGCGAACGCCATCGAGAGACCCTCGGTGGCGTTTTCGCTTTCTGGCCCGGGATTGGCAAGGTTTGCGAGGCGGGCGCGGATCGGGCAAGGTCTCTAATCTGCCCACGGCCATAACCGGTGAGCATGGCCCCACGCCCCCATTGGCCCGCTTTGAGGCCAAAGTCTCTCACGGTCTCTCGGGGACCCGAGCGGGGGTGAAGGGGTCGTCTCGGCGGTGAAGCGAGCGCGACGGTCCATGGTTATGGTTCTGGCGCGAGCCTGACCGTGTTCCAACTCCTCGCGTTGGTTCACGCCGCGCGCACATCGAATCACGCGGGCATAGGGAACCAGAGACGGCAATGTGGATGACGCGCAACGCCGCGCTGGAGCCCTTCGCGTGGACACATCCCGCAACCCTGAAACCATGACGACCGGGGAACGCGACGCGGAGATCGCGAGCATTCTTGCGCGGGGCGTCGTGGGAGTTGTGGCAGCCGTGACGCGGCGCGCCGGCGGCTCATATTTCAATCTCGACGTCGTTGCCGCTGACGCGGACGGTGTAGGAGCGCACGTCGTCATCGGCCGGAGGGCCGGTACATAGGCCGGTCTTGATGTGGAAGGTCGCGTAATGCAGCGGGCAGACGATCTCCTCGCCAGAGATAGAGCCCTCCGACAGCGACGCCTCCGCGTGCGTGCAGGTGTCGGCGATGGCGAAGATCTCGCCGTCGAGGTTGAACAGGGCGATCCGGGTGCCGCGGACCTCAACGCTCCTGGCTGTCCGCTCGGGAATCTGCGACAACCTGGCGACCTTGACGAACTCGCCCATCGATGGCTCCATGCAAAGGGTTCACGATCGGGCGGACGGGGGCGAGTGGGGCCCGCCTCACCACGGCGAGTCTTCGCCACGGCGGGTAAACTGGGGGGTCAGGGGCGCTTGAGCGACTTGCGGCCGAGGGTCACGGACGAAAACTTATTCTTGTGCAAGTGCGCCGGGCCGCTGTGGCCGGTGAACTCCATCTCCAGTTTGGCCGCCTCGGACATCAAGTCGGCGGTCCAGGCCGGTTCCCAGACCAACTCCACGGTCGCGCCCTGGATACCCGGCACGGCCTTCAACGCCGCCGCCACCTGCTGCGGGATCAGCTCGGCGACCGGGCAGGCCGGCGACGTGAGCGTCATCTTCACGTGGGCCATGCCCGCCTCGTCGATGCGCAGCTGGTAGATCAGGCCCAGGTCGTAGATGTTGATAGGGATCTCCGGGTCGTGGACCGTTCGCAGGGCTTTGATGGCATCGTCGTGCAGGCTCATGTGGTATTCACTCCGTCGAGATGGTCTGGGCTTGGTTCTTCAGGGCCGCGTTGAGCGTGTGCCAGGCGAGCGTGGCGCACTTGACGCGGGCTGGGTACTGGCGAACGCCGGAGAAGGCCGCGAGCTTGCCCAGGGCCTGGGCGTCGATCGGGGCGTCGCTGCTCAGCGTGAGCAGGTCGTGGAACTGCTCGAACAAGGCCCGGGCCTGTTCGATGGTCCTGCCTTTGACGGCATCGGTCATGATCGAGGCGGAGGCGGTGGAGATGGCGCAGCCCTTGCCGTCGAAGCGCACATCGCGGATCACGCCGCCCTCGACCGTCAGGAAGATATCGACGCGGTCTCCGCACAGGGGATTGAAACCCTGGGCGTGCAGAGCGGGGTGATCGATCGTGCCGCGGTTGCGCGGCCGCTTGTTGTGGTCGAGGATGAGGTCCTGGTAGAGGTCTTGAAGGTTGGTCATGGGCCGAACACCTCGATGGCCTTGCGGATGCCCGCCGCCAGGGCATCGATCTCCTGCTTGGTATTGTAAAAGGCGAGTGAGGCCCGCGCGGTCGCGGCGATGCCGAAGCGATCCATCACCGGCTGGGCGCAGTGGTGGCCGGTGCGGATGGCGATGCCCTGCTGGTCCAGGATGGTGCCGACGTCGTGCGGGTGGATGTCGCCGACGAGGAAGGAGAGCACCGCCGCCTTGTCTTTGGCGGTGCCGATGAGCCGCACGCCCGGGATGTCGCGTAGCACGCGGGTGCCGTAGTCGAGCAGCTCGTGCTCCCAGGCGGCGATGGTGCTCATGCCGATGGAGCGCAGATAGTCGACCGCCGCGCCCAGGCCGATTGTGCCGGCGACATTCGGGGTGCCGGCCTCGAACTTGTAGGGGACGTGGTTGTAGGTGGTCTTCTCGAAGGTGACGGAGAGGATCATGTCTCCGCCGCCCTGGTACGGGGGCATGGCGTTCAGGAGGTCGTAGCGGCCATAGAGCGCGCCGATGCCGGTGGGGCCGCACATCTTGTGGCCGGAAACGGCGTAGAAGTCGCAGCCGAGCGCGCGGACATCCACGGCCATGTGGGGCGCGGCCTGGGCGCCGTCGAGCATGATGATGGCGCCGCCCTGGTGCGCCAGCCGGACCATCTCTTGCGCGGGATTGATCGTGCCCAGGGCGTTGGAGACGTGGGCCGCGGCGACGATGCGGGTCTTCCCGCACTTGAGCAGCGTCTCGAACTCGTCGAGCAATAACTCGCCGTCGTCGTTGATCGGGGCAACCTTGAGCACGGCCCCGGTCTGGGCGCAGAGCATCTGCCAGGGGACGATGTTGGAGTGGTGCTCCATCACGGTGATGAGCACCTCGTCGCCGGGCCTGAGATTGGTGCGGCCCCAGGTGTTAGCGACGAGGTTCACCGCCTCGGTGGCGCTGCGGACAAAGACGATCTCCTCGGGCCGCTGTGCCCCGAGGAACTGCTGCACTTTGGCGCGGGCGCCCTCGTAGGCATCGGTGGCGCGGACGCTCAGGGTGTGTACGCCGCGGTGGATGTTGGCGTTGTCGGCGGCGTAGTAATGCTGCATCGCGTCGAGCACCGCCCGCGGCTTCTGCGAGGTCGCGGCGTTGTCGAGATAGACCAGCGGCCGGCCATTGACCTTCTGCCGCAAGATGGGGAAATCACCCCGGACGCGCTCGGCGTCGAACGCCCCGTTGTTGGTCGAGTGGTGGGGCGTGGTGATGGCGCGGGGTGCGGAGTTCATCCTGGACCTCGGTCCAGCGAGCCGTGGGGCAGACGCTGCCAAAGCAGCGCCTCAAGCTTGGTGCGGATGGGCTGGTGGCGGACTTCCGCCAGGGCCTCGTTGGCGAAGGCGAAGATCAGCATGTTGCGGGCGTCGCCCTGGGAGATGCCCCTGGCCTGCATGTAGAACATGGCATCCTCATCAAGCTGCCCGATCGTCGCGCCGTGCGTGCATTTCACGTCGTCGGCAAAGATCTCGAGCTGCGGCGCGCTGCGAGCACGCGCGGTGTCGGAGAGCAGCAGGCTCCGGCTCGTCTGCTTGGCATCGGTCTTCTGCGCGCCTGGGGCAACGAAGATGCGCCCGCGAAACACGCCCGTCGCGTGCCGGTCAAGGATGCCCTTGAACAACTCGCGGCTGTTGCAGTGGGGCTTGAGATGATCAACGCGCAGGTGGTTGTCCACATGCTGCGTGCCCGAGGCCGCGTACACGCCGTAGAGATCGCAGTTGCAGCCCTCGGCGTCAATCACGGCGTTGATCTCGTTGCGGACCATCGCCCCGCCGAGCGTGGCGAAGTGCGAGGTCACGTTGCTCGAGCGGGACTGGTGCAAGTTGAGCCGGCTGATATGGAACGCGCCGTCGCCCTCGCGCCCGATGCGGTAGTGATCGATCGAAGACTTTTCGCCCACCACCACCTCCGTGACGGCGTTGGTAAAGTATTTCGAGCCGTCCGGCCCGGCGTAGGTCTCGATGACGGTTGCGCTGGCGTTATCCTCGACGATGATGAGGACGCGCGGATGGACGACCCCCGGCGCGTGGCCCGGCCGGGTGATGAACAGCAGGTGGATCGGCTTCTCGACCACGACGCCGCGCTCGATGCGGATGAACGCCCCGTCATGGAGGAACGCCGTGTTGAGCGCGACGAACGCCGCGTCGTCGTAGCCGGCGTGCCGGGCGAGGTGCGACTGGATCGTTGCCGCGTTCCCGGGCGGCGCGTTGGCGAGGCTGTCGAGATGCACGCCTCGGGGTAAGGGGAGCGGGGCGGCGCCGGCGGAGAGCGCAGGATCGAATCGGCCGTTGACGAAGACCAGCCGGTGCTCGTCGTCGCTGAAGACGTACTCGGCCAGTTCGCGCTGGTGCGGCGGCGTGAGCGGCGCATCCGCCAGACGCAAGGCGGCCTCCGCGATCGGCTTGACCGAGGTGTACTTCCATTGCTCGTGGCGCGTGGTTGGATAGCCCAGTTGGCCGAAGCGGTCGAAGGCGGCGCGGCGGAGGGTCGTCAGAGAAGCCCGCGCTACGCCGTTGAGTCGCTCGAAGTCCGTGGCGAGCAGGTCGGTCGCGCTCATCTCGGGCATGGTTGTCATGGTTGTCATCGCTTCCTCATCCTTTAGGCGTTTACGGTCGCGTCGGCCTTGTTCTCAACCCATGCGTAGCCCTTTTCCTCGAGGGTCAGGGCCAGTTCCTTGCCGCCGGATTTGACGATCCTTCCGCCCATGAGGACGTGTACGAAATCGGGCACGATGTAGTTGAGCAGCCTCTGGTAGTGCGTGACGATGAGGGTGGCGCGTTCCGGGCCGCGGAGCTTGTTGACGCCCTCCGCCACGGTCTTGAGCGCGTCGATATCGAGGCCGGAATCCGTCTCGTCGAGGATGGCGAGCCGTGGTTCGAGCACGGCCATCTGGAAGATCTCGGCCCGCTTCTTCTCCCCGCCCGAAAAGCCCTCGTTGACATTGCGGTCGAGCAGGGCCAGGTCCAGGTCCACGAGTTTCGCCCGTTCCTTGATGAAGGTGAGGAACTCGAATGCGTCGAGTTCATCGAGGCCGCGGCGCTTGCGGATGGCGTTGAGCGCGGCCTTGATGAAGTACTTCGTGCTCACGCCCGGGATCTCCAGCGGGTACTGGAAGGCCAGGAAGACACCCTCGCCGGCCCGCTCGTCGGGCTCCATCTCCAGCAGGTCGCGGCCGTTGTAGAGGATGGAGCCCTGGGTGACCTGGTAGCATTTCTGGCCGGCCAGAACGCGGGCCAGGGTACTCTTGCCCGAGCCGTTGGGGCCCATGATGGAGTGGACTTCGCCGGGGTTCACCGTGAGGTTGATCCCGCGGAGGATCTCGACCCCGTCGATCTCGGCGTGCAGGTTGGTGATTTGAAGAAGGGGGGCCATCTATTCGTTCCTTATATTCGATCCGGCCGCGGGTGCGCCGTGTCTTGGTGGTCGATGTCCGTGTTATCCAACACTGCCTTCGAGGGAGACTTCCAGGAGTTTCTTGGCCTCGACGGCGAACTCCATGGGCAGTTCGGCGAAGACCTCCTTGCAGAAGCCGTTGACGATCATCGAGACGGCGTCCTGGGTGCTGATGCCGCGCTGGTTGCAGTAGAAGAGCTGATCCTCGCCGATCTTGCTCGTCGACGCCTCGTGCTCGACCTGCGAGCTGGGATTGTCGACCTCGATGTAGGGGAAGGTGTTGGCGCTGCACTTGTCGCCCATGAGCATCGAATCGCACTGCGTGTAGTTGCGTGCGTTGGTCGCGCCGCGGAGCACCTTGACCTGTCCGCGATAGGTGTTGTTCCCCAGGCCGGCGGAGATGCCCTTGGAGACAATGTAGCTGGAGGTGTTCTTGCCGATGTGGATCATCTTCGTGCCGGTGTCGGCCTGCTGGCGGTTGTTGGTCAGGGCGACTGAGTAGAACTCGCCGATGCTGTTGTCGCCCTGGAGGATGACCGAGGGGTACTTCCAGGTGATTGCCGAGCCGGTTTCGACCTGCGTCCAGGAGATGCGGCTGCGGTCGCCCACGCACTTGCCGCGCTTGGTGACGAAGTTGTAGATGCCGCCCTTGCCCTCCTTGTCGCCGGGGTACCAGTTCTGGATCGTCGAGTACTTGATCGTCGCGTCCTTGAGGGCGACCAGCTCGACGACGGCCGCATGGAGCTGGTTCTCATCGCGCATCGGCGCGGTGCAGCCCTCCAGGTAGCTGACTTGGGCGCCCTCGTCGGCGATGATGAGGGTGCGCTCGAACTGGCCCGTGTTGAGCGCGTTGATGCGGAAATAGGTACTCAACTCCATCGGGCACTTCACCCCCTTGGGTATGTACACAAACGAGCCGTCGGTGAACACCGCCGAGTTGAGCGCGGCGAAGAAGTTGTCCTTCTGCGGCACCACCGAGCCGAGGTACTTCTTCACCAGGTCGGGATGCTCGCGCACCGCCTCGGAGAACGAGCAGAAGATGATGCCCAGCTCGCCCAGCTTGGCCTTGAACGTAGTGGCGACGGAAACCGAATCAAACACGGCGTCGACGGCCATTCCCGCCAGGATCGCCCGCTCCTGCAGTGGGATGCCCAGCTTCTCGTACGTCTCCAGCAGTTTGGGATCGACCTCATCAAGACTCTTGGGCCGATCGCTGTCTGACTTGGGCGCCGAGAAGTAACTGATCGCCTGGTAGTCGATCTTCGGGTAGTGAACGTTGGGCCACGTTGGCTCGGTCATCGTCAGCCAGCCGCGGTAGGCGTTGAGCCGCCACTGGGTCATCCACTCCGGCTCCTCCTTCTTCGCCGAGATGAGGCGGATGACGCCCTCATTCAGGCCCGGCGCTACGGTGTCGGATTCGATATCGGTGGTGAAGCCCCACTTGTACTCGGAGTCCGCCCATCGATCGAGTGTCTCGGTCTGTGTCGTATGGGACATCTTCGCGTTACTCCTTTCAGAAGAGTCTCTGAGAATCGACGATGTGATCCTCCCAATCCGGAATGATTCTAGTTCTCAACTAGCCATTGTCCAGCCCGTACGGGAACTTCATGCCGACCCTCGGGCCGGTTCAAGCCGAGGGCGGGAACTCGGGTCCGTCGCGGATCGGATCGGTGATTCTGGCGGGAAGTTGAGGCTGACTCCACGCTGCCGCATGTATTGCTGCCGGATCAGTCGAGGCTCGGCGAAAGCGGCGCGGACTGGCGATGGAAGGCTCTGGAACCCCGCGCTATGATGCAAGAACAGCATCACGGCGGCTCGTACCGCCCGCCACGGAGGGTTTGGGTTGAACTCGACGCGCGATCTCTTGGCGAGCCATAGGCTCAAATGCACGGTTCAGCGCCTGGCGGTGTACGGCGCGCTTCGTTCGACCAAGAGCCACCCGACGGCCGACGAACTCTTTGACATTGCCCGGGCGCAAGCCGACAGCCTGTGCCTGACGACGGTGTACAGCATATTGGACACGTTCTGCCGCGTCGGGCTGGCGCGGCGGCTCCCGACGCCGGGCGGATCGTGCCGCTACGACGCGGACATGAGCCCGCATGTGCATATCCGCTTTGCGGATACGGGCCAGATCAAGGACGTCCCGGATGATCTTGGACAGCGACTGATCGGGTCGATTCCGCGGCCACTGCTCAGGCAGTTGACGCGGCGTCTGGGCGTGGAGATCGAGGGGCTGAATATCCAGATCATCGCGCGCTCACGGCCGGCGGTTTGAGCCGGAGGCTCTTTATCGATTTGAACGCGGCATCGTCAGCCGCGAGATCCAGTTCGGCGATCTGAAAAAAGAGATCGTCGTCTTCGGCCCGGATTCGCTCAAGGGCAAGCCGCAGCCAAAGGGACCGCTGCCGCGCACCACGACGGACAAAGACGCCACGCGGAGCGTGGCGGTACCCAGAGCCAATCTATTTCTTGAAGAAGTCCAGATTCACCTGCACGTACTTCTTCCACTCCGCGGGCAGGTCCTCCTCGGGGAAGATCGCTTTCACGGGGCACTCGTCCACGCACAGGCCGCAGTCGATGCAGGTGTCCGGATCAATATAGATCTGTTCGACCGTGCCGAACTTCTGCTCGTTCTTGGTCGGGTGGATGCAGTCCACCGGGCAGACCTCCACGCAGGAGGTGTCCTTGGTTCCAATACAGGGTTCGGCGATCACGTGCG
>JBBRUT010000073.1:0-16154 GCA_038247555.1 Phycisphaerales bacterium | reverse complement strand
GGCCAGTACGCCGCGGCCGAGCCGCTCTACACGCGGTCGCTGGCGATCAGGGAAAAGGCCCTCGGCAAGGACCACCCCGATGTGGCCGCGAGCCTTGAGAACATGGCCGCGCTCTACCGCAAGACCGACCGGGCCAAGGACGCCGAGCCGCTTGAAGCGCGAGCCAAGGCGATTCGGGCCATCAAGCGCTAAGGCCGCCTGCTTTACTACGCCGCCACCGTCGCGCTAGCGATATCGCTCCACGGTCCCATCGCATTGCGTCGCGTGACCCAGCGCGCGAGGTGATCCCCGCCCTCAGGCGCAGCGTGTGCGTGAGGCGGGGGCATTGGCCCGCGATTCGCGGGAATGCCAACCAAAGTCCTTGGCTTTGCTCCGATCGCTTCCAGCGCCTGCGTCATGTTGCGTTGCGTTCCCATTGGCAGCAGTGTACAGCGACTGGGCGTTTTCCCGTCGCACGCCGGACCATTGCGCTGGCAGTTCAACTGACTTCACGGACAGAAACCCCCTCACCCCTCCACCCTCCCCTCCACCGCATACTCCGCCCCCAGCCCAAAGTGCGCATTCAACAGCGCATCGATCGTCGCCGCCACGCCCTCCGGCGAGCCATCCGCCATCCGGTACAGCCCCGTCTCGATGCGCTCCAGGCCCAGCGCCTCCCCCGCATGCGCTGGCAACTCTTCCAGCAGCACGTTCAGAACATCGTGCTTCACCTGCACGATCACCCTGCGGCCCTCCCCCACCGCCTCAAGATGCACCCACCCGTCGTCGTTCGCCGCGCGATACCTCCGCATCAACTCCGCAACCACTTCCGCGGCCGAACCCGGCTCACCCGCCGCGCGCCTCACGCGCTCCGTCGGCTTCGCAAGCGACCCCAGCAGCCGAGTCAACCAGCCCATCGCGTTCTCCTTTCCGGCCGCCCCCCCTGCCCCCGCTGCTGCGACACCTCACAGGCACAACTCACCCCCAGAACTCGCCGCCCCGTTCCATACGCACGCCCTGCCATCCCCGCCGCGGCCACCACTCCAGCCTATCCGAACCACGATCATCCGCACATTCCTGAGCACCCACATCCGAACTCCTTCTCCTACTGCCACTTACGACATGCACAATTTCCGAACAAAGACTTGACGACATGTACGGTGCGTGTTATCTTCATCATTCCGCGTCATCATGCTCCACTCACCCGCTCCATCCCCCACCCCCGCGCCACCCGCCGCCCCACCGGCAGGCGATGCCCACGTCCTCGGATCGCTCCGCACACTCGCCATCGACACACTCAGCGACCTCATGCGCCGCGGCCAACCGGGCGAAGGCCGCCGGCACGCCGCCACCACCGCGCTCCGCTACCTCACGCAGTTGGATCGCCTCGCGGCAATGCAGCGTCCCGCGGCCGCGGTAAGTCCGCCCCAGCCCCCTGCTTCACAATCCGCCACGCCGTCACCTCAATCTCCGCACGCCTCTCCCTCCCCCACCGCTTCGACCATCCCGCAAGCGGTTCCCCAGCCCGCACGCGCCACCGCTCCTGCTCCCACGCCCATCGACCCGGCCGCACTCGCAGCCCTCCCGTCAAGGTCGGAACTGCACTCCCTCGTGCTCGCCGTCCGCGAAACCGCCGCATCCATCCAGCGCGGCGATGATCGCGAGGTCTTCTTCCCCCCGGCGCTCGATGCCCTCCCCGCCCTCAACCCGGCGCCCCTCGCCATCCCATCCGATCCCCGCTTCGATTCCGCGGCCGCGCTACCGCCCCGGCCAACTCCGCCCTTCGGCCAACCTCGCGCGCAGTTGTCCCCGCCAGCGCCCCTGGCCGCGCGCCGGGCCACCGCCGCCGCGCTCCTCTTGGCTTCCGGCTTCGCCGCTTCCGGATAGCCCGGCCTTTGGTGGACCGGCACTCCGTGCCGGCTTTTCTGGGCCTCTCTCACCTCGGTTCGCCCCGCGTGCTCGGCTCGCGTGCAGCTCGCGAATCTCGCAACCCAAGACCCGAAGCCCGGAACCCGATCGCGCGCCTTCGCATGGCGCTCGCCGATCGTGATGCCGCGCGCACCATGCGCCCTGGTTCCGCTACGCTCTGGCCATGCTCGCCCGACTCTACCCACTCCGCGGCCTCCCGCGGCAAGGCCAGATCTGGTCGTGGATCTCCTTTGATGTGGCGAACCAGTCGTTCACGCTCCTCATCAACACCCTGCTCTTCTCGATCTTTTTTACCCAGGTCGTCGTCACCGATCCGTCCATGCGGAACACGTGGTGGAACATCACCTACGCGACCAGCATGCTCCTCACCGTCATCCTCTCCCCGATCTTCGGCGCAATCTCCGACGCCCGAGCTCTCAAAAAAGAATGCCTCGTCATCTCCGGCCTCACCTGCGGCATCCTCACCTGCTTGTTCGGCTTCATTCAGCCCAACCAGTTGTGGCTCGCGCTCCTGCTCTACATCCCCGCGAACCTTGCCTACTCGATCGGTGAGAACTTTCTCGGCTCCTTCCTGCCAGAGCTCTCTCCCCGCGAAGCCTTCGGCCGCGTCTCTGGTTTCTCCTGGGGCGTCGCCTATCTCGCCGCCCTTTTCATCCTGCTGCTCACCGCTGTCGTGATGATGCGCTGGAAACTCGAAGACCCTGCCCAGTGGCGGCCCTTCTTCGTCGCCGCCGGCCTCTGGTTCATCGCCTTCGCCATCCCCACGCTGCTCTTCCTGCGAGAGAAAGCCGCCCCTCCCCCGCCCAGCGCCGCCCAACCCAACGTCGTCATCGTCGCCTTCTCGCGCCTCGCCGAATCGATCCGCAACGTCGGAAGCTTCCGCGACCTCTCCATCCTGCTCATCGCCTCCCTCTTCTACGGCACCGGCATGAGCGTCGTCGTGTTCTTTGCGAGCATCATCGCGCAGGACTTCGGCTTTGCCGGCGCCAAGCTCGTCGCCTTTGTCGCGGTCATCACCGTCTCCGGAGTCGTCGGCACGCTCATCCCCATGCTCTTCCAGGACCGCTTCGGCCACAAGAAGACCACGCTCGGCCTCCTGGGGGTCTGGCTCTTCACGACCCTCGCGCTCGCGTTCTACGCATGGATGCGCACCCGCGTCGCCGATCCCGCGGCCTACCCCATCTGGCCCATGTGGCTCTTGGGAAACCTCCTCGGATTCGGCCTCGGCTCACTCGGCTCCGCCAATCGCGCCTTTGTGGGCTTCCTCACTCCCGTCTCCCGCACCGGCGAGGTCTTCGGCCTCTGGGGCCTGGTCTTCAAGTTCTCCGCAGTCTGCACCATCCCCTTCGGCGTCGCCAAGGACAAGCTCGGCACGCCCGCCGCCCTCCTCGTCCTGTTCGCGTTCATTGTGATCGGTCTGGTCATCACGCTCTTTATTGATGAACGCCGCGGCCGCGACGCCGCACGCCTGCTCGATGGGGAATCAGGTAGCGATAACAACCTCGTGCCCAGTTCCGGCCCGGTCCCACGCCCCATCGCGGCTCCACGATCCCCCGCCGCTCCCTAGGCTTCATCATGCAACCCGTTGTCCCCGCGCAGCCTGTCTCTCAAGTCCCCTCCGCCGCCGGTCGCTTCGGCGCGTTCGGCGGGTCCTATGTCCCCGAGACCCTCGTCGCCGCGCTCGACCAGCTCTGCGCGCAGTACGACGCGATCCGCGGCGACACATCCTTCTGGGGCCAGCTCGAAGGGCTGATGCGCACCTTCGTCGGCAGGCCCACGCCGCTCTACTTCGCATCCCGCCTGACCACCATCACGCGCGAACGCACGCAACCCGGCGCGGGCGCAAACATCTGGCTTAAGCGCGAGGACCTCGCGCACACCGGCGCGCACAAAATCAACAACACCCTCGGCCAGGCCCTCCTCACCCTCCGCATGGGCAAGAAGCGCATCATCGCCGAGACCGGCGCAGGCCAGCACGGCGTCGCCAGCGCGACCGCCGCGGCACACTTCGGCCTCTCCTGCGATGTCTATATGGGCACTGAGGATGTTCGCCGCCAGCGACTCAACGTCGTCCGCATGAAGCTCCTTGGTGCGCGCGTTATCGAGGTGGAGTCCGGCTCACGCACGCTCAAGGACGCAACCAACGAAGCCATGCGCGACTGGATGGGCTCCGTCGAGCACACCCACTACATCATCGGCTCCGTCGTCGGCCCGCACCCCTTCCCGATGATCGTCCGCGACTTCCAATCCGTCATCGGCCGCGAGTGCCGCTCGCAATGCCTCCAGACCCTCGGCCGTCTGCCCGATGCCGTCGTCGCCTGCGTCGGCGGCGGCTCCAACGCCGCGGGAATCTTCTATCCCTTCGTCGATGACACCGACGTTTCCCTCATCGGTGTCGAGGCCGGCGGCCGCAGCAACTCCCCCGGCCAGCACGCCGCGCCTCTGTCCTTTGGTTCCCCGGGCATCCTCCACGGCTCGCTCAGCTACGTCCTGCAGGACACCAACGGACAGACCGGCGATGTCCACTCCTGCTCCGCCGGTCTTGACTATCCCGGCGTCGGGCCCGAGCACTCCTACTGGAAAGATGCCGGCCGCGTCGCATACACCGCCGCCACCGATGCCCAGGCGCTCGACTCGTTCCAGATGCTCGCCCGCACCGAGGGAATCATTCCAGCGCTCGAGTCCAGCCACGCAATCCACGAGGCCGTCCGCCTCGCCGCGACCATGCGCGAAGACCAGCACGTCGTCGTCAACCTCTCCGGCCGCGGCGACAAAGATGTCGACGAAGCCGTACGGCTGATCGGCCTGTAGTAGCTTTGAGTCCTAGACCCGCGCCCGCCTGCGCAGCAGCACCAACGCGGCCATTCGCCATGCCCACGCCCCGGCCTCCGCCGCCGTGTGCACGGCAAGCTTGATCCGCAGCCGCTTGAGCGACGGGTCATCCGGCTCGACCCGCAGCGCCTGCCTCACCCAGTATCGTGCACGCTTCCACTGCCGGTCGTAAACATATGCCACCGCCATGTTGTGCATCGCCTGCACAAACTTCGGATCCGCCCGCAAAATCCGCTTGCACAGCTCAAGCCCCGCAACACGGTCCCCAAGCGTGAAGCACGCCACCGAAAGATGATGCATCACAGGCAGGTGTGTCGGCAGGTGCCGCGCCACAACGCCGAGAACTTCGCGTGCCTCCGCAGCCATCCCCGCATCCAGCAGGCCGATCCCCAGATCCTCGGCCTCCGAATCGCTGAACCGTTCCGGCCGCTGACGCCACGCCTCAAGATCATCCCGCAGCAGTTCCCGGGCCGCCGCCGCATCCGGGCGCGACCCACGCGCGAGCATCGTCGAGGCCAGCCGGCGGCGAACTCCGGGGAACTCCGGCTCCAGCCGGAGCACCACGCTGTACTGCTCCGCCGCCTCATCCGTCTTGCCCAGTCGAAGCGACAGATCCGCGAGCTGGAAGTGCGCATCCGCGTTGTCGGGCTCGATCTCCAGCACACGCCGGAACTTCTCTTCCGCCTCCTGCACACGGCTCATCCGCACCAGCAGAATGCCCAGATCCAGCAGCGTCTCGATGTCCCCCGGATCCTGCCGCAGTTCCCTCAGGAAAAGCTGCCTCGCACGCTCCAGCCTGCCCGACGCGGCGTATGCCTGCGCCAGCCGCGCGTGAACACCCGGCAGCCGCGGGTCATGATGCGCCGCCTCCCGCAGACACCACAGCGCGCGATCCGTCTGCCCGCGCGTCAGCAGTGAGTCCGCAAGGCAGGCATACGCCAGCGCGTTCTTAGGCTCCACCTGCTGCGCGAGATAGAACATCACCTCCGCCTGGTCATGATCGCCCAGCCGCGAAAACGCCTCGATGCGATGAATGTACGCCATCGCGTTCCGAGGGTCCGACCGCTGCGCACGCTCAAACCACTCGATCGCGCCGCGCGGGTCATCCGCACGCAAAAGATTTACGCCCGCGCAGATCGCCGCGTGCGGGTCATCGGTATCAAGGTCATGGCACGCGCTGAACGCCGAAGAGGCATCCTGAAATCGGCCCGCCGCTTCGAGCGTCAGCCCAAGATTAAAGTGCCACTCCGCCCGATTCGGGTTCAACTCCAGCGCACGACGAAGCTCGGACTCCGCCTCTTCCCAGCGGCCATCCTGAAACGCCTCATGGGCGCGCTCGACGTGTTCTTCTGCCTCGAACCAGTCGTTCACAGAGTGTTTCCCAGCCGGGTGCCGCAACCCGGCGTGCTCCCACAAGCTTATTCGGCGCATGGCGGGCGTTCAATTGAAGAAGTCCCCCTACGATCGACCGATCCCACCTCGCCCCCCATGAACAAACGTCTCCTCAGGGTGTTCCGATACGCCGCCCCCCTCGCGGGCTGGTGGCTGCTCGCTGCGCCCATCTCCGCCCAGAACGCTCCCCCCGCACCGCCAGGCTCAGGCGATGTCCCTGCCTCTCCTTCCGCCCAGCCGCCCCCGGTTGACTCCGCCCCGCCTCCCCCGGACGGGCAAGCGGCGCGGCCACAGTCGCTCTCCAACGCCGATGTCATGATTCTCCGGGACCCGACCGCAGATGCCCCCACTACAGCCGCCGCGGCGGGCCGCCTCCTTACCTCAACCGACCCCGAGGTCCGTGAAGCCCTGCTCTGGCTTCTCAATCCCGAGAACGGTGCCGCAGACGCCCGCAACCTCCTCCTCGACGTCGCCGCTTCCACCTCAAACCTTCACGCGTGGATGCTTGAACCCTTCCGCGCGATCGTTGAACACCCCCAAACAGCCAGCTCTGGCCGATCCGCCGCCATCCTCGCCATCGGCTCGATCCGCTCGCGCGAAGCCATGCGAACCCTTATCCCTTGGCTTGATGACCGTGCCAGACCCGAACTCCGCGAGGTCGCCGCCCGCGCCCTGAGCCGTCAAACCGGGCGTGCGGACCTCGGTGCCGATCAGCGACGATGGCGAGAGTGGTTCGGACAGGTCGAATGGCTCCCCGAGCTCGAGTGGCGGACCCTCCTCGCCCAGAACCTTGCCGACGCAGCCGACCGCGCGGTCCGGGAGCGCGATCGAAGCACCGCGATGCTCCTCGACTCCCTCCGCGCCCGCTTCCAGGATGCCGCAACCTCCGCGCAGCGCTCCGCGATGCTCGTCGAGTTCCTTCGGCACGAAGTCTCACCCGTCCGCACCCTCGGAATCCAGCTCACCCGCCAGGAACTCGCCAACGCACGCCCGCTTGAGCCGATCGTCGCGACCGCCGCCGAAGCCCTTCTCGACGATCGATCAAGGGAGTTCCGCCGCGCTGCCGCCGAGCTCCTGGGAATCCTTGCCCCCACCGATGGTGGACAGGCCATCGCCGCGGCACTGGTTCGCGAAGAAGACCCTGACGTCATCGCCCCCCTCCTCCGCTCCGCCGCGCGGAATCCTTCCCCCGAGCTTGCGAGCGTCGTCGTTCGCTGGCTCGATGGTCCCGAATCCTGCCGCGAACCCGCGCTCAGCGCCGCCGCCGCGCTCTACGCCGCCGGCTTTCTCACCAAGCCGCAGGACCTCCGCACGCTCCGCGATGCGCTCCGCGACATCCCTCTTCAGGAACTCGCGCCCGGCACCTCCGGCACGCTCGCCCTCTACTACACCTTGGGCGATGAACAGGACCGAGAGAAAGTCCGCGGCCTCCTCACCGCGCCGGATCCTGTCCGCCGGCGGGCCGCGGCCGACCTGCTCTCCAAGGACCCTTTCGCCACAGACGCATTGATCGCCGCCGCCACCAACGATCCGACGCTGGTCGCGTCCGCCGCTCGCGCCGTCGCCCTCCACCGCGCAACCATCGGCGGATACGAAGCTGTCGCCAATCTCCCCGCCGCCAGCGACGCAACCCGCCGCGAGATTCTCCTCCGGGTCGCCGCCGAGCTCCCGCCGCAGGATCTGCTCTCCGCCGCAATCGGCGCATCACCCCCGGAGTTCCGCGAGGCCCTTCTCTCCCGCCTTACTGAAACGCAGGAACTCCAGACCTTCGGCATCTGGCGAAGCGCACGCCAGACGCCCCACCCCGCGGTGGTCTCCGGGCTGCTGCTGCTCTGTCAGACACGTCTGGACCTCGGTCAACCCGCCGGCGCGCTCGAAGTCCTGAACGACCTGCTGCCGATCTCCGAACTCATCGACATCGCCGAGTTTGAAGGCATGCGAACCGTCGCCCTGCTCTGGCTCAATCGCATCGAGGAGGCCCTCGCGTGCAATGCATCCGCATCCGCATGGCTCGACGGCCTCGAACGTGCCATCGACCTGCCCCATGCGCCGAGCATCATCCGCATACTTGAGTCGAAGTTCAACCCCATCGAAGGCCGGGAGAGCGATCGCCTGCAGGCCATTCGGAGCCGTTTGCCCAAGATCTGATTCTGGTTGCTCACCCCTTCAAGGCGTCAGTCAATCCGGCCCGGCCGGATCAACTCCAGCATCCCGCGCACCGCCAGCGGGGCGCGCCTCTGCGTATCAACCGCGGCGACCGAAGGCAGCGTGGAAAGCGCCTCATCCGCCGTATCAAACCCATCAGATGGATCGAGTGCCCGGTCGAACCACGCATCCCACTTGCGATCCAGCCGCTTGATCAGCCGGCCTGCCGGAATCAAGGGTTCCTCGCACCGGAGCCCCGTCAGAAGCTGGTAGCCGATCTCCGCGACCGACCGCACCTCATCACGCGCGACCTCGGCATCAAAGCCGCTGTCCCCGCTCAGTGCGCGACCCAGGCCATAGAGCTCGATGATCAGCCGCCCGTGGCGATCCACAAGCACCTCGCCCAGATCAATCGCCCCGTGACACTGCCGGCGACTATGGGCAAAGCCCACCCCCTGGAAGATCTGGGTCAGCGCCGGCTCGATCTCAAACGGGCTGAGCTGGCCGCCCTTTTCCCGGAGCAGGCGTCCCAGCGTGCGAACACCATCGGCATCGCCTGTAAACGGGCAGATGACCCACGGCGTATCCGATTGATCCAGCGCAACCTGCTCGATCTTCAGCAGGTGAGCCTCCTCAAGCGTGGAAAGCTGCTCCACCGCCGCCAGAAACCGCCGCTGGTCATACCGCCCACGCAAAGCGCTGAACCGGTACGCCACATGGCTGCTGTTGTCGGAATCATGCAGGGCCAACCACCGCTGAGCAATCGCGCAAGGGTCGAGGGCGCGGGTCAACGCGTAGGGTCCAAGCATCGGTCGTTGATGGTGATCCAGCATTCAGGAACCGCCGGTCGGCCGGCCTCCTCCGCCCACTCCACGCCTCACACACATCCATCACCGATCCCGAGGCTTGAGTGGTACGCCGCTATCGGCGTTCGTTTGTTTGAACGGTCAGTTTAGGCTTGAAGGCATCCATTTGCAATCCAATCCCCCCACACCATCCTTACATAGAGACAAAAAATCTTCACACAAGGCTTTCGGGATGTCCTTGTCCCGGTGCACGTTCCTGCCCAGCGCCCCGCTCGCGCCAAGCGACTTTATCCCTTGTCTCCTCGGAGCTTACGCATCTGTTCCAGGGTGCTATCCAGCTGCTTCTTCAACAGCCGGACACGCAGCAGCGACCGCACCCGCGTCAGAAGTTCCAGCTTGTTTACAGGCTTGGTCAGGAAGTCGTCCGCCCCCGACTCAACCGCCCGCTCCACATCCCCCACTTCGTTGAGCGCCGTCACCATGATCACCGGAATTTCCCGCGTTGCCGGCGACGCCTTGAGCTTCGAGCACAGCTGAAACCCGCTCATCCGCGGCATCATCACATCGAGCAGGATGATGTCCGGCGGCTCCCGGTCGATCGATTCAAGAGCCTCGATCCCGTCCCGCGCAGTGCTGATCGGGCAGTTCAGATCATCGAGATAAGCATTGAGCAGTTCAAGGTTCTGCGCGTTGTCGTCAACGAGCAAAATCCTCCCCGAGATCGCGTTCGAAGCATCGGAGTCGGAAGAAATGGGTGATGGTTTCGGATCGGGCATCGGGTCCTCGGATGGCTTGGCCCCCATGGTAGACGATTATCACCCTTCGCACCCCCCCATCACCCGCAATCCTCCCCCCACGTGCCGGTATTATCGCTGGTCCCCGTTCGGTGAAGCGCACGCCGCCGAGCGGCCGATGAAAGAGTCCTTGTCCCGGTCGACAAGCCACTCAAAGGAGGCCTCTGCATGCTCATTGCTGGCGCTCGGCCGCGCTGCGGCGTCGCGATTTCGTTCCTGACGGCGACGCTGATCCTCTGCGCAAGTGCCATCGGGCAGGGCTCGCTCGACCAGCGCATCCGCACCGCGCTCGAAAAGGCCCAGCTCGGCAAGGCGGCGGTCGGCATCTGCGTTGTCGATGTCGCAAGCGGACGCGAGCTCGTCTCCCTCTCCACAACCTCGCAGGCCCAGCCCGCACTCATCCCCGCCTCCAACCTCAAACTCCTCACCACCGGCGCGGCCCTCATTACCGTCGGCCCGGAGTTTGAGTTCCGCACCCAGTTCGTTGTCGTGGGCGATCAGCTCGTCATCGAAGGCGCCGGAGACCCCGCCCTGGCGGATCCCGCGCTCCTCGGCCGGATGCATACCAGCATCGATCAGTTCCTCGATCGGCTCTCCGACTCCATCTCCTCGGCCGCGTCAGGACCCATCACCCAGATCGTCATCGACGACCGGATCTTCGACCGCGAGAGTGTTCACACCCTCTGGCCGATCGATCAGCTCAACCGCGCCTACTGCGCTCCCGTCTCGGGCCTGAACTTCCACGCCAACATCCTCAACGTCTTCCCACAGCCCGGCGGCCGCGCCGGAGACCAACCCTCCGTCCGAACCGAGCCCTCCGCATCCTGGCTCGAGTTCGATCGCCAGCGCGCCCGCACCGTCCGCGAAGGCACAACCCAGGTCTGGATCGAGCACGGAAGCAACCCTTTCCGCTTCGGCCTCCACGGCAGTGTTCGAAATGCTCCCACCGAGCCCGTCAGCGTCACCGTGAAGGACCCCGGCGCGATCTTCTCGCGTCTGCTGGCCGATCGTCTTGCCACTCGCCTCAAGTGCCCCGTCCCCTCGGTTCGCCTCGCCGCCGCCGATGACCCTGTCGCTTCCTCCCGCGCCGGCGCATTGATCGCCGCGATCGTCCGCACTCCAGTCAGCGTCGTGCTCGAACGCTGCAATGTTGATTCTGACAATCTTTATGCCGAGTGCCTCCTTAAGCTCACCGGTCATCAGGTCACCCACCAGCCCGGCTCCTGGGCCAACGGCGCGGCGGTAGTCCGAATGGTCGTCAAGGACCGCATCGGCGCCGGTCATGCCGCAAGCCTCACCATGTCCGACGGCTCCGGTCTCTCCCGCGCCAACCGCGTGACCCCCCAGATGCTCGCCCACTGGCTTGCCAATGTCTCCGCCGATGATCGCGTCGGCGAGATGTATGTCCGCTCCCTGGCCGTTGCCAAGGAAGAAGGCACCGTTCGAAACCGCTTCAAGGGCAAGAAGCTCAAGAACGAAGTCCGCGCCAAGAGCGGTTACATCCGCGAGGTCCGCTCCCTCTCCGGCCTCGTCTCCGTTGTCTCCGACGCCGACTCCCTCGTCCCCGATCGTGAGCCCCCACGCCGACTCGCCTTCAGCATCCTCGTCAACAACATCCCCGCCGGTGCCGATACCCGCGCCAAAGAACTCCACGAGAACATCGTCGAAGTCCTCGACAACTACCTCTCCGAACAAACCCGCGCCACCGCCGCGGCGGGCGTTCGCTGAGCTTCCGGATACTCCCCCCAATCTGCATCCCTCCCCGGCCGTGCTTACGCAGCGCGCCGACAATACGGTCATGCGCCACCTCGCTTTGATTGTCGCCGCCGCCGCATCCTTCCTTCTCGCCGGCTGCGCCGCCTCCACCCTGCACACCGCCGACGCCCGCCGAAGCGTTGCGATCTCCGACCCCACGGTCCTTACGCTTTTGCATCGCGACGGCACACCCGCGTCGTGGCATGAGCTCATCACCGCGTGCGTCAGTGCCGATGCCGTTCTCATCGGCGAATGCCACGGTATGGAAGTCGGGCAGGCCTTTCAAGCCCGGCTTTTCCGCGACCTCATCGCCCAGGCCCCCGCCGCCAGCGGAGCGCTCGAGTTCATCGAGCGCGATAATCAGGCCGCGGTTGATGATTACCTCTCCGGCATCAGCACCGAGGAAGAGTTCCGCCGCGCGGCCCGTCTCACGGACAGCAACTACACCTCCGGGCACCGCGCGATCGTGGAGGCCTGCAAGGCCGCGGGGCGCCCCGTCAGCGCCGCCAACGCGTCGCGCCGCTACGTCCGCCTCGCCCGCTCCGAGGGCTTTGACCGCTTGCGGGAACTCACCCCCGAGCAGCAGCGGCTTGTGGTCCTCCCCGAGTTCCTCCCAGATGGCCGCTACCGCGACGACTTCTTCAAAGTCATGGGCGGCAAAGACCTCCTCGAAGCCGACCCCACCACCGACGCCGCAAAAGCAGAAGCCAACGCGAAGCGATCCGCGACGATCGACGCGATGTTCCGCTCACAATCCGTCTGGGACTGGACCATGGCCGACTCGGTCGCGCGCCAGCTGGATCAGGGCGGCCAGCCCGTCGTCCTCATCGTCGGACGCTTCCACACCGACCACGATGGCGGACTCGTCTCTGCGCTGCGCCACATGCGCCCCGCCGCGGGCATCGTCACCATCAGCAGCGTGGATCGTTGGTCCCAGACGCTCAGCGAAGAGGAACGCAACATCGCTGACTTCATTGTGTTTATCGGTGAGTGATCGAGTCAGTCCTCACTGCCCTCACCCCAGCCCCGCCCCCTCCTCCAGCCCCAGCATCAGGTTCGCATTCTGCACCGCCTGACCCGATGCCCCCTTCATCAGGTTGTCTTCCGCCGCGATCAAGACCACCCGTCCCCCAACCACACGTCCATTGACATGCACCATGTTCGTCCGCTGCACATCCCGCAGCGTCGGCGCATCCTTCCGCACAACCACAAACTGCTCCCGGTCATATGCACTGTGCAAACACGCCTGCACCCGCTCGGTGCTCACTCCCTCCCCCACGGGCATCGCGTAGATCGTCTCCAAAATTCCCCGCTCCACCGGCAACAGGTGCGGCACGAACAGCGGCTCACCGTTCCACGCCCCATCACCGCCCTCCGCAAACTGCGCCCCGACCTCTCCCCCCTTCACCCGCAGCGTCTGTGCAATCTCCGGTTGGTGCCGGTGCACCCCAACCCCATAGGTCGAGAAGTTCTCGTTCGCTTCCGGATAGTGAAGGCTTTGCTTCGGCGTCCGCCCCGCCCCGCTCACGCCGGAAGCCGCGTTGATGATCACCGACCGCGGATCAATCAACCCCTCCCGCAGCAGCGGGATCAACGCCATCGCCGCCGCCGTCGGATAGCACCCGGGGTTCGCGCAAAGCTCCGCCTTGCGTACCTCATCGCGATACCACTCCGTCAACCCATACACCGCCCGCGACAGGTTCCCCTGATCGGTGTGCGCATGCCCATATGCGCGCTCATACGTCGCCACATCGTGAATGCGGTATGCCGCCGACAGGTCGACCACCTTCACCCCGCGCGACAGCAGCTCGGGCGTGTGCTCCATCGCCGCCTCGTGCGGCAGACACAAGAAAGCCAGCCGGCACCTCGCCGCGATCTTCCCGGCGTCAATCGGCTCGCACTCCCCGTTCCCTCCCCCGCCCAGCCGATGCGCCAGCCGCGGAAACTCCTCATCAATCCGCGGCGAGGGCACACGCGCCGACGCCAGATAATCGAGCCGTATCGATGGATGCCGCGAAAGAATCTCGATCAGCTCCAGACCGGTATACCCCGTCGGGCCGACAACGGCGACAGGAACTCGGTCGGTTGCTCGCCAAGATGCAGAAGCTGACGCGGAGGGCTTGGTCATACGCCGATTGTTGCACGCTGCCGCTCCAACCGCCGATCAATGCTCCCCCGCCCCTAGGATCCTGCAATGTCATCACTTCTCCCCATGCTGGCCACGACGCGCGACCTCCTCATGGTCGTCCTTGGCTTCAGCCTCATCATCGTCGTTCACGAACTCGGGCACTTCCTCGCCGCGCGATGGGCGGGCGTCCGCGTTCTTGCCTTCGCCGTCGGCTTCGGTGCCCCCCTCCTCTCCTATCGCAAGGGCTTTGGGCTCCGCCGCGGCTCCACCGAGACCGAGTACAACCGCCGCCTCCGCATCGATCCCACCCTCGCCCATTCCGCCGACATCAGCCCCACCGAATACCGCATCAACGCTCTCCCCTTTGGCGGCTATGTCAAAATGCTCGGGCAAGATGATGCCGACCCCGGCGCCACCAGCGATGCCCCTGATTCCTTCCAGACCTGCCCCGTCTGGAAACGGATGATCATCATCTCCGCCGGGGTGGTGATGAACATCATCCTCGCCGCAATCCTTTTCATCGTCGTCTTCACCGTTGGCCTCCGCACCGAGCCCGCAAGGATCGGTTCCGTCGCCGAGGGAAAGCCTGCCGCGACCGCGGTGCCCATCAACGGCCCCGATGCCGGCGTCACGGAGGTCGGCCTCAAGCCGAGCGACAAAGTTCTTTCCATCGATGGCGAAGTACCCGTCAAGTTCCAGGACCTCATCCTCGCCTCGGCAATGGCCGGGCCCGCCCACCCTCTCTCCATCATCGTTTCGCGTGAAGGCGTCTCCGTGCCCCTCCACTTCTCCATTGCCCCGCAGGTCGATCCTGAAACCAAACTCCAGATGCTCGGTGTCGGCCCGCTCATGTCGACCCAGCTCCTGGATGCCAAATCTCAGGCGCAGCGAGATTCTTTCGACGCCGCCATGAAGTCCCTCCAGATTCGCGGCCTCGAACCCGGCATGATCCTTACCCGAGTCGATGGTCTCCCCGCCAAGTCCGCGCACGATCTCACCCGCGCTGCAGCCCAGTCGGGCGGACGCCCCCTCACCGCGACCTTCAAGCACAGCACGGGCGGCGAAGTCGATGTCGCCATCCAGCCCCGGCCAGAGTACATGGCCACCCGCCTCCGCCTCACCGACGCCAGCACCAACGAACTCGTGCGCGATGAGGTCGATCATCTCCTCGGCCTCGTCCCTGTCCTCACCGTCGGCTCCGCCAGCGAGAATGCCAGCCTCGCAGGGCTGCAATCAGGCGATATTTTCTCTCTGCTGGGCACGTCCGAGTGGCCAAGCTCAACCGAAGGCATCCTGCAGATCCGCGCTAACAAAGGTAAGTCGATCCGCGTCGCCGTTATGCGGGCGCAACCAGACAGCTCTTGGAAAGAAGTCGACCTCGGAGAAGTTCCTGTCGACCGCGAAGGCCGCATTGGCTTCACCGCCGCCAACTCCGCCGACTCCGCCCCCTTCGTCGCGGCATGGCCCAAGCTCCCGCTCACCGATGCCGGCGACGCCCTCCCCAGCGGCACGCAGCTCCGTCTCCTGCCCGGAAGCGTCATCCAGTCCGTTGCCGGAGTGCCTGTCAAGTCTCTCGCCGATGCCCGCGCCGCTCTCCTGAGCGCAACCAGCAACGCTCCCAAGAGCGAAGCCTCCATCGAGCTTGTTGTCGCGCAGCCCGCGCGCCAGGCCAGCGGCCCCGCAACCAGCGAAACGCTCGAGTGGGAACTCCCTCCAAACGAAGTCGCCGCGCTGCACGCGCTCTCCTGGTACAGCCCGCTCAGCGAGTCCGTCTTCATCCCCGAGATGACGCTCCTCAAGGCCACCGGTCCTGTCGACGCCATCGGCATGGGCCTTCGCGAAACCCACAGCGTCATGCTCACCACCTACCTCACCTTCGCCCGCCTCTTCCAGGGCACGGTCAAGGTCACCCACCTCAAAGGCCCCGTCGGCATCGCCCACGTCGGAACCCTGCTCGCGGGCCGCGGCTTTGTCTGGCTCCTCTTCTTCATGGCGCTCATCAGCGTCAACCTCGCCGTCATCAACTTCCTCCCCATCCCCATCGCCGACGGCGGACACATGGTCTTTCTGATCTACGAACAGGCAACCGGCAGACCCGTTTCACCCATGGTGCAGAACGTTTCCGCCCTCGTTGGCCTCTTCCTGCTCGCCTCCATCTTCCTGATTGTCACCTTCAACGATCTCCGCGCGCTGTTCACCAGCTAAGCCCGGGCCGTCTACAACTACGCCCATGAACGTGGTCGGCCTGCTTGTGCTGCTCAGCGCCGGGCTCGCGCTCTTCGCGCTGGCCATCATCGCATTCACCGCGTGGACGCTCACGCACCCGACCCGCCGAACCTATAGCTGGGCGGTCGCACGCTCCATCCCCGGCGATCCTTCAGAAGTCCGGATGCC
>JBBRUT010000072.1:0-16417 GCA_038247555.1 Phycisphaerales bacterium | reverse complement strand
CTTGGGTTCCACATCTATGACGTCGGATTTCAGAGCCCGGATTCGGAGGCGGCAAGGCCGCTGGTGTGGACGACGACTTTGGTTCTGGTGATCGTGGTGCTCATGCTGAATCTGAGCGCGATCCGTCTGCGGTCTCGGTTGAGGCGTCGCTTTGTTGGCGGAGCATTCTAAAGGAGATTCCCGTGCTGATTATCCAGAAAGGATCAAGCCGGCAGAGTCAGGGCCCGGGCGTCACACGGACGGTCGGTGTTGACGTACCATCCGCGGCCCACGCGGGCGTGAGCTCATCCATGCCCCGAAACGCACAACCGAACCTCACCGATCGACCCACCGTGATGGACGCCGTGCGCCAGGGGTTGACGTTCGAGCCGATGGTGCACCCGGCACTGCAGAATCTCGATCCCATCGTGCAGACTCGCGAGTTTCAGTTGTCGTACGGGCCGAGCAAGGCTCTGCACTCGATTACGATGAACATCCCGCGGAATCACGTGACCGCGCTGATAGGCCCGTCGGGCTGCGGAAAATCAACGCTGCTCCGCTCGATCAACCGGCTCAATGACCTGGTGGACGGGGTATCGACCAAGGGCGAGATCCTGCTCAACGGCGAGCCGGTGTATGCGCCGGACGTCGATGTCATTGATCTCCGCAAGCGGATCGGGATGGTGTTCCAGAAGTCCAACCCGTTCCCGATGTCGATCTTCGAGAACGTGGTGTATCCGCTTCGCATCGACGGCGAACGCCGCAAGAGCGTGCTGATGGAAGCGTGTGAGCGGAGCCTGCGGTGGGCCGCGCTTTGGGATGAGGTGAAGGACCGGCTGAAGGAATCGGCGCTGGGACTTTCCGGCGGTCAGCAGCAGCGGCTGTGTATCGCTCGGGCCATCGCCGCGGAGCCGGAAGTCCTGCTGATGGATGAGCCTTGCTCCGCGCTGGACCCGCTGGCGACGCTGAAGATCGAGGAGTTGATCCACGACATCGCGAGCCGCTACACGGTGATCATCGTGACGCACAACATGCAGCAGGCGTCGCGGGTGAGCGACTACACGGCCTTCATGTACCTGGGTCGCCTGGTGGAGTTCAGCCCGACAGACGTGATTTTCCAGAATCCGTCGCTGCCGGAAACCGAGCAGTATGTGACAGGTCGGTTTGGCTGATCGAGTGGCTGGCCCCCAACCTTGGGGGAGGGGGGTCCCGAAAGTGCAATCTGGCAAATGACCGGAAATGTCGTACCGAAACCATCACCCTTCTGCCCGATCGGGTCGATTCTAGGGGCTACAGTTCGGGTCCCTGCTGGTCCGGTTGCACCCCGGGCAGGGGGGCTCCGGCCTCTTTTTGGTCTGGTCCAAGAACGATTTTCCCCTGCGGGGGTCCTTATGAGCGATGCACCGCGCGCCGTACCACCTTCGGTGAACAGTTGGAGCGCCGAGTATCTTGACGCTGAATATGCGCGATACCTCGCCGCTCCGGCCTCTGTTCAGCCCGATCTTCGGTCTTTTTTCCAAGGCTTTGATCTCGCCCTTGCCCGTCCGGCTGGCGCGGCCGCCCCACAGGGCGGCGGCGGCCCCGATGCCGAGGCGATGCGGCTTCAATCCGCGGCTGCCGACCTGATCGAGGCATATCGATCGATCGGGCACCTGGCTGCGAAGCTCGATCCCTTTGGTCGCGCTCCGCAGCGTCCAAAGTCGCTGACACTGGAGTACCACGGACTTTCCGATCGCGATCTGGATCGCTCGGTCAATCTCGGCACGCTGCCGCTCCCCGCGGCGACCACGCTGCGGGAGGTCGTGGCCTTTCTTGAAGACACGTATTGCTCCAGCATCGCGCTCCAGTCCGCCCACATGAGCAACTCCGACGAGCGGACCTGGCTCTTGCAGCGCTTCGAGCGCGACCGCGGCCGGATCCCGCTGAGCCGGGGAGACAAGGCGCACATCCTGGAACGGATTGTGCGAGCGGAGCAGTTTGAGAAGTTCCTGCAGAAGCGGTACCCCGGCGACAAGCGATTCAGCCTCGAAGGCGGCGAGTCGCTTATCCCGCTTTTGGACCGCGCGATCGACGCCGCGAGCGAACTGGGTGTTGAAGAGATGGTGCTGGGCATGCCCCACCGCGGCCGCCTGAATGTCCTGAACAATGTCCTGGGCAAGAGCTACGAGCAGATCTTCACGGAGTTTGAAGACACCTGGGCGGATGAATCCGGAGGCGGCGGCGGCGATGTCAAGTATCACCGCGGCTACTCCGGTGATCGCCCGCTGCGCAATGGCAAGACCATCCACCTGGCGATGGCCAGCAACCCGAGCCACCTCGAGTCGGTGAACGGCGTGGTGATGGGTCGTGCTCGCGGCAAGCAGCGACTGCGTCTGGATGAGGAGCGGATGCGAGTGATGCCGATGCTGCTGCACGGCGATGCGGCGTTCATCGGGCAGGGCCCGGTTGCCGAGGCGCTCAACCTCTCCAGTCTCGAGGGCTACACGGTCGGCGGAACGCTGCATGTCGTGGTGAACAACCTCATCGGGTTCACCACCGGGCCGGAGGATGCGAGGTCCACGCGCTATTGCACCGACATCGCGCTCATGCTCGAGACCCCGATCTTTCACGTCAATGGCGAAGACCCTGAGGCGTGCGTTACCTGTGCACAGATCGCTGTCGAGTATCGGCAGAAGTTCAAAAAGGACCCGATCGTCGACCTGTACTGCTTCCGACGGTACGGCCACAACGAGCAGGATGAGGCCTCGTTTACGCAGCCGGTGCTGACTTCGCTGGTGAAGGCGCATCCCGGCGTGCTCGCGACCTACTCGCGCCAGTTGCTGGCCGAGGGTGTGCTGAACGAGTCGGACATGGACACGATCCGGCTTCGCCTCGATGATGCGCTCGAGCAGGCGCAGAAGGCTGCGAAGCAGAAGCCCTACGACCCCACGATTGACCCCGGATCCAAGCGATGGTCCGGCTTCGGCGGGCAGTATCTGTTTGACGCCGCGACAACCGCGGTGCCGATGGAGCGGCTGGAGCAGGTGTGCGAGGCGCTGGGCCGTGTGCCCGAGGGCTTTGTGCTCAACCCCAAGCTCAAGCAGTTGCTTGTCGACCGCGCGAGCCTTCCCAAGACCCATCACATCAGCTATGCCGATGCCGAGTCGCTTGCCTTCGGTACGCTGCTGCTCGAAGGGCATGATGTTCGCCTCTCCGGGCAGGATTGCCGGCGCGGCACGTTCTCGCACCGTCATGCGGTTCTGCGGGACATGGATACCGAGCAGCGGTACGTCCCTCTGAACAACATCATTCCGCAGGCCGATGGGCTTGACGGGCTTCCCGGCGGCGGGAACGGCCAGGGACAGGCGCGTCTGCACATCTACGACTCGCCGCTGTCCGAGGTCGCGGTGATGGCGTTTGATTACGGGTACAGCCTCAGTGCGCCCAACATCCTGGTCATGTGGGAGGCACAGTTCGGCGACTTCGCGAACGGCGCCCAGGTCATCATCGACCAATACATCGCCAGCGCGGAGGTGAAGTGGGAGCGTTGGTCGGGCCTGACGCTGCTGCTCCCGCACGGGTATGAAGGGGCGGGACCCGAGCATTCCTCGTGCCGGATCGAGCGGTTCCTGCAGCTCTGCGGCAACGACAACATCCAGGTGTGCTATCCCTCTACCGCGGCGCAGACTTTCCACATGCTCCGTCGGCAGGTGAAGGCTCCCTTCCGCAAGCCGTTGATCGTTGCGACGCCCAAGAGCATGCTGCGTATCCCGACGAGCACGATCGAGGAGCTGAGCACCGGCCGGTTCGAGCACATCCTCGATGACCCGATGTTCGCGGGCAAGCAGGATCGCGGATCGGTGAAACGCATCCTGTTCTGCAGCGGAAAGTTTTATCACGAAATGGCCGCCCGTCGCGAGGCTCTGGGCCGGAACGACATCGCGCTGGTGCGCGTCGAGCAGTTCTACCCCTTCCATGCCGAGCAGGCTCGATCCATTCTTGCCAAGTACCCCGCCTCCGCGGCGGTGTCCTGGGCGCAGGAGGAACCGCGCAACGCCGGCGGCTATCTGTACATGACCGATGTGTTCCGCACGGTCCTTGGGCGAGAGCTTCCGTACATCGGCCGGGCGACCTCCGCCTCGCCTGCCACGGGGTCTAAGCACAGCCACAAGGATCAGCAGGAGGCGATTCTGGTGGAGGCGATCGGGCCGCTCGCCAAGTCCGCGCCTGCCGCGCACGCAGCCAATGGCTCCAACGGCTCGGCTCCCAAGCCGGCATCGCCCGCCAAGGCAAAGGCCAAGGCCTGATCGTGTCCTGACGGTTCATCCACAGATCGACCACGCGACCACTACCTATGCCGACCAACATTGTGATTCCGGAGATGGGCGAATCCGTCACGCAGGGCGTCATCGCCGCATGGCGAAAGAAGCCCGGCGAGTTCGTCAAGCGCGATGAGACTGTTCTCGAGCTTGAGACCGACAAGATCACGGCGGAGATCCCCGCGCCTGCCACAGGCATTCTAACGCCGTCGGCCAACACGGGCGACACGGTGAAGGTAGGGGCCATCGTGGGCAAGATTGATGAAGCGCTCGAGCCCGCACCGAGCAGCGGCGCTGCGCCCGTCGCTCCCGCCCCAGCTGCGACCGCGCCGGCGACGGCATCCAACGGGCACCACGCCGCAGCCGGGGATGTGCGAACGACCCCGCTCGCCCGCAAGCTCGCCGAGGAGCACGGTGTCGACCTCGTCGCGATCGCCGGCACCGGTGCGGGCGGCCGAATCCGAGAGCAAGATGTGCTCGACGCGGTGGCATCCCGCGGCAAGGTCCCGGCCGTCGCCACCGCTCCGGCTGCAAAGCCGGCGCCCTCCGCGGCACCGTCACTCTCGCATGAACCCGACTCCACGGGCATCCGCCGGGAGCGGATGTCTCAGCTTCGTCAGCGGATCGCGGCTCGACTCGTCGAAGCCCAGCACACTGCCGCGATGCTGACGACGTTCAACGAGTGCGACATGTCCGCGGTGATGGAGCTGCGCAAGCAGTACAAGGAATCGTTTGAGAAGAAGCACGGCATCGGCCTGGGCTTCATGTCCTTCTTCGTGAAGGCCGTCGTCAGCGCAGTCCGCGCGTTCCCGCTGGTGAATGCGTCGATCGTGCAGTCGACCGCGGGCGGCGAGCTGGAGATCGAGCATCACGACTCGGTGCATATCGCCGTCGCGGTGGGAACTCCCAAGGGGCTGGTGGTGCCAGTGCTTCGAAACGGCCAGAGTCTCTCGTTCTCGCAGATCGAGCAGGGCATCAAAGACTTGGCGGTCAAAGCTCGCGACGGAAAGCTCACCCTCGCCGACATGCAGGGCGGAACATTCACGATCACCAACGGCGGGATCTACGGCTCGCTGATGAGCACGCCGATTCTGAATCCTCCGCAGTGCGGCATTCTCGGAATGCACGCGATCAAGAACCGGGCCGTCGAAGATCCAAGGAATCCGGGCCAGGTGGCCATCCGGCCCATGATGTACCTCGCGCTGTCGTACGACCACCGGCTCGTCGATGGGGCGGAGGCAGTGCAGTTCCTGGTGACGATCAAGAACTGCCTCGAAGATCCCACGCGTCTCATGCTCGGCGTCTGAGCCGGGCACGCTCGCAGATTCTCTAAAGCCCCGGCTTGCCGGGGCTTTTGCATTGTGCTCGCCGGCCTACGCCAACCGGCATTTGGGATTATGCTCTCCGAATCAGAGGAGTCCGCCACATGCCCGAACCGCAGCATCCGACCACGCCATCGACTCCGCAGGACATCGATTCAACGCTAGTCGAACGGCGGGTTTTTCAGCCGCGCCAGGCTCGCGGCCTGGGCTTTGAAAAGTGGCACATCGCCTCGCTCGATGAGTACCGCGCGCAGCACAAGCGCTCGATCGAAGACCCGGAGGGCTTCTGGGCGGACGCGGCGAAGGAACTCGCGTGGTTTGCGCCGTGGTCGAGCGTGCTCGATTGGAAGGCCCCGGATGCAAAGTGGTTTGTCGGCGGAAAGCTCAACGCCTGTTACAACTGCGTGGATCGGCATGTCGAGGCCGGCTTTGCAGAGCGCATCGCCATGATCTGGGAAGGCGAGCCGGTCGGCGCGAGCGGGGGAAGTCCTGAGATCCGCCGTCTGAGCTATCGCGAGCTGATGGTTGAGACTTCGCGCATGGCCAATGCGCTCAAGGCCATCGGTGTCAAGAAGGGCGATGTCGTCACGATCTACATGCCGATGGTGCCGGAACTCGCGATCGCGATGCTCGCGTGCGCCCGCATCGGCGCAGCGCACAGCGTGATCTTCGGAGGCTTTGCCCCGACAGCGATCACCGAACGAGTCATCGATGCCGATTCGCGTGTGATCATCACCGCCGATGGCGGCTACCGCCGCGGCGAGATCGTCCCGCTCATCAAGAACGTGGATGATGCCGTCGTTGCGCTCGCCAATCACGGCCACATCCTCAACCATGTCGTTGTGTTCGAGCGCACAAAGAGCCTCACCGGCGACCAGCGCTTCCGAACCGGCGAACCCCGCATCGGCCAGACCAGATATCACTGGTGGGCGGATGTCCGCAAGGCGGCATCGGATGCCTGCCCCTGCGAGCAGATGGACAGCGAGGACATGCTGTTCCTGCTGTACACATCGGGTTCGACCGGAAAGCCCAAGGGCATCCTGCACACCACCGGTGGCTACCTGACCTTCGCGGCGCTCACCGCGAAGCTGACATTCAACCTGAACCCCGATGAACCCGGCACCGGCGACACCAAGGGCGGTCGCGGCCAGACCTTCTGGTGCACCGCCGACATCGGCTGGGTCACCGGGCACACATACGTGCTCTATGGCATCATGGCCAACCGCGTGCCGACGCTGCTGTATGAGGGCGCCCCAAACTTCCCCGCGGTGGGCGCGGGGGGTGATCGGTTCTGGGACATCATCGCCCGCCACAAAGTGACACAGTTCTACACCGCGCCGACGGCCATTCGCACGTTCATGAAATGGGGAGATGATCTCCCCGCCAAGCACGACCTGTCGAGCCTGCGCATCCTCGGCACCGTTGGCGAGCCCATCAACCCCGAGGCGTGGATCTGGTACCACACGCACATCGGCCACGAGCGGTGCCCGATTGTCGACACGTATTGGCAGACCGAAACCGGCGGGCACATCGGCACTCCGCTGCCGGGAGCGACCCCCACCAAGCCGGGTTCGTGCACGCTGCCGATGCTGGGGATTGATGCCGCGATCGTGAACGAGCAGGGGGAAGAGATCGGTGCGAACAAGGGCGGGTTGTTTGTCATCCGCAAGCCCTGGCCCGGAATGCTCCGGGGTGTATATGGCAACCGCGAACGCTTCGTGAGCAACTACTGGGCACGCGTCAAAGACCCGAAGACCGGCGAGCCGTACTATTTTTCAGCCGATGGCGCGCGCCGCGATGAAGATGGGTACTTCTGGATACAGGGCCGCATCGACGACGTGATCAAAGTCAGCGGCCACCTGCTCGGGACGATGGAGGTCGAGAGCGCGCTGGTCTCGCACCCCGGCGTGGCGGAGGCGGCGGTGGTCGGCGTCCCGCATGAGATCAAGGGCAGCGCAATCGTGGCGTTCGTGACGCTCAAGCCCGCGTGGCTGAAAGCCAACGGACGCCAGCCCGATGATGCACTCAAGAAAGAGCTCGGAGTTCACGTTTCCAGGGAAGTGGGGGCCTTGGCGCGGCCAGAACAGGTCCGGTTTGCCGATGGCCTGCCCAAGACCCGTTCGGGCAAGATCATGCGGCGACTGCTGCGGGATGTCGCCGCGGGGGTCGAGAAGATCACCCAGGACACCACGACGCTGGAGGATTTCTCGGTGGTGGCGAAACTGCGGGCCGATGAGGAGTAAGAGTGCATCGCTCGTGCCGCCCGGGTCGCGCTTGTCGGTATCACCCAAATGCCTAGGATTGCTTTCAGTCCGCACTTTCAGCAGGAAACCCGCCCATGAAACTGACCCACGCTCTGCTCTCGTTTGTCGCCGCCGCGGCTCTGAGCCTCCCGGTGGTCCCGGCCTTTGCCCAGGGCGGCACACCGGCAAGCCCCGCGACGCCCGCAAAGCAGCCGGAAGCAGACAAGCCCAAGACCGATGACACCAAGACCGACAAGCCCGCCAAAGAGGAGCCCAAGCTCGTGTACGTGAATATGAAGACATCGATGGGTGATCTGGTGATCGAGTTGAATCAGGAGAAGGCACCCATCACGGTGAAGAACTTCCTGAACTACGTCGACAAGAAGCACTTCGACGGAACGATCTTTCACCGGGTGATTCCGACGTTTGTGCTTCAGGGTGGCGGCTTCACCGAGGACTACAAGCAGAAGGATGTCGACAAGCCGATCAAGAACGAGTGGCAGAACGGCCTGAAGAACGTGAAGGGCTCGCTTTCCATGGCTCGCACCATGCAGCCCGACTCGGCCACCAGCCAGTTCTTTGTCAATGTGAAGGACAACCCGGACCTTGACCAGGGTGGCCCCCGCTACGGCGGCGCGGCCTACGCGGTGTTCGGCCGCGTGGTTTCGGGAATGGACGTCGTGGACCAGATCCGCGTCGTTCCGACCGGTAGCAAGCGGTTTGCGGATAACACGCCCATGCAGGATGTGCCCCAGAAGAACGTGGTGATCAAGAGCGTCACGCGCATGAGCGATGATGAGGCCAAGAAGTTCAATGACGCCAAGCCCGCGGCCACCGACAAGAAGTAAACGGTGCTGAGAGTTCGAATCTGCATGCGGGGCCCGGGCTGAATCCGGGCCCTGTTCAATTGCTGGCCAGAGCCCTGGGGCGCGGTGGGTTGTGAAAAGGCGGCCGCTACTTTCCGATTCCGAGGAACGGGAGTACGATCGAGATGGCGATGAGCAGGATGATGATCCATTCCAGCAGGTCCGCACGCACGCCGGACTGGTAGTCGCTCATCTTCTCGTAGATGCTCTCGAGCGTTCGGAGCTTGCGCCCGATGGTCTCATCCCGCTCCGGCAGGTGGAAGCGGGTTGCCGCGAGGCGGTACAGCCTGGCTAGATACTGATCACCGATCAGCTTCAGCGCGTTGTTCACGTTCTCAAACAACAGGGCGCTGTCGACCTGCAGCCTGCCGATGCGTGCCAGGTCTCGAACGGGCGGCGGCAGGATCAGCCATCGGCGACGACCCTCCTGGTGTAAGAGGGCGTCGAATGACTGTTCGATCTGGGTGTCCAGACGATCATCGAGGAACCTCAACTCCAGAAGCTGCACGTTTGCAAACTCAAGCACCGTGAGTGCATCGTCGAGTTCGGCATCGAGCACGATGGCGCCGTTCCAGTCGATCAGCACTGCATCCGAGGGGCTGTACACGATCCGGCAGGCCAGGGCATCGCTCGCCTCATCGCTGGAAAGGGGGCCGGTCTCGGCTCGCAGTACCTGCGCGAGGAACACAGGATGCTCGGAAAGCAGCGATGACGGAGCCGCGCCACCCGCGAGCGCACCCACGTGGAAGATCACGTAATCCTCGATCCGTCCGTCGATCCGCGGCGACCGGACCGCGGGTGACAGCGCGTTGAGCAGTTGCTCCACCTGGCGGCGAGCTTCCTCGTGGATGGCGGCGTTGTCGAACACGGCCTCCGAGAGAGCCAAGAGGCGGGAGCAGGATCCGTCGACATCGATCCGGAACCGAACGGAGACCGCTCCGAAATCGAAGACCACGAGCTCGACCGTAGGCAGGGTCGAGAAGTCCCCCGCCCGGAGCACCGGGGCCGAGCGGACGATGCGCAGGGGCGGGGGGGTATAGGTGAAATACGGTGGGGCCTTGCGCGAGTGCCGCACCGCCACCCGTTCCTTGGCATCGGTGATCAACTGCTGGGCCAGATCGAGATCGATCGAAGCGGCAATGTCGAACGCGGCGAGCAGCACGCACCGACCGGATTGGGGAGCAATGTCGGGGAGCGCGGCAGCATCGCCGGTGGGCGGCACCACGTCGGGAATGGAGGGGATGGGAGGCATGGTGGCAGGGGCTCCAGGTGCGGCCGCCCGAGACTATACTCGCGCCTGCTACGACTCCTCTCGGGCGACCGTGATTTCCGTCCGTTTCTACACGCTCGGCGGCGAACCGCGGGGCGGGAGTTCAGAGGCGATCGCAGTAGTGTATGAAGCAGCGTCTCGAGCTCGACATCCTGCCGCAGCCCGACGACACGACGTGCGGACCGACGTGCCTGCACGCGATTTATCGGTATCACGGGGATGTGCTGCCGCTTGAGCAGATCATCGGCGAGGTGCAGCGGCTTGAGCACGGCGGCACCTATGCCCCGTACCTGGCGAGGCACGCCCTCGACCGGGGCTACGACGTCAAGCTCTTTACATGGAACGTCGAGGTCTTTGACCCCACTTGGTTCATCTTATCAGCAGAGGGGATGGCCGCGCGGCTGCGCGAGCGCGAGAGGATCAAGGTCGGCACACGGACGGAGCGTGCTCACCGCGCGTACCTCGAGTTCCTGACCGCGGGCGGCGAGATCGAGTTTGAAGACCTCACGACCAAGTTGATCCGCAAGTTCCTCAACCGCGGTACGCCGATCATCACCGGGCTCTGCTCGACGTTCCTGTATCGTGCGATGCGTGAGCACGGCATGAACATGGATGATGATGACATTCGAGGAGACCCTCAGGGGCACTTTGTCGTGCTGTGCGGATACGACAAGGAGGACCGCACGGTGTTGGTGGCCGATCCGATGCACCCGAATCCGGCCTTTCAGGGGCTTCAGTATGTTGTCGACATCGACCGGCTCGTGAACGCCATTTTGCTTGGCATCCTCACGCACGATGCCGACCTGCTGGTGATCGAACCTCGCCGCACGCCCGCGGCGGGGGAAACGGACGACGCGGATGGGCTCGCGGACGGCGGTCGAACGGGCGAAGAACGAACCGAGGGAGGGGCGGGCCGCAAGCGGCCGCTGAATCTGCCGCCGGGCAAGCCCCAGAATCCGGCAAACGAGGGTGGTCTGTGGCGATCCTGATCGTCGTGAACAATCCGGACAAATGGCCCCTGCACGTGCCCGGGGTCGATGTCGTGGCGGCGCGCTCGTACGTGTCGGATACCCGCTACAGCGAGCTGCGCGGAGCCAAGGTCTTCAACCTGTGCAAGTCGTATCGCTATCAGTCGGTTGGGTACTACGTGTCGCTGCTCGCAGAGGCACGCGGCCACCGACCCATGCCATCGATTACCACGATCCAGGATCTCAAGTCGCCCACGATGATGCGGCTGGCCGATGATGACCTTGACGAACTGATCCAGGCGAGCCTTGCGCACTTGGGCGCGGAGGAGTTCACACTCTCCATTTACTTCGGCCGCAATGTCGCCAAGCGATATGACCGGCTGGCTCTGAAACTCTTCAATCTCTTCCCGGCACCGCTGGTGCGTGCGCAGTTTGTCAAGGATGAGGGGTGGCGACTCCAGAGCATCGCGCCGATCCCGGTGGGCGATGTGCCGCAGGAGCACCGCGCGTTCCTGCTTGATGTTGCGCAGGAGTACTTTTCGGGCAAGCGGCGATCATCAGGCCCACGCAGCATCTCCCGCTATGACCTGGCGATCCTCTACAACCCTGAGGAGCGCTCAAAGCCCTCGAACGACGGCGCGATCGACAAGTTCGTCCGCGCGGCCAAGGAGCTCGGCATCGACGCCGAGATCATCGGGCGCGATGACTACGCACGCCTTGCCGAGTTCGATGGGCTGTTCATCCGGGAGACCACCAAAGTCAACCACCACACGTACCGTTTCTCGCGCCGTGCCGCGGCGGAAGGTCTGGTTGTGATGGATGACCCCGAGTCGATTGTCCGCTGCTCCAACAAGGTGTTTCTGGCGGAGATGCTGGAGCGATACGACATTGGTCATCCGCGGACGTTCATCGCGCACAAGGACAATATCGAGGACATCCCTCTGTATGTCGGGTTTCCCTGTGTGCTCAAGCAGCCCGACTCAGCGTTCAGTCAGGGAGTCGTGAAGGCCACCGATCCGGCGATGCTTGAGCAGCAGACGCGCGAACTGCTGGAGGGGTCCGACCTGATCATCGCGCAGGAGTTCGTGCCATCCGAGTATGACTGGCGCGTCGGAGTGCTCGACGGCAAGGCGTTGTTTGTCTGCAAGTACCATATGGCCAAGGGCCACTGGCAGATCGTTTCGACTTCGCGATCCGGCGAGCGGGAGTTCGGCAAGGTTGAGGCAATCCCTGAAGAACTTTGGCCCAAACGCGTGGTTTCCGCCGCGGTGCGGGCTTCGAGCCATATCGGCGATGGGTTGTACGGCGTGGACGTCAAGCAGGTCGACGGCAAGGTGTATGTGATCGAAGTCAACGACAACCCCAATGTGGACTCGGGCTACGAGGACCGCATCATGGGCAAGGAGTTGTATCACCGCATCATGCAGGTCTTCCTGGATCGCATGCGGGCGCGCCGAGAGGGAACCGCCAAAGCATGATCGCTCGACCGGCTGCTCACCGTTCATCCATCAGTCACCTTTGAGGAAACTCTCCGTGTCACTGCGACTCTTCGAGGCATTCGGCGTTGAACTTGAGTACATGCTGGTCGACGCCGCGACGCTTGACGTTGCGCCTGTGGCGGATCGGACGCTGCAGGCCCGCGCAGGCGAGATCACCGGGGAACTGGAGGCGGCGCATGGGATCTCGTGGTCGAACGAGCTTGTGGCGCATGTGATCGAACTGAAGACGACATCTCCCACCGCAGACCTTGATGAGGCCGCGAAGGGCTTTGCCGCCAACGTTGATGAGATCAACGCGATCGGCGGCGGACTTTCGGGGGAGGGGGGGTGGGGCGGCGGGCCCGTGTGCATCATGCCGGGAGCGATGCACCCTTGGATGGACCCCGCCAAGGAGACCACGCTTTGGCCGCACGAGTACGGCGAGGTCTACGCCAACTTCCATCGCCTCTTCAACTGCTACCGGCATGGCTGGGCCAACCTGCAGTCGGTGCATCTGAACCTGCCCTTCTCGGGCGATGAGGAGTTCGGCAGGTTGCACGCGGCGGTACGTCTGGTGCTGCCGCTGCTTCCGGCGATCTGTGCATCGAGCCCCGTCATGGATGGCAGGCTGACAGGCACGGCCTGCAACCGTCTGGAGGTCTATCGCCACAATCAGGCCGCGCTGCCAACGCTCTCGGGCCGCGTGATTCCCGAACCGGTGTACACGCAGGCGGACTACCAAAGCCTCATCATGGAACCGATTGCACGCGACGTTGGGAGGCTTGACGACGCGGGGCTGATGAAGCCCGAATGGATGAACTCACGCGGAGCGATCGCCCGCTTTGACCGCGGCTCGATCGAGATCCGCGTGATGGATGTGCAGGAATGCCCACGTGCGGATCTCGACATCGTGCAAGGCGTAGTCGCCGTGCTGAAATGGCTGGTCGCGGAGGGTCCGTGTTCGCTCGCCGCGCAGCAGCGATGGCCGATCGATCCGCTCGTGCGGGTACTCGATGGCACCATCCGTGCAGCCGGGCGTGCTGTGATCGATGACCCGGCGTATCTCGCGGCACTGGGTTACTCAGCCTCCGGGGCGTGCCGGGCGGATGAACTCTGGGAGCGAATGCTGGAGCAATCCGGAGTCCGATTCGGGCAGGGGAGGCTGGCGGCGCTTGAGTACATTCTGAGACACGGAACCCTTTCGGATCGCATCGCCGCGGCCTTGGGAAACCTTGCAGGGCCGGTCGCGCGTGAGGAACTCCATCGCATCTATGGCGAGCTCTGTGGGTGCATTCAGAGCAAGAGGCAGTTCGGTGCAGCACAGAACTGATGCCCTCATCTTGACTTGTGAGCATGGCGGGAACCGAGTTCCCCGGAAGCATTCCCGGGCCTTTGCGCCGATTGCAGGCTTGCTTGCAACGCACCGCGGCTGGGATCCCGGGGCTTTGGAGCTGGCCCGTCAGATGGCGTGCGAGCTCAATGCCCCGCTGTACTTTGCTACCACCTCCAGGCTTGTCGTCGATCTCAATCGATCGCCTGGCCACCCGCGGGTATTTTCCGGGGTTTCCGGTGGGTTTTCCGAGCCAGCTCGGGAGCAGCTGCTGGAGGAGCACTATCACCCGTTTCGCGAGCAGGTCATGAAGGCAGTCGGGGCGCAGGCGCGACGCCGCGGAAAAGTTGTCCACATCTCGGTTCACAGTTTTACGCCGATTTTGGCCGGAATTCGCAGGAATGCGGACATTGGCTTGCTGTATGACCCGCGGCGCAGCGCCGAGCGGATGCTCGCGACGGCCTGGCGCGAAGCGATCCGGGCTACGGACCCGGGCCTTCGGGTGCGTATGAACTACCCCTACCGCGGGACTTCTGATGGCCACACAACCAGCCTCCGAGGCCGGTTTCAGCCCGATTGCTATCGTGGCATCGAGATCGAAATAAACCAGGCAATCGTGCGCGGCGGGGCTGCTCGATGGGCCAATGTGCGGTCGACCGTGACGCGCGGACTGGCCGTCGCGATGGGGATGGAAACGCAGTGATTGGCTTGAAATTCGATGGCTCGGAGCCGGTGATGATGCTCTTCTGCGTGGAAAACCGTGGTTTTCCACAACAGCAGAGTTGAAGTATCAGCCGATCTGGTGTACAACCACGCCCCGGTTGATGGAGCAACCGGTTCAATCAAGACCTTTTTCTTGGAGAAGAAGAATGGCAAAGAAGACCGCAAAGACGTCCAAGGCAGCAAAGAAACCCGCAAAGATCGCTCAGTCGAGCAAGCCCCGCAAGAAGAGCGAGCTCTACAACATGATCGCGGAGCATTCCGAACTCAGCCGCAAGCAGGTTGCCGGCGTGTTCGAAGTCCTCGGCAACATCATGGCCGCGGATCTGGCCAAGCCGTCCGATGGCAAGCCCCGCGTGTTTGTTGTCCCGGGCATGATGAAGGTCCAGTCGATCTACAAGCCCGCGACCAAGGCGACCACCAAGCCCAACCCCTTCGCCCCCGGCGAGATGATGACCGTGAAGGCCAAGCCGGCCCGCACCGTCGTCAAGGTCCGCCCCCTCAAGGGCCTGAAGGACATGGTCTGATCCGAGTTCACTGCTCCTGCGAGCGGTGAGCCGAATCGCGATCAGCAGTTGGAATCTCTGCACCGCCGGCGGCTCCTCCGTCGGCGGTGTTGTTTTTGAGAGCGTCACACCGGGGTAGAGGGAAGCCGGCCCATCCCGCGCGATGTGCGGACGAGCGGCACGCCGCGGCCGTCGAGCCCGAGCAGGAGCCCGAAATCCGCCGTGCCATCTTCGAGAACTCCGAGGTGCTCATCGCCGATGCCGTGGAGCATCGCGTTGGCACGCTTGATGAGCGCGGTGTCGGGCCACGGTGCATCGACCGCTTCTCCGATTCGCGCGATGATGTCGGCAAGCAGCGGCTCAGGGTCGAGGTCGCGGCCGAGCAGGTCGCGAATCGTGGTTGAACTGGCGCGGAGGTGCTCGGGCAGGGCGGCCAGATCAAGGTTCAGGTTCACGCCCACGCCGATGAGGACCCGGAAGGCGTTGCCCGCGCCGGCGGTCTCGGTCAGCGCGCCGCAGACTTTCTTGCCCTCGATCAGGACATCGTTGGGCCACTTGAGTTTGAGACGACCGGCAAACTGGCGGCCGACGGCAGCGCGGAGCGCTTCGGTGATAGCGACGCCGATGCGCAGGCCCAGGCCGTCTACCAAGGCTGGCATTGGGCGGGCGGGTGTGCAAAGAAGTGTGAACCACAGGCCCCCGCGCGGACTGGACCAGGGCTTGCCCATGCGGCCGATCCCGCCGGTCTGAACGGCGGCGGAGATCACAACCCGCGCAGGATCGGCCTCGCCGCGATTCAGAAGGCGGCGTGCATGAAGACTCGTAGAGTCGATCTCGTCGAAGTCGATGCGGCGGAATGCGGGTGCCATGCTCAGGTCTGGAGGACGCCGGTTTTGAACGGGCGCGAGTAGTCCCAGTTCTCCGTCATCTGGAGGGCCGCGATGAGTTCCTCGCGTGTGCGGTGGGGCTCGATAATGCGGTCCAGCCAGCCGCGTGCTGCGCCGTGGCGGATATCGGCCTGCTGGGTATAGCTGGCGTGCACCGCGGCATAGATCGCCTTGTGGGTCTCTTCGTCGATCGCCTCGCCTTTACGCTTCCGGCTCGCCTCCTCGATCGTCGTCAGCACGCCCGTGGCCTGGTTCGCGCCCATCACGGCGCACTTGCCGCTCGGCCAGGCGAGCGTGATGAACGGATCAAATCCGCGGCCGCACATCGCGTAGTTTCCTGCGCCGTACGAGCCACCGGTGATGACGACGATCTTGGGGACGATGCAGTTGCTCATCGCGTTGACCATCTTCGCGCCAGCGCGAATAATGCCGTGCTGCTCGCTCTCCTTGCCGACCATGAAGCCGGTCGTGTCGTGCAGGAACACCAGCGGGACCTTCCGCTGGTTGCAGTCCATGATGAACCGCGCGGCTTTGTCGGCCGAGTCGTGGT
>JBBRUT010000071.1:0-16761 GCA_038247555.1 Phycisphaerales bacterium | reverse complement strand
GGTGGCTCCGGCAAGGCCACCGTCTGCGGGCTCGCCTCCGGGCCCGATGGCCTCTACTTCACCGACCTCTACAAGGACCTCAACTACACCACCCCCGTCGATGTCGGCGCCAACGTGCTCCGCATCCGCTTCGTCGGCGATGCCGCGTTCAGCGCGAGCATCACCTCCGGCCCCGCGCCCCTCACAGTCCAGTTCACCGATACCTCCACCGTCCCCAACGCTACTTCGTGGCTCTGGGAGTTCGGCGATGGCACCACCAGTTCCGCCCAGAATCCCTCGCACACCTTCACCGACGACGGCGTCTACACAGTCCGTCTCAGCGTGACCGGCTCGACCGGCCTCTTCGTCGAAGAGAAGCCTTCACTCATCCGCGTCGGCACTGTCCCGTCGATCGCCTTCATCGGTATCTCCCTCCCGCCGACGGTCGCGGATGATGCGCTCGCCAATCACCTTGAGCAGCAGGGATACGCCGTCACCGTCTACGACGATGAGCCCGGCAACCGCCCAACCGCCGCGCAGCTCGCCGCCGCCAACGACCTGATCATCGTCTCTTCCACGATCACATCAACCAACGTCGCCGGCGAGTTCCGCAACCTGCCAGTCCCCATGATCTTCTGGGAGAACGCGCTCCTCCGCGCCGGCCGCGAGTCCCTCACCGATAACGGAGCCGTCGTCGCCGCCACTTCCATCAACATCACCGACAACACCCACCCCATCACGCAGGGCTTCCCCACCGGCGCACGCCAGGTCTTCACAAGCTCCGCGAACATGAGCGTCGGGCTTGGCAACATCGGACCCGGCACCCGCACCCTCGCCCTCCGCACCGGCTCGACCGATCGCGCGATCATCGTCGCCGAGGCCGGAGCAACAGTCGCCGACAACTACATCACCCCCGCACGCCGCGCATTCCTCTTCTTCGAGGACAACAGTTGGCAGGTCGCCACCGCTGATGCGGAAACGCTGTTGGAGCGCACCGTCTGCTGGGCCCTGGCCATCCAGCCCCCCGCAATCTCCATGGACCCACTCAACACCTCCGCGTGCGATGGCGAAACCGCGGCCTTCTCGGTCACCGTCACCGGTTCCTCACCGCTCTCGTTCCAGTGGCGTCGAAACGGCCAGCCCGTGGCCGGCGGAAGCTCGCGAACGCTGACACTCGTGTCGGTTTCCGAGTCCCTCGCGGGGACCTACGACTGCGCCGTCACCAATCCATGCGGACAGGCCATCAGCCAGGGCGCAACCCTCACGATCACACCCTGCTGCCCCGCCGACTTCGATAACAACGGCGTCCGCGAAGTCCCGGACATCTTCGCCTTCCTCTCCGCCTGGTTCGCGCAAGACCCCGCGGCCGATTTCGATGGAATCGGTGGTATCGGCGTCCCCGACATCTTCGCCTTCCTTTCCGCTTGGTTCGCAGGCTGCTAGGGATAGCAAATCTCTTCGCGGCGCGGTAGATTGTGCCGTCGGCACCTCGCCCAGGTTGTCGTTGCGAACTGCTTCAACCCGGGAAGCTTGCTCGCAACCAGTTTCGTTTCGGCCAATATTCTCGGGGTGACAGTTCCCAGCACACAAATCTCGATCCCGTTCTCGATGTTGAACAAAACGGAAGGAGTGCTCATGTTTCACCGACCCTGGCGGACCGCCGCCATCCTCGCTGCCGCGGCCACAACCTCAGGCCTGGCTCTCGCTGCCGACCAGACTCCCCTGCCCCTGAACTACAACTTCAACGGCATGGTCAACCCAGGCGAGGCCGGTTGGCCCGACAACCCCGATGGCTTCCGCTCCATCTCTGATCGCGCGCTGAGCGTGGATGCATCCGCCGGCTCGATCACCTTTGGCCCCGTCATCGGCGCAACCGGTCTGAACTACTCGATCAACACCGGCGCATTCTCGCTCGATATCGTTCACCTCGGTAACCGTCTGATCTCCAACGCCTACGACCTGGCCGAGGACGGGGACAACATCGGCATCCAGCCAAACTGGGACACCTCCCCCGACCACACCGTCCCGCAGGTCACCGACGTGTCGAGCCTCAACCTCGACATGTTCGACAACACCCAGATCGGCGTCATCTACCAGATCAGCAACAGCGGCGGTCAGCTCGACATGACGCTCACGTTCACCGACGCCTCCAGTGTCACCGTTCGCCTCGCCGGTCCCGACTGGTTCGGCACCCCCGCCGTCCCCGCGCCGCTCGCCGGTGTCCTCTCCCAGTCCCGTCTCGGAGGCGCGACCGCGCTCTGGAACTCCACCAACAGCAACGACCTTGGCGCACCCGCGCCCGCTGCGCAGCGCCTCAGCGTCATCGAAGCCATCGTCAGCGTTCAGGACCTCATCAACGACGGCTTCGGCGACATCTCCGGCCGGACACTCTCTTCCATCACCTTCGGCAACGCCACGTATCCGGCGAATGTCGGCCGCGGCTACGCCATCATCGCCGCCACCGCTCGCGGCGCACTGAACTTCGGCCCCGAGGGCGTCGGTTCCGTGAACCCCAGCCCCGTCGTTTCCGGCCAGCCCGCCACCTTCCGCGTCGCGGTCACCCCCGGCAGCGGCGTCCCCAACGCCATCAACGCCGTCACCGTTGACGCCTCCACGCTCGACCTGGGCAACGTCAATCTCAACGACAGCGGCATCAACGGCGATGTCACCGCCGGCGACAACACCTGGAGCGCGACCGTGAACGTCCCGGGCACCGTCCTGGCCGGGCCTCGCAACGCTCCCTTCTCCGTCACCGATGCTCAGGCCCGCGTGTTCAACAGCACCATCGGCTTCAACGTTGTCGGTCCCCCTGATGCCCTCGACATCGGAACCCTCGCTGGCGGTAACACCAATCTTCAGGCCGAGCTCATCTCCGGCGGCGTTGTCTGGTACCGGTTCCAGCTCGCCCAGAGCGTCGACGCCATCGACCTCGAGTTCTTCGACATCGACACCGAGGGCTCCGCCATTGTTGTCGGTAACGACACCGAGCTGGGCCTCTACAGCGCCGTCGGCAACCTCGTCGCGACCGACGACGATGACGGCAGCGATCTCCTCAGCCAGTTGACCTTCGGCGCATCCCTCCCCCGCCCGCCCGTCGGCAACGGGCTCGCCTACAACGGCCACGACGGCGCAGCACTCCCCGCCGGCATCTACTACCTCGCCGTCACCGGCTTCAACTCAGTCTTCAACGCCACCAACTGGAACGTCTCCTCCCCGCACACACGCACCGGCACACTCAATATCAACCTCAACCTCGGCACCGTTTCCGCTGAGTCCGCCGTCATCGCCGGCCCCTTCAACTACCCGGCCACCGGCAACGACTTCTACCTCCTCCAGCGCGGCCTCACCTTCACCCTCGCCGAGGCGATCGCGGTGCAGCTCGGCGGCCACCTCGCCTCCATCGCTGACGCCGATGAGAACGAGTTCGTCCGCGCCTCCGTCCTCGGCTACGACGGCACCGACCGTCGCGGCTGGATCGGCTTCACCGATGCGGCCAGCGAGGGCAACTTCGTCTGGACCGACGCCTCTCCCGTCACCTTCACCAACTGGGGACCGGGTGAGCCCAACAACGCCAACAACACCGAGCACTACGCCGAAATGCTCGGATCCAGCGGAACCTGGAATGACCTCAGTGTCGCCGGCGTCAGCGGACTGGGCGACTGGTCAGTAGTCGAAATCCCCGGCGGCGGCCCCCAGTTCTGCGATGCCGACTGGTGCCAGGATGGCAGCGTCGGCGTTCCCGACATCTTCTGCTTCCTCTCCGCTTGGTTCGCCAACGACCCCGTGGCCCGCAACTACGGCGGCACCAACGGCGTCCCAGCCATTTTCGCGTTCCTCTCCGCCTGGTTCGCCACCGGTACCGGGCCCTGCACGCCCTGAATATCGTTCAGGATCTGATCGCTCCGACATCCCCGCGGCCCCCGTCTCACAGACGGGGGCCGCTTTCGTTCCCCCCCATTCACACTTTTCCAGGAATTCTCTGGCCACCACCACCCTCCCATCCGCATGCATCTCCAGCCGAGGCACGATCCGCCCGGTCCTTCGTTCCTCACGCATTCAGACTGGAGATCCATTTCATGAGACTCACGCTTTCAAAGCTCGTTGCCGCCGCGGCTTCCCTGTTCATCAGCCTCCCCGCGATCGCCCAGACCGATGAGATCCTCGACACGCCCGCAGGATGGATCTATCGCTACGGCGCATCGTCGGCCGACATCACCTCGGACATCAACAGCGGCTTCCGACCCTTCACCATCAAACGCTCTGCCGCCGGCCAATATGACGTCGTCAGCATCCAGAACTCCGCGCCCTACGCCGTCAGCGGATTCTCCACCAGCAACATGCACTACGGCCTGACGGTCGCCGGCCTCAGCTCCCAGCTTTCCAACCGCCGGCTCGTCAGCCTCGACTGCTACGAAGCAAGCGGATCAACCCGCGTCAACGCCATCTCCGTCCCCAACACCGGCGCAGGCTCAACAGGCTGGGGCCTGCTCATAGATCAGACCCGCCAGCAGATCATCGACTGGGTCGCGGACACCACCCCCGCGCTCCGCATCACCGACCTCTCCATCTACACCGTCGGCGGCCAGAAGCGCTACGCCGCGGTTGCCGTCAACAACCAGGGTGCGCAGAGCCAGGGCTGGTGGTGGTATTTCGACAAGACCGGCGCCGAAGTGGCCGCACTTCTCGAACAGAACGGCGCACGCCTCATCGATATCGAGGTCGAGACCGCCGCCACCATCCTCACCCCCGCCCGATTCGCCTGCGTCATGGTCTCCCAGAACCCCGGCGCCGGCTGGATCTACCCCTCCCTCACGTCCCAGCAAGTCGATGAAGTCGTCAACCAGACCGCGGGCCGCATCACCAACCTCCACCGCTACACAACCGGCTCCGGCGCCACCCGCTTTGCCGTCAGCCTCGTCGACAACGCCAACCCCCAGACCCGCCGAATGCGCAACTACATGGCCGCGGAGGCCACCACCGGCTCCTACGGCTTCAAGCTCAAGGAAGTCGACGGGCCCGTCCTGGCCTCGCTCAACGAGAACTTCGTCTTCGAGCCCGCCAGCATGCTCAAGATCCTCCACGCCACCTACGCCATCCGCCAGTGCGCCCTGGGCAACGATTCCCTCACGAGCGACATCTACGCCATCAATCGCTGCACCACCGAGTACGCCAACAACATCTGCCCCGAGCCCCCCTACTACTGCAACCAGGGCAACGAAACCCTCTCCGTCTCCCTCCGCGGCATGATGCGCAACTCCCACAACAGCCGCACCCGCGATATCGAGGATCGCTACGGCCGCTCCAACCTCAACAACTTCGCCCTCTTCACCGCAGGACTCTCCAACGTCCGCATCAACCACCGCCTGGGCTGCCTCTGCGGCAATGACTTCAACCAGATGACCGCCGCCAGCGGCGTTGAGCTCTATGAGAAGATCGCCAACGGCACCTTCTTCAACACCAGTTGGCGCGAGGAACTCTTCGACCACATGGGCAGCCTCGATGCATTGGGCTACGGCTACTACGGAACGCTCTCTCTGCTCATCAACGAGGAAGCCGCCAATACCAATCTCACCACCGCCGAACGTAACGCGTTCCGCAACGCTGTCCGCATGGCCAACAAGGGCGGCGGTTACGGTTGCGGCGGCGTCATGTACCGCACCGACGGCGGCTGGGCCAGCATCCCGTTCAAGTACGCCTTCCTCGGAACCTGGATCACCATTCCCACGGAGTACGCCTTCACCACCTTCGTCCACGGCGGAACCGATCCCGGCGCGCTCATCGCCTACCCCGCCAAGGAAGAACTCCTCCGCGAGCAGATCCGTGCCGCCCTCCTGACGTGGGACGCCGCGTGCGTCACCGGCTTCACCTCTCAGCCCCAGAGTCTCAGCGTCCCCGCCGGCACCAGCGCAACCTTCAGCGTCGGCGTCGCCAACCCAAGCGCCGCCACCTTCCAGTGGCAGCGCAGCCTCAACGGCACCTTCTGGAGCAATGTCGCCAACTTCCCCAGCGTCATCTCCGGCGCAACCACCTCAACGCTCACCTTCCACTCCCCCCAGGCGGGCAACGAGGCTTCTTACCGCTGCATCGTCACCAAGCCCTGCGGCAACTCGACGTCTATCGCCGCGACCCTCACCATCACCCAGCCCTGCGATGCCGACTGGTGCCAGGATGGAAGCGTCGGCGTCCCCGACATCTTCTGCTTCCTCTCCGACTGGTTCGCAAACGACTCCGCCGCCCGCAACTACGGCGGCACCAACGGCGTCCCCGCCATCTTCGCCTTCCTCTCCGAGTGGTTCGCCGCGGGCACAGGCCCCTGCGGTCAGTAACGACTTCCCAGTTCATCACCTCTCGCGGCCCCTCGCTCAACAGCGGGGGGCCGCTTTCCTTCTGGCACCACCGACAACCTGCCCCCTCATTGCAGTCACCCGCCCAACCAAACAACAGCCTTCCTCTTTGCAAAGACCCTCAGAATGCGTTACCTTTAGCCGATCGCTGTTCCGCGCCACGGCCGCGCGTTCCTCGACATGCGGCTGTTCTTGCCGCATCCCGCCCAAACGCACCTGGCACACGGAGTCCCACTCATGGCTCGCACCGGCTCGCGCTTGATCTCTGCGATCGCGTCTTCCCTCGTTGCGCTCTGCATCGCCGCAGCGCCCACTCTCGCCCAGCTCCAGCCCCCACCTGGCCCCGTCAGCACTTCCATGAAGCGCCTCGACCAGGTCGAGCCGCGCACTTGCGTCAACTCGCTTCCCGGCTCGCAGACCGCGGTGCACGTCATCAGCGCGCCGGGAAACTATGTGCTGACCGGCGACGTCCTCGGATCGGACCGCAAGAGCGGGATCCAGATCACGTGCGATGGGCATGTCTCGCTCGATCTGAATGGCTTCTCCATCACCGGAGTGCCGGGGTCGCTGCACGGCGTGCACCACACCGGCGGCAGCGGCAGCCCGGACACCCGGCGCTCGTTTGTGATGCCGCACATGCTCGAAGTCAGAGGACGGATTTCCTCCTGGGGAGGGGACGGCCTGTCCCTGAACAATCTTGATGTTTGCGATGTTGACGGTTTGCTCATCGAAGATTGCGGCGGAGCGGCCTGCCGTATCGTCTCGCACGACGGCTCCCGGAACAACGTGCGGCACTTCATATCACGAGGGTGCGCTGGCGGCGGTATCGTTGCGAGCATGATGTCGAGTTCCGGTGGCGGCGCGGGCAAGGCGTCATTCTCCGATCTCCACTTCACCTCCTGCGGCGGAAACGCCATCCATGTGATCTGCCCCTCAAGTTCCTCCGTCGAGATCGACATCCGTTCCAGCTCCTCCAGCAACTGCTCCGGCCACGGTGTCTGCATCGAAGCAGTCGCCGGCGGCGTCGTCGGAGGAGGCGCTGGCAAGGTCAGCATGCAGGACCTGAGCATCACCGGCTGTGTCGGCAACGGTATTCGCTGCGTGTGCGCACCGGGTTGGCAGGCGAGCTGCACCATCGATCGGTGCATCGTCAGCGGTTGCTCGGCCGATGGTGTCCACGTCGTCGGCGCGGAAGTTTGCAGCGTCGGCGGCCTCTCCTGCACCGATTGCGTCGGCGCGGGCCTGTTCGTCAGCTCAGACCCCAGCTCCGAACCTTCCGGTGCCCTGCTTCTGTACCTCAGCAAAAAGGGCTACGACTACTACGCCGCACGATGCGATGTCGGCCTCCATGCCACTCGCCTCCAGCACGTAAGCCTCTCCGGTGTTCGCTGCACTTCCTGCGTCGACACAGGCATCCTCTGCGAGGACATCGCCCTCTGCGACATCTCCTCCTGCGATGTGTCCTCCTGCGGCGGTGATGGCGTCTCCGTCAAGCGCGTCGTCAAGTTCAAGGCCGGCTCGGATCTCGCAGGCTCCGTGAACAAGGGCTCCAGCATCGTTGCCTGCGGCGGAAGCGGCATCAGCATCCAGGACTGCCCCGATGCCAGTTGCAGCAGCCTCCGCATCAGCCTCTGCCTGGGCGACGGCATCAGCCATAGCTGGACCTCCCCCCCCGAAACCATCCTCATCGCCCACGAACACGTGCACGTCATTCAATCCCGCAGCGGCTTGGTCATTTCCTGCCCATCTTCTTCCGTCTCGCTCGATCTCTCCTGCTCATCCTCCTCCTTCTCGAGCAACACCGGCGCAGGCGTCTCCGTCACCTGTCCTTCCTCAAGCTCCGTTCGCTGCGACTTCTCCAGTTCTTCCAGCAGCAACAACGGCTCCAGCGGTGTCGAGCTGGTTTGCCATCCCTCCTCAAGCGTCCAGTTTTCCTGCTCACACCTCCGCTGCGTTCACAATGGCGGCGCGGGGTTGCTCTGTGTCTCCAGCGATCCCGCCTCATCACTCTCCCGCGGCTCCCTCCACCTCGACTCCTCGGTCTGCAGTTCCAACACAGGCGCGGGCTGCCGCTGCGCATGCCCCCTCGTCGGCGATCGCTGCGTCTTCTCCGAGAATGGCTCCTCCGGCGTCGAGGTCTTCGTCGCCAGCCCCTTCGAAAGCGCAGGCTCGCTCTCCAGTTGCACCCTCCACCGCAACGCCGTGCACGGATTCGATTGCGCACGCGGCCGCTATGCCCACGTCCTCTGCGATGCCAGCGACAACGGCTCGCACGGCATGCGCTGCGGCGAGGGCTGCCTCATCGTCGAGTCGTGCGTCTGCAACGGCAACGGCGGCGACGGCCTCCACGTCACCGGAACCCTCAACGTCTCCGGCGGGGCGATGCGCCGCAACGGCGGCGGCGGCGTCCGCTGCTCCAGCGGCGTCTGCGTCATGACCGAATGCGTCTGCGAGCTTAATGGCACCAACCCCGGTGTCACCGGCGGCGGCGCTCTCTTTGTCAACTGCTCCTCCGTCTCCCTCCACCGCTGCGTCTGCAACAACAACACCGGACCCGGTGTCAGCTCTTCCTCCTCCAGCGGCGTCGTCTGCTCCTTCACCGCGGCCGACTGCACCTGCTCCTCCAACTCCTCATCCGGAATGTCCCTCCATCACTGCGTCAGCTCCCAGGTCCTCCGATGCGTGTTCTCCAGCAACTCCGTGTGGGGACTCGAATGCCCCCAGAGCTTCAGCAGCGGCAAGATCGATTCCTGCTCCTGCGTCGGCAACGGTGGCGGCATCCTGGTTCAGGGCCAGAACAATCTCGTCATCGCCAACACCTGCTCCTTCGGACCCATCGGCGCACTCTCCGTCGCTCAGGGCAACGCCGTCGGCCGCATCGTCGATCAGGCCTCGCTCACCAGCGGTGCATGCGACGGTCGCTCCAACCTCGTGCACTAACCCGCGGCAACATTCCCAGCCTTTCGAGTGACCCGTGGAGGCCAGACCATGACTCGCATCTCGATCCTCGCCCCATGGCTTGCACTGCTCACATGTGCAGCGCCCGTCCTCGCCCAGCCGACCAACATCAGCACGACCAACAAGTGGTCCTGGAGTGAGAACTGCGGCTGGATGAACTGGCGCGACGCGGGCTCCCCCATCGGTTCGCAGGGCGCACGCATCGGCTCTGCCCGCCTCTCCGGCTTCGTCTGGGGAGAGAACGTCGGCTGGATCCACCTCGGCGACAACGCCCCCGCCTCCGGGGTCCACTACGCCAACCTCGACAGCTCCGACTACGGCGTCAACATCGAAGCCGGCACCGGCAACCTCTTCGGCCTCGCGTGGGGTGAGAACGTCGGCTGGATCAACTTCGATACCGTCGCCGCCCTCGGTGCCTTCTCCCAGCAGGCCCGCTACGACTCCGCTGCCCAGCGGCTCCGCGGCTACGCGTGGGGCGAGAACATCGGCTGGATCAATCTCGACAACGATCAGCACTTTGTCGGCGCTGGCTGCGCGGCGGATTTCAACGGCGATGGCACGCGCGATGTCCCCGACATCTTCGCCTTCCTCGCCGCATGGTTCGCCATGGACCCGCGCGCCGACTTCGATGGCAACGGCTCCATCGCCGTCCCCGACATCTTCGCTTTCCTCGCCGCTTGGTTCGCAGGATGCCCCTGAAGCCCGCCACGCCCAAACTCCGCCGCTCGATAAACTTTCCCGGGTTGACGCGGCGGTGAACGTGGTGTCCACTCAATCCATGAACAGGCACGCCCTCCCCGCGCTCGCCCATCGCATCGTCGCTTGGACTCTCTCGGTCCTGCTGCTTTCCCCTGCCGCGGCGACCGCCGACAACTGCTCCACCGTCTCCACCTTCGCCGACTCGCTCTCGCCCACACGCCTCATCTACCTCTCCCCCTCCGGAAGCAACACATCCGGCGATGGCTCCCTCGCCGCGCCCTACGCCACGATCCCCTACGCCGCCGCCCAGGCCCAGCCCGGCGATGCCATCCGCCTCCTCCCTGGCACCTACCCCGGCGGCTCCTTCCTCAGCTCTCTCCGCGGCACCGACGGCCTGCCCATCTGGGTCGGCGGCGAGCCCGGTGTCACGCCCCGCCCGCTGATAACGGGCGGTACCAACGGCCTCCAGCTCTCCCGCGCCCGCTACCTCATCCTCCACGATCTCGAGATCGCCGGCGCATCGGGCAACGGCATCAACTGCGACGACGGCGGCGATGTCGCCGACCCCGATGCCGCAAAGTGGATCCTCTTCCGCAACCTCCTCATCCGCGACATCGGTCCCGGCGGTAACACCGATGCCCTCAAGCTCTCCGGCATCCGCGACTTCGTCATCGACTCCTGCCTCTTCCGCAACGCAGGCTCCGGCGGCAGCATGGTCGATATGGTCGGCTGTCATCGCGGCCTCATCACCCGCTCCCGCTTCGAGGGCCGCTGCTCCAGCGGCGTGCAGGCCAAGGGCGGCACCGCCGATGTCGATATCCATCGCTGCTGGTTTGAGAATGTCTCATCGAGCCAGGCCCGCGCCTGCAACATCGGCGGCTCCACCGGCCTGGAGTTCTTCCGCCCCCCGCTCTCAACAACCGAGCCCAACGCCGAGTCGCGGCGCATCCGCGTCACCGCCTGCATCTTCTCGGCGTGCGACAACCCGGCCGCGTTCGTCGGCACGGTCGACTCGGTGTTCGCGCACAACACCATCATCCGCCCCCGCGCCCGGGTCCTCCGCATCCTGCAGGAGACCACCACCTCCGGCTCCTACGTCTTCGAGCCCTGCGGCAACAACGACTTCTCCGGCAACCTCATCTACTTCGACCGCTCCGCAATCCTCGGGGTCGTCAACGTTGGCGCAAACACCGCGCCAGCAACCTTCACCTTCGCAAACAATCTCTGGTACGCATTCAACAACCCCGCCCAATCCTCACCCGGCCTCCCCGCGCCCGAAACCGACGGCATCATCGGCCTCAACCCCGCACTGCTCGATGAGCCCGCGCAGGACTACCGCCTTTCGCCATCAAGCCCCGCCATCACCGCGGGCCCGCTTCCTCTCCGCGCCACCGCCGACCACCCCGGCGCATGCTTCGCCTCCCCGCCATCGATCGGCGCATACGAGAACACCCCGCCCTGCCCGGCCGACTTTGATGGCAACGGCCTCCGCGAAGTCCCCGACATTTTCGCATTCCTCAGCGCGTGGTTCGCCGCCAGCCCAGCCGCCGATTTCGACGGCAACTCCCTCATCCAGGTCCCCGATATCTTCGCGTTCCTCTCCGCCTGGTTCGCTGGCTGCTAACGCTCTCCGCGAAGCCCGATCGGCTCCATCCCACGATCTACGCCCTCAGGCGTGATCGGGAATGCAGGCGGCGTCGGGTCATCGTTCACCCCGTCACGCGGATCCACCGGTGACCAATCGAGCTTCGATGCCCCCAGCAGCGTGCCGGTTGCAAATGCCAGATCAACCAGCGAGATCTGATAATCGGCCAGCGCCCGGATCTCCGACCGCTGCGCATCGGCAAGCTGCGCCGCGGCGTCGAGCACATCCGTACTCGTCCGGTCGCCGACATCAAACTGCCTCTGCTCCGCCTGCAGCGCTCGCCCGGAGGCCACCGCGTTCTGCCGCGCCGCCATGATCCTCTGCCACGCCGCCTCGACGTTGTCGACCGCCCCCAGCACCTCCTGCTGAATCGCCTGCGTCCGCGCATCCTTCGTGGCCAGCCGCTGCAGCCGACCAAGAATCGCCTGATTCACCCGCGACTTTGCCGCGACGTTCCCGAGCGGAATCTGCCCCGACACCCCGATCGACCACGACTCGAAGTTGTTCTCCGCAAGCTGGTCGTTCGCCCCCTGAAACGTCGCTCCCAGCCCCCCGATGCTGTACTGATAATCCAGCACAAACGACGGCAGCGCCTGGTTCTTCGCAAACTCAATGCTCGACATGTCCTGCGCCAGCAGCAGCTCCAGTTCCAGCATCTCCATCCGTGCGAGAACCGCCTCATCCGCGAGCAGGTCCGAGTCAAACTCATACCGCACCGGGTCGGGATTGCTCGCCGGAACAATCATCGTCTTGGTCTGGAGCTCAAGTCCAGGTTGATTGATGATGCGCTTCACCGTCCGCTGCTGCTGCAGCACCGCGTTCTCAGCGATGATGATCGCCTCCAGCCGATCCGCAAGCCCCGCCTCCGCGCGGATCAACTCGATCTCCGCCACATCCCCCGCATCGACCCGCCTCCGCGCCCGCTCAAGCTGCTCCGTCGCAAGCTCATACTGCCGCTGCGCAACATCCAGCGCACGCCGCGCCGCGTCCAGAATCCAGTACGCCCGGTCCGCCGCCGCCAGTTGCCGGATGATCTCCAGCTTCGTCCGCGCCTGCGTGATCTGATCCTGATACGCCGCCACCCGGATCGTATAAGTGTTCGCCCGCCTCCCCGCGCCCCGCAGCAGCGGCTGGCTCACCGACACCGTCAGATCCGCGTTGTACGCAGTGTTCAGCGTGAAGAACGGGTTGCTGGTCTCCGACCGCGACTCCAGCAGATCGACACTCACCCGCCCGCCCGTCCGCAGCGGGATATCCACGCCCGCCCCCGCAAACACCGCGTCCTGCTGGTTGCTCGCCGTCACGTCAAACGTCGGGCTGTCGTTCTCCCGATACCCAGCCCGCGGCCGGAAAACCGCCTCAAACCTTGCCTCCTCCTCCGTGATCCGCTCCGCCGACACCACCGGATCAATCAGCGCCACACGCAGCTCAAGGTTGTTCGACAGCGTTGCCGCGCGCACCTGCTCAAGCGTCAACGACACCTCTTCCAATCCCTCAAACCGCCTTCGAGTCGCCGCGACAAGCGACCGCTGATCCCTCGGCATCGGCGCAACCACCGCCCTATCGGAGTTGAATCGCTCAATCGCTCTCAGCCGCTCCGGCGACGCCTTGCGCCCATAATCCGTGTCAATCGATCCCAGAGGATTCGCGCAGCCACCGAGAACTCCGATCGCAGCCCCGCACGCCAGCAGTCTGAATCGCACAGAGCCAGCCTCGCTCGCCCGTGTCACGTGACCATTCCTGCCAGCAACCATAACGCTCCTTGCTCTGCCGCTCTGCCGCTCTGCTCACTCATGCCGCAGCGCGACAATGGGATCCAGCCGCGCCGCCTTGATCGCCGGGAACATCCCGAACACCACCCCGATGAACATGCTGAACCCCACACTCAGCATCACCGCCCACGCCGGAACGCTCGCCTCCGGCAGCGGCGAGTTCGGCATCACCCGGATGGCCAGCACCAATCCCTGTCCAATCCCCCAGCCGATCCCCGCGCCCATCAGGCACAGCACGATCGACTCCACCAGGAACTGCATCAGAATCACCACTGGCCGCGCACCCACGGCCTTCCGAAGGCCGATCTCCCGCGTCCGCTCGCTCACCGATACCAGCATGATGTTCATGATCCCGATCCCGCCCACCAGCAGCGAGATCCCCACGATCGCACCCAGGATCGCCGTCAGCGCCGCCGCGATCGACTTGAACTGATCAATGAACTGCTGGAAGACCCGCACGACGAACGTATCTTCGTCCCCCGGCTCCTGCTTCCGCATGTTCCGCAGCACAAAGCGAACTTCCCCCTCCACTTCCGTCGCTAGGTCAGGCGACTTCAACTGGCCCCACGCCATGTTGATGTGCCCGAACGGGTTCAGCAGACGCGCGGTCCCATACGGAATGAACACCTCTGTCGAGGTATCGCCCCCGCCGAACATCCCGGAGAGCTGGATCGTTTCCACCACACCGATGATCAGGAACCGTCGTCCGCCGATCAGCACCCGCTCGTTGGTCGGATCCTCGGGCAAATCGAGTTCCGTGATCGCCTGATCGTTGATCAGGCAGACCAGTTGCTTCTCCTGCTCATCAATGCTCGAAAACGGCCGGCCCAGAATGACCGAGCGTCCCTCGATCTCGTGCCAGTCGGGCCAGATCCCCACCACAGACACCCCGTCGATCTTCCGCTTCCCATACTCGATCGGGTAGCCACCGTAGAACATCGGTGTGATCTTCTCGATCGACGGGCAGTTCTCAACGATCGCGTGGATCTCCCGCTCGTTCAGCTGCACCTCACGCCACGTTGTCCGCGTGCGCATCGATTCCGGTAACGTCCCGTCGATGAACACCCGCCGCGTCCCGATCTTCTCAAACTGCGACAGAATGAACCGCTCCGCGCCCGTCATCGCGCCCACGACCGCGATGATCGCAGCGACGCCAATGATCACGCCCAGCGTCGTCAGCACCGCGCGGAACCGGTTCGCCCAGATCTGGCTGATCGCCAGCACAACCGTTTGCAGCAGCAGTCGCAGAATAATCAAGGCTTGCTCCCTCCCCCGGCCGCGGCCGCCGCCGCCTCCCCCGCCGCCGTCATTTCCGCCGCGCGGTGCGCCATCCCCGCCACCGCGTTGAGATACTCCCTGTGCACAGGGTCATCGTTCGTCGGATAGTCTGTCAGCACTCGCCCATCCCGCAGACGGATAATCCTGCTCGCATGCCCCGCCACATCCTCTTCATGCGTGACGATCACGATCGTCTGCCCATCGGCGTGCAGTTCCTTAAAGAGCCCGATGATCTCCTCGGCCGTCTGCGAATCCAGATTGCCCGTCGGCTCATCGGCCAGCAGCAGGCTCGGCTCGTTCACCAGCGCACGCGCGATCGCCACACGCTGCCGCTGCCCGCCCGAAAGCTGACTCGGACGGTGCTTCATCCGGTCCTGCAGCTTCACCCGCTCCAGCGACCGGATCGCCATCCGCCTCGCCTTGAACGCATGCTTGCTCGAGTACAACAGCGGCAGCATCACGTTCTGCAGCGCCGTCTGCCGCGACAGCAGTTCAAACGACTGGAACACAAACCCGATCTCCTCGTTGCGAACCTGCGCAAGAGCCCCCGCCCCCATGGCATGCGTCTGCCGACCGTTCAGCTCGTACGAGCCCTTGCTCGGCCGATCCAGGCACCCCAGAATGTTCATCAGCGTGCTCTTGCCCGAGCCCGATGCCCCCATGATCGCAACAAACTCGTTCTTGCGGATCGTCAGATCGATCCCGCGCAGTGCATGCACGCGCTCAACGCCCACACGGTAGATCTTCTCAAGCTTGCGGATGGCAATAGTCATGGCGGCTGTCGTCGTCGGCTTGCGGTTCAGTTCCCAGTCGTGCCCGCGGCAGAGTCCCCTTCACTTGGCTTCTGCGCAACACTCCCCGCCGCTTTGCCCTTGGCTCCCGCTGTCGCCTCATCCTGAACCTTCTGATCGTGCCTCAACGTTGCCAGCACCTTGTACGGCCCGGTGATGATCTGCTCTCCCGGCTCAAGCCCCTGCAGCACCACCGTCGAACGAAGGTCGCTTGAGCCCGCCGTCACCGGCACCACCCGCGTCTTCCCGTTCTCAACGACATATACCACTCGCGCCAAAGCCTTGTTCCGGCCAACCCCCGTCGCCCGCGCCGATACCTCCGACGGCAACTCTTCGATCCGCCGGTCGAGCACCGCCTGGCTCGGAACCTTCAGCACTTCGTACATCGTCTCGACGTGAATATCACAGTTCGCCAGCCCGCCCACCAGCAGCAGCTTCTCATCCTCCTTCAACTCCAGCGCGACCTCAACCTCAAAGTAGTTCCGCCCATCCCGCGGCGAGGTCTTCTTCTGCGGACGAACCTTATCGACCCGGCCCGGGAACTCTCGTTCCGGATACGCCGTCACATACACCGTCGCAAGCTGACCCGGAACAACCTGCTGAATGTTCCCCTCATCCACCTCCGCTCGCATGATGATCTCGGTCAGGTCCGCGATCTCCATGATCACCTGGCCCAGGTTGTTGAACGTGCCCAGCACCAGTTCCCCCACCTCGTTGCTCACCAGCGTCACCGTCCCGTCAATCGGGCTCGCGATCACGCTGTTGGAAAGGTCCCGCTCCACCCGCCGCACCTGCGCCCTGGATGACTCAATTGACTGCTCCGCGACACGCAGCGCGGACTCCTGCTGAAGGTGCGCCGCCTCGATCGCCTCAAGCTCCGCATCCGACCGGTCCTTGCTCTTATGCAAAGAACGCACCCGGTCACGTTCGCTCCTCGAGCGAACCAGCGCCGCCTGCGTCCCCTCCAGCCGCGCCTCTTCCGCCCGCTGCGCCGCCCGCGCCGAATCGAGATTCGCCTGCAGCTCCTCCGCATCCAGCCGGACAACCACATCCCCACTCTTGACGTCCTGCCCCTCCCGAAACGGCAGCGCCGTGATCCGCGCCGAGACCTGCGCGCTCACCTTGATCCGAGTCCTCGCATCGACAGTCCCCGGCGCTGAGATCGACCGCGTCAGGTCCCCCTTCTGCACCGTCTCCAGCTTCACCGTCGTCGCCTGCTCAGTCCCCTTGAGCCGGGCCAGAAACTCCTGGCTCGCAGGCAACCTCCACAGCGCAAAGCCGCCCGCCGCGGCCGC
>JBBRUT010000070.1:0-16900 GCA_038247555.1 Phycisphaerales bacterium | reverse complement strand
GCGTAGGTGATCTGATACGCCGCGGGCTTTGCGCCGTCAGTTTCGACGGACGCATCGATGCCGATCAGGCCGGTTCGTACCCAGTTGTCGGCGCCGAGCTCGTCAAGGTCGATGTCACCCGATGGTGTAAAGATGTCCGCCTGAAAGGGAAAGCCTGTGACCGCGACCAGGTTCGCATCCGTCATGTGAGAGTTGACCAGCGCATCGGCAACTCCGATGGTCTGTGCGACGTCCGGTCGACCATCCAGACTCGATCGGACGTTGACGATGCCGTCGCCCGAGCTGTAGCTGCCGCTCCACAGACGACGGCCCAGGTCTGAATCCACTCGGCCACGTTCGATCACGAACCTCGCGACAGCATCCGCGAGACGTTGCTCGGCAATCGCCATCCCGGTCTCGGCCGCGCCCATTGCGCGCAGGACATGCAGGTGCGTGTTGGCGGTTCGGAGGTTGCCCTGGCTGGCCACGGCCATCGCCACGGCCAGTGAGCTGAACATCACGAGGAACATCATCGCGAGCACGGAAGCGATTCCGCGGCGGCCTCGTACGGCTCCAGACTTTGCTGGTGCGTGACGAGTCCGCTGGTTGACTGTTCGTAGCTGAGCCCTCATGAATGCTGCCCTTCCTTGCCCCTCTGCAGAACCGGCCGCGGAACTTGCGGCGTCAGGGAACAATCCACGTGACGGTGGTCACCAGACGATCCTCGGTGTCGTACACCCCTCTGAAGAAGACATCGACGCTGACCCTGAGCGGGAACTCGTCGACATTCAGCCCCGAGAAGCCATTCGCCTGGGTGCCGAGCACCTGTTCGACTGGATACTCGATGCTTGGGTCGAATGGATCGACCTTGGTCACGCGAACGGTTTGAGTCCAGCCGCGAAGCGGAACAGGTTGGCCATCGCCATCGAGCAGGATGGCTCCGTTGCCGCCGATCTCGGGAATGACCGCGCCAAACGCGTCAATGGGACCGGGCAGATCGCCATCGGTGACGCCAGTTGTACCAGAGAACGAGAAGCTCATGCCATCGAAATCATCGATGTCGTCAAAGTCGTCGACGCCAACTTCGCCGCCGTCTGGCCCCCAGCCTCGGAGCACTTCACTCCCCGGGTTTCCCTGAAAGTACAACCCGGTTACCGGATCGTGCTTCGGGAGCCTTCTCATCTGCTCGCGGATCTCGTTTGCGAGATAGTTCGCGGTGGCTGAATGGCTGGACCAGTCGTTGGACTTGATGAACGCGGTCTGCGCCTCGATGAGCGCAAGCACCCCGACGGCGATAATGATCAAGGCCAACGAGGTTTCGATGAGGGTGAAGGCCGGTCGCGTCCGGCGACACGACCCGGAAACACGGTGAGCAGTGATCATTCGGCCGATGGCCATAGAACATCCTCGCGAACGTACGTCCGCCTCCGGTCGGCGCCGACACATTGGGTCTTTCGGCACCCGGATCGGGCTACTTGACGATTGCCGACATCTTGAAGATGGGGAGGATGATCGCCATCGCGATAAAGCCAACCACCGAGCCCATAAGAATGATCATGATGGGTTCGATCATCGACGTGACCGCCTTGATGCGTTCCTTCAACAGCTTCGCGTAGTACGACGAGATCTCGTCGAGCACTTCGCCGAGCTTACCGGACTCTTCGCCCGCGGAGATCATCTGCACGACCGCCTGGGGCAGGAGCTTGGTCTTGGACATGGGCGCGGCGATCTTTCGGCCCTGCTTCACGCTTGTGTACACCGACCGCCACATGCTCTTGTACAGCCGATTGCCTGAGATGTCCCCGGTAATAGCAAGGGTGTCGAGCATGGGAACGCCCGCGTTGATGAGCTGACCCATCGTCTGCAGCGAACGGCTGATGTAGAGGGCTCGGAACATCGACTTGACCACGGGGATGGCTAGCCGCAAGCGGTCAAAGAAGAATCCACCCACCTCCGTCTTGTTCAGCGCGAAGAGCCCACCCACGATGGCGATAAGGCCTCCGACCACGAAGTACCAGTTCGCGACCATGAAGTCCGAGAGGGACATGAGGAACTTGGTGGCCCAGGGAAGGACATCTTCTTTGCCCTTGAACACCATCGCGAACTTGGGGAGGACGAACGTGAGCAGGAAGATCGTGACCGCGACGGCCATCGTGCCGATCACGCCGGGGTAGATCGACGCGCCCACGACCATCTTCCGGGTCTCGATCTCCTGACCGATGTAGCCGGCGATTCGGTCGAGCATTTTGGCGAACGAGCCGGACATTTCCGATGCGCGCACCATGTTGATGTAGAGCGGCCCGAAGAGCTTGGGGTGCCGGGCCAGTGCCTCGGAGAACTGCTTGCCCGCTTCAACGTCGGTCTTCACGCCGAGGATAATCTTCTTGAATCGCGGATGGTCGGTCTGGTCGGCGATGCCGTCGAGCGCAGCTCGAAGGTTGATGCCGGCACGAACCATGACGGCGAGCTGAGTCGTAAAGTCGAGCACATGCCTCTGCTTGGGTCGGCCCGCGTTCAGTTCGCTGAACTTCTCCCAAAGGCTGCCGGCGTTCGCGGCTGCGGCAATCGGACTCACACTGACGACGCGGAACCCCTGGTTCCGCAGAACCGCGGCAGCGGTTGCGACGTTATCCGACGCCAGCACGCCGACCTGGAGCTCGCCTGCGGCCGTACGAACCTGGTAGCGGTAGCTGGGCATGGGTACGGGCAACCTTCACGAAGGGACTCGGAACACAGAGAACGCTGCGGAACGCGTTTGCGAATCAAGCCGCGAGCTGACGCTCGAGCTTGTCGGGGAAGGCGGATTGAGCGACGGCATCTTCGCGGCTGATCATGCCGTTGAAGTAGAGTTCGGCGATGGCGGTATCGAGGCCCACCATACCCATGGCACGGTTGGTCTCGATGACGTTGGGGATTTCGAAGCTGCGGTTCTCGCGGACGAGGTTGCGGACAGCGGGCGTACAGAGCAGCACCTCGACGGCCGGCACCATCCCGGGCTTGTCGATCCGGCTGAAGAGCGTTTGAGAAACGACGGCCTGGAGCGTGTTGGCGAGCATCGACCGGATTTGGTTCTGCTGGGCCGCAGGGTACATATCAATGATTCGTTCGACCGTCTGTGAAGCGTTGACGGTGTGGAGCGTTGAGAGCACCAAGTGACCGGTTTCGGCGGCGGAGATCGCCAGAGCCGTCGTTTCGAGGTCGCGCATTTCGCCTACGAGGATGATGTCCGGGTCCTGACGCAGAGCATGCTTCAGACCCGAGGCAAAGCTGGGCATGTCCTGCCCCAGCTCGCGCTGCTCAAGCAGGCAGCGGTTTGATTGGAAGAGATACTCCGTCGGATCTTCCAGCGTGATGATGTGCTTGCGGTAGCGGTCGTTCATCGCCTGGATCATCGCCGCCAGCGTTGTCGATTTGCCCGAGCCGGTATCGCCGGTAACGAGCACCAGGCCTCGCGGCAGGTAGGTGAGGCGCGCGATGACCTCCGGGAGATTCAGCGCCGACAGCGGCGGAACCTTGGTCTTGATGGCGCGCATCGCAATCGCGATACCGCCCTTTTGCATATGGGCATTGACACGGTACCGGGCGATGCCGGGGGCTGCGTACGAAAAGTCCGAGTCCTTGACCTGCTCGAACTTGGCAATGGCTTCCTTGCTGGCCATCTGCTCGACAAAGGACCTTGCGATCTCCGGAGTAATGACCGGGAGATCGAGAGGGGTCATCACCTGATGCACGCGCGTCATCGGCACGTGGCCCTGGACCAGGTGGATATCGGACGCGTCCGACTCGTACGCCGTCTTGAGTATATCGAGCAGCTTCATCGGTCAGTCGCTCCATCGCCAGCCCAGAGCCGCATCAACGCAGCGGCGGTCGGGTGCTCGGCGTCATGGGATCGGCCCGGGAGGCTCTCGCATTGACGGGGGGATGGCGCAAGAGCGGTAAGGTTTACCGCTGCGCGTTACAGACCGCAAAGTCGGCACACCGCGCCATCCCGGCGCGCCATTGCAGGTGCTTGCCTTCACCCTTCCCGCCGACCAAGGCCCAACCCCACCCAACCGCGGATTCGCCTGTCGGCTTGATCAGGCCCGTCCCGCCCGAACCTGGTTGATCGCCGCGACTGCAAGCTCGTCGCACCGCTCATTCTCGGGATGGCCATCGTGGCCGCGGACCCAGTGAAAGCTCACCTCGTGTCCCTGCACAAGATCATCGAGCTCTTCCCAGAGGTCCACGTTCTTTACCGGCTTCTTGGCGGCTGTCTTCCAGCCCCGGGCCTTCCAGCCGGGCAACCACTCCCGAAGCCCCTTGAGAACGTATTCGCTGTCGGACCACAGTTCGACGCGTGACCGCCGCGTCAAGGTTTGCAGGCCTCGGATCGCGGCGGTGAGTTCCATGCGATTGTTGGTGGTTTCCTTTTCTCCTCCGGAATCCTCGCGGGCTGAACCGCTCGCGGGGTGCTTGAGAACGAACGCCCAACCGCCGGGGCCAGGGTTGCCCGAGCAGGCGCCGTCGGTAAAGAGGAGGACGTGGGGAGTGGGACTGGGCTGGGCGGCGGTCGTCATGTCGGCCGAGTGTACGTCCGCTCCTGCGTACCATCGCGCATGCCCCCCTCTTCCACTTCGACGACTGTCCACCGCATCGAGGTTTCCCCGGCTGCGGGGGTTTCTGATCCCATCGGGGAGTCGCTTCGGCGCGATGCGGCGGCGAGCGGAGTTGAACTCGCTGGCGCCCGCGCCACCCATGTCTACCTCATCGAGGCCACGCTCACCGGCGAGCAGCTTGCGTCGGTCCAGCAGTGTCTGCTGACGGACCCGGTCACCGAAACATCGTACCTGGGAACAGCGCCCGTGGCATCGGGTTCGCAGGTCATTGAGGTTCATCCCCTGCCGGGGGTGATGGACCCGGTCGCACAATCTGTTCAACAATCCATCCGCGAGTTGCTGAAGCTTTCCGATTCACCGGAGGTGATGACGGGCTGGCGGTATGACCTCACCCCGAAGGACGGAACGGAACTCGCACCGGCCAAAGCGGCGGAAATGGCCGCACGCATGCTCGCCAATCCGGTCATTCAGCGGGTGGTCTGCGAACCGTACCACCCCAAACAGTTTCCACGCTCCGTCCGTCACGACAACGTGGTGCGAGATACGGATGTGCTGTCGCTGACTGACGAACAGTTGCAGAAGCTGTCGCGTGAGGCGCATCTTTTCCTGTCGCTGGATGAGATGCGAGCCATTCAATCCTACTACCGCTCGGTCGGCCGAAACCCGCGCGAGATTGAGCTTGAAACGCTTGCGCAGACATGGTCTGAGCACTGCGTACACAAGACGCTCAAGAGCACAATCAATCTGCGATCAGACTCAACCAGCGACCCGATCGACTGGACAAATCGCCCCGGACACGAGGCCCTGCCGGACGGCTCGGTCCGCATCCATAACCTGCTCAAGTCGACGGTTGCAGCCGCGACGCATCGGCTCATTGCCGACGGCCTCGACTGGACGCTGTCCATCTTTGTTGACAACTCCGGCGTGATTGCCTTCGACGAGCACACCGCGGTGTGTGTGAAGGTTGAGACGCACAATCACCCCTCAGCGATTGAGCCGTACGGCGGCGCGGCGACGGGCGTCGGCGGATGCATCCGCGATGTCATCGGAACCGGACTGGGGGCACGTCCCATCGCCAATACCGACGTGTTCTGTGTCGCCCCTCCGGATATGACGGCTGTGCCGGAAGGCTGTCTGCCGCCCCGACGAATACTCTCGCAAGTGGTGGCAGGGGTGCGTGACTACGGAAACCGCATGGGGATCCCCACGGTGTCTGGCGGAGTGCACTTCGATGAGAGGTACGTCGGCAACCCCCTGGTCTACTGCGGGTGCATCGGGGTCATGCCGCAATCCCGCATCCGCGGAAAGGTCGCTGAGGGCGATCTGATTGTTGCGCTTGGCGGCAGAACGGGACGCGATGGTATTCACGGAGCGACTTTCTCTTCCGCAGAGTTGGAACACTCCGCCGCCGATGAGTTCTCCCACGCGGTGCAGATCGGCAACGCCATCACCGAGAAGCAGGTGCTCGATGCCATCATGCGGGCGGCGGGCGAGGGGTACGGCGCCGAAGCGCCGCTATTCTCCGCGATGACCGATTGCGGCGCCGGCGGGTTCTCGTCTGCGATTGGCGAACTGGGGAAAGACACGGGCGCCACGGTGCATCTGGATCGTGCTGCACTCAAGTACGCCGGCCTTTCGTTCACTGAGATTTGGATCAGCGAGGCCCAGGAGCGCATGATCCTAGCGGTGCCGTCGGAGAACCTCGACGCTCTCCAGCGCATTTGCCGGGAGGAGAATGTGGAACTCGCGGTGCTTGGAGAGTTTGCACCGCCGGAAGGGTCGACCGCCGAGACTCCTGATCTGCGGCTGATGTTCGAAGGGGCTGAAGTCGGACGCCTGTCTATGCATCTTCTGCACGCAGGAATCCCGACGCCCACCCGCGAAGCGACCTGGACCACGCCGAAGGCAACTGCGCTCAAGCCATCGAACACTGCCGCCGCGGCGTCGCTTGAGAGCACGCTGATTGCACTGCTTTCCCACCCGACTGTGGCAAGCAAGCACTGGATCGTTCGCCAATATGACCACGAAGTCCGCGGCGCGACTGCCATCAAACCGCTCGTGGGTCCCGCGGGCCGCGGCCCTGGGGACGGCAGTGTTTTGCTCCCCGTCGAAGGATCCCTGCGAGGCCTGGCGGTTTCACAGGGCCTCCAGACCGGCGTAGGCGATCCCGCCGTCGGAGGGGATCCGTACCTCATGGCGCTGGCCTCGATTGATGAGTGCGTCCGGAACCTTGTGTGCATCGGCGCGGACCCGGATCGGATCGCGATCCTCGATAACTTCTGCTGGCCCAGCTGCGGCAAACCCGAGAATCTGGGGTCGCTCGTGCGGGCTGCAGAGGGGTGCTACGACGGCGCGGTGGCATACCGCACACCCTTCGTGTCCGGCAAAGACTCCCTCAACAACCAGTTCACGACGCGGGATGGGAAGACCATCGAGATCCCCCCCACTCTTCTCATCACGGGGATCGGTATCGTTCCCGATGTACGCAAGTGCCTGACCAGCGACGCAAAGAAGCCAGGCAATGCGATTCTGCTTGTGGGAACAACCAGCGGAGCGATGGGCGGCTCGCTGTTCCAGCGAGTGGTGGGGATCGATCGCAAGCAGGCAGAAGCCGCGGCCCACGGAAAGGCGCCCAACCGGGGCGTGCCGCCATCTGTCGATGTGCCGAAGGTTCATCTCAAACTCGGCCCGACCGCGGCACGAGTCATTTTCCGGCTCAACGAGATGGGCCTCATTCGATCCGCTCACGATTGTTCGGAGGGCGGCATGCTTGTCGCGCTCGCAGAGATGCTCATCGGCGGCTCTACCGCCCAGCGTCCGATCGGAGCGGCCGTCGATCTCTCCGCTGTTCCGGGCGAAGCCGAAGCGCTTCTGGGCCGCACAGTCGCAGCCTTCAGCGAATCGCCGTCCCGGTACTTGCTGGAAGTCCGGCACGAGGACCTGCAGGCCGTGAAGGCAACGCTCGCCGCGGCAGGACTGTCCCGAGCGGTCGTGGCGGTGCTTGATGACACCGGCAAACTTGACCTGAGCGAGCGCTTACTCGACCCGATTCCTGTCGAGAAGCTGGCGCAGGCATGGATGAGCCCGCTGGACTGGTGAGGTCTCGCGGGCAGATCTGGATTGGGATCGCCAAAGACGTGAACCGGAGACTCATCACTCCTCGTTCGCAACCCGCGCCGCCGCAACAACCTTGTCGCCTTCGTCGAGCTTGACGATGCGAACGCCCTGAGTGCCGCGGCCAGTTTCACGAATCTCGCCGACGGGCATACGGACGGTCATCCCGCCACGGCTGGTGACGACGACGTCATCGGCTGTCCACACGCCGAGAGCTGCGACGGCTCGGCCGTTGCGCTCGGAGGTGTTGATGTCGACTCGGCCCTTGCCGCCGCGCGACTGCGACCGCATCGGACCGGTCTCCGGCGCGACGCGATACTCATCCACAAGCGTTCTCTTGCCATATCCATTTTCACAGATCGTGAGCAGCGCGAAAGTGGGATCGATCGTGACCGTCTCCTCCCCTTCTCGCCGCATTGGAACCAGCACAGCACCGATGATTTCATCATTGTCGGCGAGTTCGATGCCCTTCACGCCGGCAGCGGGCCGGCCCATGACGCGAACATCCTGCTCATCGAACCGGATGGACATGCCCTCGGCTGTGGCCAGAAGAATGTCGTCGTTGCCGGTAGTTTCAAGCACATCGAGCAGCCGGTCATCGTCCTTCAGCCCAACGGCGATCAGGCCGCTCTTATGAACGTTGCGGTAGTCCTTCAGCGGCGTGCGCTTGACGATTCCCTGGGCCGAAACAAATGTGAGATAGGTACTGCCGGCTTCGAAGTTCTGGACCGGGAGGAACGCGCGGACCGTCTCGCCAGCCTTGAGATCGATGAAGTTGACGATCGGCCGGCCTTTGCTCGTGCGGGGGAGTTCGGGCAGTTCGTAGACTCGAATCTTGAACACGCGTCCCGTATTCGTGAATCAGAGCAGGTCGTCGTGCGTAGACGCCACGAACATGTGCTCGATGAAATCGTCGTCCTTGGTTGCGCCGCCGATGATGCCCTTACCGCCGCGGGCCTGCTGGCGATATGTCGAAAGCACCACGCGCTTGGCATAGCCCTGGTTGGAGATGGTGACAGCCATGTCCTCGACCTGGATCAAGTGCTCGAGGTTGATGCTTCCGCCCGCACCGCCTTCCTGAATCTCGGTCTGGCGATCGCCAAGCTTGCCGCCATAGCGGGCTTTCATCTGCTCGCAATCCGCGACGATCATGGCGTTGACGCGGGAAGGTGTCGCAAGAATGTCTTCAAAGTCTGCGATCTGAGCGACGACCTGCCGGTAGTCGTCAACGAGTCGCTCGATCTCCAGCCCGACAAGCTGAGACAGACGCATATTGCAGATCGTCTCGGCCTGCACCCTGGAAAGTGACACCCCCGGGCCGCCCTCGCGGTTCTCAGATCGACGGATCTGGTCCATCAGCCGAGCGGGGATTGATGCCGCGAATGGGTGCGACGCCGAGATGCGGAATCGCTTCTCCATCAACTTCTCGAGCGCTTGGGCCCGCGTCTGACTGGAGCGGATGAGTCGGATGACCTCATCGATATCGCAGACGGCGAAGATCATGCCCTCCAGCACATGGGCCCGCTTCTTGGCCTCGGCCAGAAGGTGCGCCGTGCGGCGACGGATGACATTTGCACGGTGCTCGATGTAGTAGCGGATCAGTTCCTTGAGCGACAGCGTTCGCGGCTGGCGATTCACCAGCGCGATGTTGGAGATGCTGAAGGTCTGCTGCAGAGGCGTGAACTCGTAGAGCTGGTTCTCTACGACAGCGGCATCGGCACCACGCTTGAGTTCGATGACCACACGCACCGGGCTCTTGGCCGAGCTCTCGTCGCGAGCATCCGAGATATCGGTAATCTTCCCAGCTTCGATCGCATCGCTGATGCGTTCGATCAGCGTCGTCAGCCCGAGATTGAACGGGATCTTCTCGATTACGATCTGCTGGCGGTCCTTGGAGCCTTCGAGCGGCTCGACGCGGACCCGGCCGCGGAGCGTGACTTTGCCGCGCCCGGTTGCATAGGCATCGACGATGCCGCCAATCCCCAGCACAAGCCCGCCCGTTGGAAAGTCCGGACCCTTCATGCCGCGGCGGAGCACCTTGCCCTCGGCATCAAGAACATCCTGCATGATGTCCGACAGCGGGAGGTCAGGGTTTTCGACGACCCGGATGATCGAGTCGAGAACTTCGACCGGGTTGTTTGGCGACAGGGACGTCGCCATGCCGACAGCAATCCCGACGCCGCCGTTGACCAACAGGTTCGGGAACTTGCCCGGCAAAACGGTCGGCTCAAGCAGCCGGTCGTCATAGTTGGGCTGCATGTCCACGGTGCCGAGATCAATATCCTCGAGCATATCTACCGCGGCCTGCGTCATGCGGGCTTCGGTGTAACGCATTGCCGCCGGTGGGTCAGGAGCGATTGAGCCGAAGTTACCCTGCGGGTCCACCAGTGTGCAACGCATGCGCCAGTTCTGGCCCATGTTGGTCATGGTGGGATAGATGACCGACTCGCCGTGCGGGTGGTAGTTACCCGAGGTGTCGCCACAGATCTTCGCGCACTTCAGGTGCTTGCGGCCGGGGAGCAGCTTGAGGTCGTTCATCGCCACCAGGATGCGCCGCTGCGAGGGCTTGAGCCCGTCGCGGACATCGGGCAGCGCCCGGTCCATGATCGTGCTCATCGCGTATGTCAGGTACGAGTCCTGCAGCTCGCGCTCGAGACTCAGATCAACGATGTGCCCACCGCTGTGGTCGCCTGCACCGCTCACACCACCAGAGCCGCCATCATCAGGAGGCATCGCTCCCCCGGAAGCCGCCCCCCCGGAAGCCGCACCATTGGAGGAATCAGCGGACGCCGAACCGTTGGCGATCACCTCCGCGGGCGGGCGGAACGAAGCGATCGGTGCGGAGGGGGTCAATGGGGTGTCAGACATCCGTATCCTCGGTTCAGTCAGCAACCCGGGCGATGCCGGAAATCAGTGAAAAACAAGGGCCAAAGTCGCAGCGGAATCCTCGCAAAGAGCGTGGGAAAACCGAGCAGCCATTCTAGGCAAAATGGCTCTCGATTTCCCTGTCAGAGGCGGTTCTGATTGCGACTTTCACCCGCTTGAGTGACGGCCTCAAAGGCGATCATTCAACGCCCTTTCAAGGGCGTTGCCGGGGCGTTCGGGCCATTCTGAACAGGCGCTTGTACGGGATGACTCAGTGCGTCGAGAGACCTGATCGCCTCAAGCAAGAAAAGGAGTGACATGCTTGTTGCATCGGGGGGCATGGAATGATCCCAGGGCGCAGCGCGAACCCCGCCAATCGCCTCGCGAACGTTTGACGCCATCCACCCGGCGGACTCATCGGCCTGCAACTGGCGGACAAACCGAAGCGACTGCAGGAGCCGGGCGAGTTCCATTCCTCGTTCCTGGGATTCGGTCAAACGATCATCCCTGAGCATCGACGCGATGAAGGCCAGTGGGCGAGCACACTGCCACGTCGGCAAGGGGGATGCGGCTTTGGTGAACACGATGCCGCCAGCAAGGTCGAGAGAATCCTTGTCGAGGTCCATCGCGCCAATCTGATGCTCCCACACCTTTGTGCGCATTTCACGCAGGGAAATCGCAGAGGGAATATCAGCAGGCTGCCCGCCCATCCCCGCCATCTGATCTGCCAGCACGATCTCCGCCCATCCCAGCCACGGCATGTGCGATACGAGCTGGCCCGCGGGGATCTCGGCCATCAGTTGACGCAAAGCCTTGTCCACGCTCAGAACTTCATCCCCCCGCGCTTCGTTCACGCTGCCGCGCACGAGGTCGGGATACAGAGCAAAGGCGAGTGCCGCCGGTCCCTTCGCTGTCGCGGGTGCGGCCGCAAGAACCCCCGCGCAGTCATCATGACCCGCCGTCACCTTTTGCGCGAGTCGCGAGTACAGGTCGAACCACGGATTCCCGCACATCTCAGCCGGAGGCTTGCTGAACTCCACGTGTTGAGCTGCCAGAAGGATCGCGGCGGTGGAGATCCGGTCGATCGTGTCACTGCTGCCCAAAGTGTCGACGAGTCTGCGAGCGACTTCATGAATGTTGGATGGCTGCCGGGCCCCGGGAACGAATGCGGCAAATCGTCGCAGCGCGATCGCCGCGAGAGCGGAAGACTCGGGCGGATGGGATATGGCGTCAGCTTCGAAAATGACAGAGAGGTGCGAGGCCATGGCCTCGGCCATGCGATGAAGTTCAGCCGCCGTGATCTCTGACTGATCGATCAGCCGTATGCCGCGATAGAGGAACACCGGCTCCGCACGCGGTTGACACTGCGCCAAGTGGGTCGTGCGGAAGCGGTACATCCGCACGCCATGACGAGATCGGATCTGCTGAGGTTGATCGAGCGCGGCGGCGGCCCCTCCTTCGCCCATCGCCTGCGCGCAGAGGCTCGCGAGTGCTCTGTGCGGCAGTGTGTTGCTGGAGATGAGCAGAGAGGGGAATGCCGCGGCCAGTTCACTTATCCCGCCGTCGTGCGCACGAATCGCCACAGCGACACCTTCAAGTCCGGGCGAGAGCGTGAGTTCGGCTTCGGGCCAGGTAGCCGGCTCAAAGGGGATCAACGGCCCCGCAAGATCGACACTGATCATGATCCGCGACGCCTGCTCCGCGATCGCCGCTTCTCGCATCGCGTCGTTGGGAAGCTGCATCCGTGACTCGGCGGCACGCATGGCCTCCCGCACAGCCGCGAGAACCGCAACGCCACCGGACTCGCCAGGCCGGGTCAGTGCCTGTCCCCGCCCCACGAGCACCCCGTCGAGCCTCAACTGGACGTGCGCACCGCCAGTTCCGCGAAGCTGTGGAGCATCGGGAGGCGCAGCGGGCAGACTCCAAGCCCGAACCCAGCCGTCGACGGTGCGATAACCGACCATCGCCGCTTCCGGTAAGGGCGAACTCTGGGCGGACGAGATGGCCGGTTGTAACGCCACTGCCTGGCCAAATGTGGCCATGACACACGTGGCGAATACGAACCACGTTGCGGCAAGGCATCGTACCCAGTTGTGGAATCTCATCACCTGCTCCGGTGGTGCTACGTTACGGGACCGGGTGCTCGCTTCTGGAGCATTTGGCAAGGGACTGGCACCAGGCGGATCCGTGTGGCATGGGTGTTGTACTAAGTCCATCAGACAACTGGAGATAAGACATGATCGCAGCCCTCACCCAGCTTACCGAGAACCGCAAGAAGATCGCTCTCCTGGCCATCCTGAGCTTCATCGCTCTGTGCTGATCAGGTTATACGGCCCGACGGACATGTCGGAGCCACGCATCGCGCTCTTTCTTTCTCGCACCACAGAACGAAAACGCCCGGCCTGTGAACCAGGCCGGGCGTGACGTTGTTTACGGACGAATCAGAGATTTAGAGCGAGATCTTGTCGGTACCCATGGCGCCGTGGTCGTTGTCCATGCCGCCGCGCTTGGGGGCCTTCTTGCCGTCCTTGCGTGGAGCGGCCGTCGCGCCATCGGCTCCGGCGGCCGGGGCATCGGTGCCGGACGTATCGCCCCACTGAGCACGCTTGAGCGAGAGGCCGATCTTGCGGTCGTCGATGTCGACGCGGAGGATTTTGACATCCACCTCGTCGTTGGGCTTGACGACATCCATCGGATTCTCGACCTTGTGATCCGCCAGCTCGGAGATGTGCAGCAGGCCTTCGAGGTCGTTCTCAAGCTCCACAAACACACCGAAGTTGGTGATCTTGGTGACCTTTCCGCGGACGACCATGCCAGGCTTGTAGGCGTCGGGGATGGCGTGCAGCCATGGATCCTCGTGGAGCTGCTTGACGCCCAAGGCGACGCGCTGCTTCTCGCGGTCGACATCGAGAACGACGCAGCGGACCGCATCGCCCTTCTTGTAGACCTCGTTGGGGTGGGTGACCTTCTTGGTCCAGGAGATATCCGAGACGTGCAGGAGGCCGTCGATGCCGGGCTCGATCTCGACGAACGCGCCGTAGTTGGCGAGGTTGCGGACCGTGCCCTCGATGACAGTGCCGGGGGGATACTTCTCGCCCACCAGCTCCCAGGGGTTGACCTCGGTCTGCTTCATGCCGAGGCTGATTTCCTGCTTGTCCTTGTTGATCTCCAGGACGACGACGTCAACATTCGCGCCGGGCTGAACCAGCTCAGACGGATGGTTGACACGACGGGTCCAGGACATCTCGGAGATGTGGACCAGGCCTTCGATGCCGGGCTCGAGACGGACGAACGCGCCGTACGACATGATGTTGACGACCTCGCCGTGCACGCGCGAGCCGACGGGGTACTTCTTCTCGATCTCTTCCCACGGCGAGACTTCGAGCTGCTTCATGCCCAGCGCGATCTTCTCCTTCTCGCGGTCGATGTTGAGGACCTTGACCGTGACCTTCTGATCGATCTTGAGCACATCTGACGGGTGGTTCACCCGGCCCCAGGACATATCGGTGATGTGCAGCAGACCGTCGATTCCGCCGAGGTCGACGAACGCGCCGAAGTCGGCGATGTTCTTGACCGTGCCGTTGACGACCATGCCCTCCTTGAGGTTCTCCATGAGCCGCTTCTTGGCAGATTCGCGCTCCTCTTCGATCAGCTTGCGACGGGAGATGACGATGTTGCGGCGCTCGGTGTCGATCTTGAGCACCGCAGCGCGGATGTCGCGACCGATGTACTCACCGATCTCGCCGGGCCGACGGACATCGACCTGCGATGCCGGGAGGAAGACCGGCACGCCGATATCGACGAGCAGGCCGCCCTTGATCTTGCGCATCACGCGGCCTTCGACCACATCGCCCTCGCGGGTGGTGTCGATGAGCCGCTGCCAGTTGAGCATGCGGTCGGCTTTGCGCTTGGACAGTTCGACCAGGCCGCCGTCGCCGTCGATCTTCTCGAGCAGGACATTGACCTTGTCGCCGACCTTGATGGCGTCGGGAGTATCGAACTCTTCACGCGGAACCAGGCCTTCGGACTTGAGCCCGGCGACCTCGATGACCACGTCATCCCCGGCAAAACCGATTACGCGACCTTCGTAGATCTGCCCGGGCGAAAAGGACTGGACCTGCCCGGTCAGCAGAGATTCCATGTCGCCGCCGGCGACTGTCTGGCCAAGGGCCATGGAGATCAGCGCGGTCGCTTCGTCTTCAGCGATTCCAAGGGATGCAATCAGATTCTCGTCAACCATGTGCTTTGTACTTTCCGATCGATGAAACTTCGCGGCCGCCGGCGCGGTGTAAACAGAACTCCTGGGGGTGGCTCCGGTGCGCCGATTCATCCCGAAGAAACGGGCCGCCTCGTGGATGACGAGCGGCCTGGCCGGGGAATCGTGCGTCTGGATGCCCCGCAGGGGCGGCTAGGGGTGCGAACTTCCGCTCCAGCAACATGCCGGAGAAACTCGGACCGGCGTTTGCCGGAGCGGCAAGGATAGTCGCAAACTGCATGTGCGGCCAACGAATTGCACATCCCAATCGGTCGCTGGCAGTGCGGGAAGCCGAAGCGCGGCACCCTCCCCCTCGCCCCCACTCCACTCCCCCCGCACCAGCCCACCTCACCCCTTGTTTGGGCGCCATCTGTGCCTTTGTGCGTTTTGTCTTCTCGGCTCGCTCACACGGACCCATCGAGCAGCGACTGAAGGAGTGGAGGTGGAGCGCTCGGATCACTGCCGCGGAGTTGCGATGGCGAACCGGTCGCCCTGCCGAAACGAAAGGAGTCGCAGATGGAACGTATGAAATCAGAAGTACAGTCAGTGGGCCTCCGGGCCTCCGGGCCTCCGGGCGTGGGGCGTGGGGCGTGGCCGCGGCGGCGGTGATCGCCATTACGCAGGGAGCACTTGCACAGCCAGATCCCGTCTTTGGCGGCAACCTGAGTCCGAGCGAGTCGGCTGAGGTTCTGCAGTGGTCGACGCACTATTGGAACCGTGTAGACGGAAACGGGACACCTGGAACGGGCGCAACGACATTCAGCTTCACCAATCCCGCCATGGCATCCGGCCTGTTCAATCCTCTTCGTGCCGTCCGACCGACACTTGAGAAGGTCGGCGTGATCCAGGACACATTGTGTGATGGAATGAACCAGTTTGGCATGGCTTATCCGGCGGAGATCGAGGACCAGCGGCTCGCCATCCGCAAGGCCATGCTTGAGTTCAAGATTGAAACAAGCTTTGCAGACGACCCCCCGAGTTCGTTCCAACATCTATCGCTTATCATCGCGACGCCGCCTGAGGCGGGTGTGACGACATGGGTTGAAGGCGAGAAACTTGTCTCGGTCCTGCTCCCGCTTGCGGAAGTCAGCGACATTGCGCACGACGCGGCTATTGCCGCCGGTGTAAGCACCGAGAGCCAGAACGTGATCAGCGTGCTGATCAACTCGGGCGCCGCGTGGTCAGCCGCGGCACAGGCAGCCGGCGTGCCGGAGTGGAAAGCATTGATCACGGGACAAGTGAGCGGGGCGACCAAGTTCGCAGAGACCGTGCAGAACTACCTCTCACTCGCCGAGGTCTTGGACGGCTCCGCGGATGTAATGTACTCCAACTTCGGCGTTTACGGCGAGTTCCCATTCGTTGTCGTGAATCTGAGTGACGCGATGGTGCTGATGGACCCGCTGACCGGCAACTTAGTGGGGCCGTTCGGTGTCGACACGCAACTCGATACTAAGTCGCTGCTGCTGGCGCATACAGACGCTTACGCCGTTGGAACGGGTTTGCGGTACTACAGCCAACTGGGCTGCACGACTCCCGTTGCCGCCCGCTGGCGCGGACCCTGGAGCATCTGGCCAACGTGGCCCACCGGCCCGCATGCACCTCGCGTGCCCGGCCCGACGCCGGGTCCCATCCCGGTGATTCCGCCGTGGTGCATCGGCCAAGTGCCGCCATGCCCGGCGATACCGCTCAATCCGACACTACCTGGGTGGCCGAGCGCCTGGACGTGCACACCGACGGGGCCAGGGGGCGCGTCATGCACATGCGTGGGTTACACAATAGAGGTCAGCCCCGGACCGCCTAGCCGGCTTATCTGGGTGGAGCATACCTCAATCTGCGCGGGAGTCGGTGGAATCTGTCCGCCTCCTGGGCCGATGACTGCACCGACCATGCCAGCGGTCGCGCCGGTTGCGGGATGCGGCATTCCATCGATCCGAACGTACTGGTAATGTTGAATACTGTGGAGTGCGGCCATACACCGGCCGCACTCTGCGTTTGATGAGGATGACATGCAGGACGAAACTCCTCAACCCGCGGAATCCCAGAACAGCCCCGCCCGAAGCCAATGCGCCGCCATCCTTCTGGCACTTCTCTC
>JBBRUT010000069.1:0-17525 GCA_038247555.1 Phycisphaerales bacterium | reverse complement strand
CCTCGCCGCCGACATCCGCTCGTGGCTGGCCGACCGACTGACGCGAGCGCAGCAGGCCGCACGCGAGGCGGACGAACCGATCTCCGCAACGCTCGCGAGCGATGAGCCGCTCTTCGAGGTGCCCGATGCGCTCATCCGCATTTTCGACCGCGACTTGGTCTTCGCCGGACTGGCTCGCATCGAGAAGCGCGACGGCAAGGAGGTCGTCGTCAAAACCGACGAACGCGGCCGCACCATCGACGTTCATGCCCTGCGGCACACCTTCGGGACGCACCTCTCGAAGGCGGGTGTCCCCCTTCGGACGGCACAGGCCGCGATGCGGCACAGCGACCCGAGCCTCACGGCCAACGTCTACACCGACCCGAAACTCCTCGACGTGGCGGGGGCGGTCGCGAGCCTGCCGGACCTGCCGCTGGGCAAGGTCGCGAGGGCGACGGCATCGGCGGACGCACGCTGAACCGAGGGCGATTGCCGGGGCGTCTCTACTTGGTGGCGTTGGCGTACTTGATCGGGTTCGCCGCGCCACGCTTGCGATACTCGTCGGGCACGCGTTTCCCCACGTACATCTTCTGGAGCTGCTCGGGTGCCTCTCGGCCAACGAAACCGTAGCGACCCGGTACGGGTTGTCTGCCTGGAAAGTTGGTTGCCGTAGCGTCAAGCCAGTCGTCTGCGACGAATGCGCCCTTGATCACGCCCTGCACCGTTGCGAGGATCACTTCAGCCTTCTTCGCCTTGGCCGGGCTGATCTTCCACGCGTAGCGCGTCGCCTCGTACAGAGACGATTCCGCGAGGGCGCTGCGGTTGACGCTGATGAGCACCGCGCTGTGCCGGAACGTCGCTGGCTCCGCGGCGTACTCGCGGATGATTTCGAGTGCGTGCATTGCGCCGAACTCGTTGCCGCCCACGCCGCCCGCCTCGTTCGTGAGGCCGGGATACGCGTCCATAAGCGCTGACTCGACCTCGAAGGCCGTCGCATCGTCCATCCCGTGCCGGTGGATGACGTGGGCCACCTCGAACCCCGCCAGCCGGATCTGCCGAATGCGTTTCATCTTGTTGTCGAGATCGTCGCCCTCGATGCCCTGCTCACCACGGATGTGGGCGAAGACGCGGTTGCCTTTGCCCTTCCCGACGTAAATCGTCTCGCCGTTGCGCGGGTCGATCAGGCGGTAGACGTACGTCCGGAGGCGTTCGATGACCTCAGGGGGGAACGCTTCGGCGTGCTGGTGGTTCATAGCGACATTATTGTCCCCGATTCAGCACGGCGGCGTCGGTATGAGTATTCCACCTGGCCAACCGATCATCCGCCTGCCGATCGGCAGCCTGATCCCGCGACACCTTGCACAACCGCTTGCACTTGCGCTTGCACAAGCGAGCGTCCACCCAGGTCGTTCCCTGTCATCGTCCGGCTGTTGGCCCCGATCCGCCCGCTCCCGCCCTCGTCGCCAGAACTCGCGGATTCTGCGGAGCTTGTCAACGAAAAGCCGCCGGTGTCATCGTGTGACATCGGCGGCAGACGAAGCGGGCGATCGGAATCGAACCGACGACATTCAGCTTGGGAAGCTGACGTTCTACCGCTGAACTACGCCCGCGGCTGGGCCATGGTACGCCGGAGGGGCTGTCGCAACAACTTCGGGGCGTATGGCCGCGAAGTCGGTTCGGGATTGCTGGGTTGGATCGCCGACCGGTATGTGCTGCCCTGGCCTGCGGTTAACCACGGCCTCTGGCGCCCATGATCAGGACGATAATTACCACCAAGAGGAGAAGGCCGATGCCGCCGCTGGGGTAGTAGCCCCAACCCGAGCTGTACGGCCATGCCGGCAGCATGCCCAAGAGCAACAGGAAGAGGATGACGATCAGAACGATCTGCACGGTGCGGTTCACGAGAGGCTCCTTTGCGGCCAGCGCGTGCGGGCAGCATAAAGATCATCTTGCCAAAGGATGTGGCTAACGTGAAGCCGGGATGAAACCCTCCCGAGAAGTGGGCCACTGCGGCGTGGCAAACGTGCTGCGGTACAATCGCGGAGTGTCCGAGGTACGAATCCGGATCGAAGGGATCCGACGGTCATGGGCTGTCCACAGGAGTTGATCATGTTGCGTCCGTTGCACTCTGTTTGTCGCCGCTCGATGCTGGCTCTGGCCGCAGGCGTTTTGATTGCCACGTTTGTGCCCGCCGCGGCGGCGCAGGATTCGGTGCCGCTGAAGTACAAGTGGACCAAGGGACAGGTCATCGTTCAGCGGATGACCAACGAGACGACGACCGACGGCACCACACCGATGGGCCCGATGAAGTCCTCGCAGAAGCAGGTCTCGGTCATGAGGACCACTGTGCAGTCGGTCGGCGAGGATGGGACGGCGACCCTCGAGATGGTGACCGAGTCGATCAAGATCGACAATGACATTCCGATGCAGGGTAAGATGACGTACGACTCGACCAAGCCGCAAGAGGGAGATGCCGACAACCCGGGGCTCACGGCGATGACGGCCACGCTCAACATGCCGATCACGTTGACGATCCGGCCGGATGGGACCGTTACCTCGGTCAAGGGCTCCGAAAAGATCCTTGAGAAGGTGCGGAAGTCGATGGCCGATCAGCCGGGGGCCGAGAGGATGTTGCCCGAGCTCGATAAGATGTTCAACGAAGAAGGCATGAAGAAGCTGGTTGGTCAGGGGATGAGCAACCTCCCGGGCCGCGACACCAAAACGGGCGAAACCTGGCAGCAGACGATGAACATTGAACTTCCCATGATGGGAACGGTTCGGTCGACGATCGATTACACACTCGCGGGCGTTGAGAAGCTCAGCGGAACTTCCGCCGCGAAGATCGGCATCAAGTCGGTGCAGGCATTGGTTCCGCCCAAGGAGGGTGAGGCGCCGGCGATGCCGATGCCAGGGATGAAGATGGATATGAAGGATGCCGTCGGCACGGGCGAGATGTGGTTTGACTTCAACCGCGGCCTCGTGCTCAAGCAGGTTCTCGACCAGAACATGACCATGGACATTTCCATCGATGCCGGTGGGCAGGACATGAAGATGTCGCAGAAGGTCAATACGAAAACCACGTTCGAGATGCTTGATGCGGACACGACCAAGCCGGCCGCGGCCACTCCGGTTGCTCCGGCTGCGGCACAGTAAGCACACTGCTCTGGGAGAGCAGTGCCACCAAGAGTTTTGGGAGCCCATGGACAAGTGCCGTGGGCTCTTTTTGTTTTGGAGTCGTGTTTCCGTTTGAATATGGGGCAGACACTGCGCTGGAGAGCAGTACCACCAGGCAAGGAGGTGTGCTGAGCCGCTCCCGGAACGTCTGATGTAAGTATTTGCAGCAAATGGTGTTAGGTAGATCTACAGGAAGGCGGCAGAGTTCGGTCATGCCAAGAATCGATCGAGATGCGGCCCGCAACCGACTGCCCGAGGCACGGTAAAGCAAAAGAGCCCTTGCCGTCGCTTGTGAAAGCAGGCGTCTGGCGGTAACGTGGGCGTTCGGAGCGTGTCTTGATCCCGTGCCGCGTGTTGGTGAGAGGAACAGAATGAAGAAGTTCATTGCCGTGGCTATGCTGGCCGTTTTTGCCGCGTCTTGGCTTGGAGGGTGCGCCGGCGGCGCATCGGCTGGCGACTCGGCCGCGGTGGCACGCATGGACGACACGCCTGTCAGCGGCCGCGAAGTTGTGCTGGTTGTACACGGAATGAGCTGCCCGTTGTGCGCGAACAACGTGAATAACACGTTGCGCGAGGTGCAGGGCGTCACGAACGTGCAAGTGGACATGGGCACGGGCCGCACTCGCGTCACGGTCGACGAGGCCGCCGGCGTCACTCACGGCCAACTGGCTAGCGCTGTACACAAGAGCGGCTTCACTCTGCATCGCATCGAGGCGCCCTGACATCGGCCATGGGACACCGAATGAGAATGCACTCGATCGTCGTTCGATGCTTACCGGCCGTACTGCTCCCCCTGCTTGCCGCGTCGTCGGCATCGGCTCAGGAAGCGACAAACACCCCCGCGGCGACCCAGCCCGCGCAGGGGAGCTTCTATCTGCGGACCAAGCTGCAATACATCAGCGTTGGCAACGATCCATCGCCGGAGAACCGCGAGATCGACAAGGTCGTTTCGACCACCACGCTGACGTACGGGCTGCGGCGCGACATGTCGCTCAGCCTGAACCTGCCGCTGGTGTACGAGGTGGAGGACTCGGCCGCGGGGACAGACCGGGAGTTCGGCGTCAATGACCTGTCGCTGACGTTCAAGTATCGGCCGCTGCAGATCGACCTGAACCCGGTGGATTCGGTGCGGTTCGCGGCGTTCGGCGGCGTGGAGATTCCCAGCGGCGATGGGGACTTCTCCAGCCACTCGTTCGACCCGTTCATCGGCGGCGTGTTCACCGCGATCCTGGGCAGGCACGGATTCAACCAGAGCGTTTCGTACAAGTTCAACACAGGCGGGGATGAGTTCAACACACGGGCTGGCGACGGACCCGACGATGCGCTCCGCTATGACTCCGCATACCTCTTCCGGATCGATCCGGCGGAGTACTCGGCGGACACCAGCGCGGCGACGTATCTGACGTTTGAGATGAATGGGCTTTACGAGACCAACGGCGACAACGAGATCCTCATCGGGCCAGGGATCCTGTACGAGGCCCGCTCCTTTGCGCTCGAGGCGACGGTGGGAATCCCGATCGTGCAGGATGTCGATGAGCGACCGGAAACGGACTTGGTGGTGACGCTGGGATTGCGGATTCTGTTCTGAAGAAGATTGCGCGGCGAGGCGAGGCCTGCATTTTGACGGCGCAAGGCGGCACGTCAAGGCAAGGGAAGCAGCCGCGCCACCCGCCAGACATTGAAGCCTGAACCCAAGTCCCAGAACCCATCCCTCGTGTTACCGCAAATATGAAGAAATTTTCGTGCGCAATACATGATTGCCGGGGTGACCTTTGTCAAGATGAAGCGTGGTGCTTCAGCGAAGCGCGTGCACCGATCGGTTGGACCCGTCCTCCCGCAAACAACTCGCTGACGGAGAGCAGATATGTCACGGAATCGTCAGCGCGTCTGGGGTGCTGGGGTTTTGGCTGTTGCCGTCGCCGCGGGTTCGGCGCAGGCGGAGATCTTCGTGTTTGACATTCCGTTGTCGGGAGCACAGGAAGTGCCGCCCAATGCTGGCGACCCTGACGGGTTCGGCATTGCGCACCTGGAGATCGACAGCGTTGCGTTGACGATCAACTGGAACATCGTCGTGAACAACATCTTGCTGCCGCCGACGGGTGCGCACATCCATCAAGGGGTGGCCGGAACCAACGGACCGGTGCGCGTCGACTTCAGCTCAATGCTGTCGGGCTCGGGTTTGTTTGACGCGGACCTGGCGGGCGTTCTCGCGGATCCGTCGGGTTGGTACGTGAATATCCACAACTCAGCGCACCCCGGCGGCGCGATCCGCGGGCAGATTCCTGCGCCGGGCGCGGGTGCGCTGCTGCTTCTCGGTGGCGCTGCGGCGATGCGCCGACGTCGGGCGTAAGTACACGCACTGGCGCGCGGTCCGACTCAATCGAGTGTAGATTTCAGGCGCAGGCAGCCAGCGGGTTGCGTGCGCCTGTTTTACGGGAGAACCCATGGAACTGCAGTCCATGGGTTCTGGGGTGCAGCGGATGGCGTCGAACCATGGAATGCAGCCCATGGGTTCTGGGTCATCGTGGAGGCGGACAGCGCCAGATCGCGGCACCCTGCACGGCGTGTAGCGGACGACCTGCATCTGGTGGGGCCGGTCACTGATCGGATTGCAGTGGGTGCGTACCGCCCAAGTGCCGCCGGGCACAACGAGAGTATGACGGGAAAGCGCGCGGGCGCTCTCCTTCTTGGCGATGCCCACCCAATGGCGGGGTTTCTGATGGGGGAATCGAGCGAGGATTTGGAAGTGAACTGCTGTCACCGCGACAACCACCACTTCGATGCTGTGGAACTGCAACGCAGCGAGAATCGTGTCGCGGGCGAGCTGCTGTGCGACAGGTGTGAGGGTCACCGGTTCGCGGCGCAGCCGATCGCTTACGTGTTTCCGAAGACGACCGCGCTCCGGGTCGGACATGGACCGGTCCGCTCCAGGCTGGGTGCGGGCGTGGCGGGTTCTCCAGCCGCGATCGTCGCCAGGCAGCCATGCACCGTAGGTGTTCCCGGTGACGTGGTACCAGTCTCGCCATGCGGCCATGCTCACAGGATACCGGAATGAAAAACCCATGGACTGCAGTCCATGGGTTCGGGGGTGTAGAGATCGATCCGGAAGAGAAACCCATGGACCGGAGTCCATGGGTTCTGGGCCACCGGGATCAGTAGTCCATGTCATCCATGCCGCCGCCCGCGGGGACGGCGGACTTCTTCTTGTCCTTGAGCTCGACGATCGCGGCATCGGTCGTGAGCAGGAGGCCCGCGATGCTCGCGGCGTTCTGCAGGGCGACGCGCTCGACCTTGGTCGGCACGATCACGCCCATCTGCATCAGGTCGCCGTACTCGTGGGTCATGGCGTTGAAGCCGAAGTTGTTGTCCTTTGACTCTTCGACCTTCATCGCGATGATGGAGCCATCGAGGCCGGTGTTGGCCGCGATCTGCTTGATGGGGTACGACACAGCGCGATCGACGATGTCGATGCCGATCTTCTCATCGCCGGTGGCGCGCTTCCGGGCTTTTTCGAGGCCGCGGCGGGCACGGAGGATGGCGACGCCGCCGCCGGGGAGGATGCCCTCTTCGACTGCTGCGCGGCAGGCGTGGAGTGCATCTTCGACGCGGGCCTTCTTCTCCTTCATCTCGACTTCGGTGGCCGCGCCGACGTTGATCTGCGCGACGCCACCGGCGAGCTTGGCCAGACGCTCTTCGAGCTTTTCGCGGTCGTAGTCGGAGGTGGTGGCCTCGACCTGGTGGCGGATCTGCTCGATGCGGCCCTTGATCTCACCTGCCGTGCCCGCGCCCTCGACGATGGTGCAGTTGTCCTTGTCGATGCTGACCTTCTTGGCGCGCCCCAGGTCCGCGATCGTCACCTTGTCGAGTTCGACTCCCAGTTCCTCCATGATCGCCTTGCCGCCGGTGAGGACGGCGATGTCCTCGAGCATGGCCTTGCGGCGGTCGCCGAAGCCGGGGGCCTTGACGGCGGCGATCTTCAGCACGCCGCGGAGCTTGTTGACGACGAGGGTGGCGAGGGCTTCGCCTTCGATGTCCTCGGCGATGATGAGGAGGGATGCACCCTGCTCGGCGATCTTGCCGAGGACGGGGAGGAGGTCCTTGGCGGAGTTGATCTTCTTCTCGAAGATCAGGATGTAGGGCTTCTCGAGGATGCACTCCATCGTGGCGGGGTTGGTCACGAAGTGGGGCGAGAGGTAGCCCTTGTCGAACTGCATGCCTTCGACGAGCTCGACCTCGGTGTCGAGGCTCTTGCCTTCTTCGACGGTGATGACGCCGTCCTTGCCGACTTTGTCCATCGCGCTGGCAATGATCTTGCCGATCTGCTCATCCTGGTTGGCGGAGCAGGTTCCGACCTGGGCGATCTCCTTGGAGGAGGAGACCTTCTTGGACATGGCCTTGAGCTCTTCGACGATGGCGGCGACGGCCAGATCGATGCCGCGCTTCACCTGGTTGGCGTTGGCGCCGGCGGTGATGTTCTTGAGGCCCTCGGTGAAGATGGCTTCGGCGTAGATGGTGGCGGTGGTGGTTCCGTCGCCGGCATCCTTGGAGGCCTTGGTGGCGACTTCCTTGATCATCTGCGCGCCCATGTTCTCGTAGGGGTCTTCGAGCTCGATCTCCTTGGCGACGGTGACGCCGTCCTTGGTGACCAGGGGAGAGCCGAAGGACTTCTCGAGGACGACGACGCGGCCGGAGGGGCCGAGCGTGACCTTGACTGCGCGGGCGAGTTTCTGCACGCCGCGGAGGATCCGCTCACGTGCGTCGGTTTCAAATGCGATCTGCTTGGCGGCCATGGGGAGTTCCTTGGGGAAGGCACTAGGCACTTGGCACTAGGCACTGGTGAAAGGCGGGAAGGCACTAGGCATTGGGCACTAGGCACTGGTGAGTACGGGGAAGGAGGGGCGTTTGCGGTCAGCCGATTGAGATCCAGACGACGCGGGTGGCGTCGATGATGAACACGTGCTTTCCGTCGGTGACCTTCACGAGGTGGTCGGGCTCATCGGGGATAAGCATTGCGCTTTTGACGTGGAGGTTGGCGACCCCGGGGACGGGGGAATGAACATCGGTGAACACGACCGCCAGGTCGCGATCGCCGCGGAGTTCCTTCAGGGCTTGACGGAGTTGGTCGGTGGTCATGGCGTGAGGACTCAGTCGACGATGGCGAGGACTTCCTCTTCGCTCATGACCAGGAGCTTCTCTTCGGCGGAGCCGATCGCGCCGAGCTTGATCTCGGTGCCGGCGTAGCTGGAGAAGATCACGCGGTCGCCCTTCTTGACGGTGAGGGGGACGAGCGCACCGGTGTCGGTGTTGAGCGTTCCGGTGCCGACGGCGACGACGACGCCTGTTTTGGGCGTGTCCTTGGCCTTCTCCGGCAGGAAGATGCCGGACTCGGTGCGGTCCTCGGCCTCATCGCGGCGGACGATGATCTTGTCGTGGAGGGGGCGGATCTTGGTCGCGGCGGACGGGGCGGTTGCGGTCTTGGCCATGGTCAGAGTCTCCTCAATATCTGTGAACGGTGATCAGTGAGTGTGGGAAGCTGATTTTGGAATGCGGATTTTGGATTGGAAGAGAGGAAGAGCGAGTGAAAGGCAGGAGAGGCGGCTACTGGCTGCCGGGCCAGCGGCCCTGATAGAAGCGCTGGAGGCAACGCTGAAGAACCTTGAGCATGAGTTCGACATCGGCCGCGGCACGATCGACGACGGCGAATGCGTCGCAGCGGAGCGCGGCGGACATGTGGCGAGAGGCATCGCGGGAACTGCGCGACTGCTGCACGACAACGGTGGGCGGGGGAGAGTCGAGCCTGCGGAGAAGCTCGAGCACGCGCGGGCCGGCCTCTTCGCCCTGATTCGTCGAAGCACCGGCGGGGGTGGAGTGCGCGGCATCGAGCGGGAGGCCGAGATCGACAATGGCGATGTGGACAGGGTTGTTGCGGATCGCACGCTCGGCTTCGCGGGCGGTGCGGGCACGCAGAGAATGCACACCCATGGGCTCGAGCAGCGCGGGCAGGCGGTCGACCCAGGATTCGTTCTGCCAGCCACCCCAGGAGAGGAGCAGGTTCAGGCGGTTGTTGTGGCCGGCTTCTGGGACGGGCTGCGCCGGGTGGTGCGGCGGCTGATCGAGGTGCCGATTCGACTCGCCGCGGACGAACGCCCGGCGATCTCCCGACGCGCCGGCCGCACTGCCGTCATCCCCCCCACTGTCCGCTCGACCGCCAGCATCCGCCAGAGGATCTGAGGGGGCTTGAGCATGAGCCAGATGATGGTGCCCGCGGGCCGCGGATTGATGGGGTGAAACCGTGCGGATTGTCAACCGAAGGACCGATCGCGGGAGCCGCGACGGGGCGTGCTCTGCACCAGCGTTGTCGGGTGCAGAGATCGCGGAGACCGCGGCGGGGTTTGTCGGGCGCAGCATGACCATCTGCCGTTCAGATGGCAAGCGCGGTGCCGAACGAATGCCACGCTCTTGAGGATGTTGGCGGGAGTTCATTGGCGAAACCGGCCCAAAACCGGGCCCTTCGAACCGCTTCGCGGCGGTGTCCGCCGCGGAAACTCCTGCCAGCGTGCCGGGAGGCCCGGTTGCTGGTGCCATTTCGGCAGGCGAACAAACTCCTTCCGGAGTCTGCGAGTCGGGTACACTGAACCTTATGGAGATCGCTCTCGTCGTTGTCGGATTGCTTGCGCTGGGGTTCGCGATCGCAGCGGGATGGCTTGCGCTCGAACGCGGGCGGCTGGCATCGGCCGCGGCGCGTGCTGGGGCGGAGCTGGAGGCGGCGCAGCGCGAGGTAGCGGCATCGCGGGAGGAGTCGCGGAGCGCGGCAGCGCGGCTGGGGGAGGTCGGGTCGGAGATGCAGAGGGCTGGGGCGGCGGCAGCGGCGGCGACAGAGCGGGCCGAGGGGCTGGCCCGGCAGCTTGTCGAGGCGGCAAAGCGGGGCGAAGCGGAAAAGGCCGAGCATATTCGGCGCGGAATGGCGGAGAAAAGCGATGCCCTGACGCAGCGGGATGAGCGGTGGCAGAAAGAGCTTGCGCGGGTGGAGGGAATGGGGGCGGAGAAGCTGCAGCGGATCCAGGAGGTCGCGGCATCGCAGCTTGAGAGCGCGAAGCGCGAGCACGAGGCGGTGCGGAGCCAGTTGGTGCAGCTTGAGGCGAAGATGCGCGAGGCGTTTGCATCGCTGTCGCGTGATGCGATGGAGAAGAACTCGGCGCAGTTTCTGACGATGGCGGAGCAGAAGCTGGAGGCGAAACGGTCGGCGGTGGATGAGCTGGTGAAGCCTATCGCCGAGACGCTGAAGCGGACAGATGCGAAGCTGGCGGTGATTGAGTCTGCCGGGACATCGCTGAAGGAAGAGACAGGGCGGCTGGTGCGGGCTCTGCGCGAGCCGCATGTGCGTGGGCGATACGGTGAGATTCAGCTTCGGCGGGTGGCGGAGCTCGCGGGGATGAGCGCGTACTGCGACTTTGCGGAGCAGGAGCAGAGCCGCGATGTCGATGGCGTGGCGCTGCGGCCGGATATGGTGGTGAAGCTGCCGAGCGAGCGGGTGATCGTTGTCGATGCGAAGACGAACATTGCGGCGTATATGGATGCGCTGAACGCGGCGACGCCGGAGGAGGCGGAGGTGTGCCTGGCGCGGTTTGCGCGGCATGTCTCGGAGCAGGCGACTGCGCTGGCGCGGAAGAAGTACTGGACACAGTACGACGGGTCGCCGGAGTTTGTGGTGATGTTCATTCCGGGTGATCAGTTCGTGGATGCCGCGCTTTCGCGGCAGAGCGACCTGCTGGAACGCGCGGCGGAGCAGGGCGTCATTCTGGCGAGCCCGGCGACGCTAATCGGCTTGCTGCGAGCGGTGGCGGTGGGGTATCAGGAACAGAAGCTGGCAAAGGCCGCGGCGGAGTTGAGGGATCTGGGGCGCGAGCTGCACCAGCGCGCGGCGACGGCGTTTGGATATATTGCGGATATGGGCGGCTCGCTGGAGAAGGCGGTTGAGAAGTACAACGCGTTTGTGGCGTCGTATCAGCAACGGTTTGAGCCGACGTTGAAGAAGTTTGAGGAGGTGGGGGTGAAGGGGGCGAAGGGCCTGCCGGAGATGGATGGCGTGGAGACGAGGGTGAAGATGCTCGAGTAATGGGAAGTGCGGGAGTCGCGGGGAGTTGGAACGAAAAAGGCCCCGGCGGAACGCAGCCGGGGCCCTTATAAAAATCAGGTTGTCCGATCAGACTGCTTCAGAACGTTTAGCAGCCTGCGAACCAGATGGACAGGAAGGCGAAGATGTCGGGCACGGCAACGGCGCCGGAGCCATCGACATCGGCATCGGGGTTCTGGGCGAACCAGTCGCTGAGGAAGGCGAAGATGTCGGGCACACCGCGGGTGCAGTCACCGTCCCAGTCGGCCGGGCAGATGGTGCGAGCGATGAGCTTGACATCGACAGCGGTAATGACGCCGTCGCCGTTGACATCGCCCTGTGCCCAGCCACCGGCGTTGCCGAGATTGCTGCTGGCGATCGCGCGATCGGAGCAGTCGCTGATGCCGTCGAGGTTCACGTCGGCGAAGGTGGTGCCGAGAATGACCTGAACGAGTTCATCGACATCGGTCTGATCGACGATGAGATCGCCGGTCATGTCCGCAGAGAGGTCGAAGCTGACGGCCTCGGCGAGATTGTTCCAGTTGGCCACGCCGTCGGTGACAAGCGTTCGGCGTGCCGCGGCCGGAAGGACCGACTGCTTGAACTGGGCGTAGACGTAGTCGATGTCGGCACCGTTGATGGTGTTGGCATCGGCGATCACACCCGTGTAGCCGTCGGCGCCGATGGGCTGGAAGCCCGGGGCTACGCGGCCGAGTGTATTGGAAACATCGCCGCGGGAATCGCCCTTGGCGTAGGGCTTGCTGGTGGCGAGCACGGTGTTGAAGACGTTGATGTCCGCCCCGCCGGTCTGGGTGTCGAGGGCATCATCGAGACGGGTGAAGCCTTCCTTGCGGTTGATGAGGCCGGTGACGGGGTCCTTTGCGAGGCCGTCGGCGAAGTAGCGGAGGTCGAAGGCGTTGAAGGAGCCGTCGCCATTGAAGTCACCGAGGATCTCGATGCACACATCGTTGGCGTTGGCGGCTTCGCCGGTAGAGGCTGCCAGAGCGGCGAGCGAGCCGGATGCCGCGGCGGGGGTGTATGCGGAACCGGTGGTGCGCTTGAGCCACGCCTCGATCATCTCCGCGCTGTCGTTCCAGTCGCGAAGGCCGTTGCCGTCAAAGTCGCCGGCGATGACGTTGCGGAGGGGGAGGTTGGTGGTGTAGGCCATGGCGCTGCCGCCCTCGGTGATGTAGTTGGCTCCTGCGGTGAGGGCGTTGTCTGAGTAGGTCGCGGCGATCGTTCGGTTGGGCACCTTGCCGGCGCGGCTGTTGCCGAGCGTATCGCCTGCGCCGGAGACGTTGTAGTCAAAGGAAGTCAGTCCGGGCAGGGTGTAGACGCTGCCGTTGGCCGGGTCGCGGGAAAAGTTCTGGAGGGTCTGGTTCAGCTGGGGATTGGGAACCAGCACGATCGGATCGATCCCACCAACGGACTGCTTGAGATTATCGACAGCACCGAAGAGGATGAACTGCTGCGAGGCAAACTCGCCGGCGGTGAAAACGGTGGGATCGGAGCCGGGGAGCGAGACGAACGCATCGATCGAGCGTGTGAAGTTGTTGATGATCGCAGCGGCGGTCTCGTTTCGCATGGCCGGATTGATGAGCGCGGGACGAGCCTCGACCGCATCGCGAATGCCGTTGCCGTTGAAGTCGCTGAACGCCTCGCCAAGGTCGTACATGCCATTCGCGGGGGCGTTATCATCGTACATTTCTTCCCAACCAAGGCCGCCCTTGGCCGCGGGCACGGCCTTGGGATCGCCGAATGTCGCGACGACACCGGGCCCGAAGATGACATACCCGGTGTTGCCGTCGTTATCGAGAAGCGCATCGGCGGTCGGGCGAACCCACGATGTTCCGCCGTAGGACGGGAGATCGTTCATGACGTCGGGAATGCCGCAGCGACCGGTGGTGAGGAAGAGCTGGCCCGAACTTGTGAAGCCACGCTCTGGCCCGACATAGCCGATCGAAAGACGGTTGCTGAAGACACTCTCCTCGACGCGGTTGTTGCCCCCCTTGTTTGAAGGGAGGAAGGCAACGCCGGACCTGTCGTTGGCGATGTTGTTGTTGCGCACGCCGACGTTCTCGCCGACGTTCCACGAGGGGTCAATTCCCAGCGAGTTGTCCCAAGCATTACGCGTGCCCGAACCGGAGTCGCGGGTAATGGCCATCAGGTTTTCGCCGGTCGGCATACGACCGGTGGTGAAGAGGTGGCGAAGCTCGGTCATGCGGATCTGCGAGACACCCGCGCCGAAGTTCGCGATCGGGGCGACGGGGGCAACAACCAACTCGGTGTCGAACACATAGTCGGTGGTCGCGGCAGGGTTGTAGACGCCCGACGGGGTGGTCGAGAGAACCGCACCGGCGGTGAGCGTTGCGAGCTTGTGGCCGGTGACCGTGGCAACGCCAGCCTTGTCAACCGAGAGTCGTCCGTTGTTGCCGTAACCGGCCTCAAGCGGGTTGAGCTCGAAGCCCGGCGTGCCAAGCTGCGTGACGGCCCAGGTGGTCGGAACGTCGAGGGGCGCGATATCCACGGTGCGACCGCCAGCGACGGTGATCCCTTCGTTGGGGGAGGTCGAGGGGACGGCCGTGCTGCTGTAAAGCGCGGAGAAAGAGTTGTTGGCGTTCAGGGTCATAGCCGAGCGGACGGGGGTCCCGCCGGGGTTGAACGAGTTGGTGATGATCCCGGTATCCGGGAACTCGTCGGTGCCGCTGTCATCGCCGGCGTTGTTGCCAACACCCGCAAGGATGTGGCGGTAGCGATTGAAGTAGGACACCGTGCGGTCGGCGATGGGGAGGCTGACGGTACGATCGGTGTTGGTGCCCGGCTGCGTTACAAACGTGCGGCCAAAGCGGAGAAGCTCCTGAAAGCCGTTGGTGGAGCCGACGCCGTCGTAAACAACCACGACCTTCACGGACGGGTCCCAGACCCAGGTGGTGCCGAAGGTCGGCAGCACGTACGGGGCGAGCTGCTGGTTAGTGCCGCTTGGGAAGCCGCGGGCGACACCGTTTGCATCGACGTCGATGAAATCGACCGTTGCTGCTCGTGCGTTGAAGAGGTTCTCCAGCAGCGTTGCGCCGGAGATGCTGACAAAGTCAGGCTGGGCTGAGGTGAGAGCGGTGAGGCCAAGGGCTGCGCCGCAAGCGGTCGCCATGGCCAGCTTCATGTTCGTCTTCCGAGTCATTCGTTCCTCCTGGGAAAGTGGTCGCGGTCGCGATGCATGAGCCGGCTCGGGTTGCCGACAGCGTTGGACCCAGGCCCGCGTCCCGATCGCGGGGTGTCGTTGCGAGGCGACAGCGCACGGCGGTGCAGGGTCCAGGCACCACCCACGCAGACTGACTTGGCTTTCTTCGGCCGGTTGATCTCGCTGACTGCGGGTGCAGATCAGCAGATGTATTATGGCGAAATACGGATCGCTTTCATCCCCCGGCCGTTCAAGGTCGGGCGAAGATCACATGTTGGTTGTGTTAGAACCCGTCCTGATCGACGACGGTGTTGCGGCCCGTAAGGCTGTAGAACTTGTCGCCCCAGAGCTTCCGCTTCACCGAGTCCAGCACGCTCATGCTTTCGACGTGACCATCGATGAACGAGAAGTTTGCGCCGCCACCGATTCGCTTGTCCTTGTTGGGATGCGTGCGACCGACGGCGTTGAGGATCGTGTTGCCGTCGCGGATCATGCCCGCGCCGAGCTGATCCTTGGGGTAGATCTCGTTGTCGTTGGGATAGAAGAACCTGGGCACGTTCCCGGTATCGGGCTCCTGATAGACATTGGTGCCCGAGGAGCCGCCAATGAACGGGGTGATTGGCCGATGGCTCTTGCTCTCCGCGCCGTCGGCGATCGTCTGCCAGTCGCCCGAGAGCTGCAGAAACTCGGTGGCGAGGATGGTGCTGGAAGGGAAGGTGATTCGCGTATCACGCACAAGCTGGTTTCGGCGCGGAGAGGTGATATTGAACTTGTTGCGGGGGAAGATCGCCCCGTTTCCCGTGTAGGCCATCCGGCGGGCCTGGCGGTCATCGGGTGTGGGTCCGCCGGGTGCGCTCTGCCCGAGGTCGTTTTGCTGCCAGGCCTCCCAGGCATCGGCGTCTTGACCGGGATTGGTCGCGGGCGCGCCGCCCTTGGGCGCGGCGGGGCACTCAAACGCCTTTTCGGGGACCTTGTCGCCATCTCCCAGGAGCGCAGCGCTCCAGTGGATATAGCCGTTGGCGGGGTTGGGATTGGAATCGAGCTGCTGCTCCTTCACCCAGGTCATTCCAGTCTGGGAGTCGCCGTACACGTAGCTGGGGGGGAAGTACTCGGTCTCGGTGTTGTAGAACGCCACACCCTGTGCAACCGAGCGGGCGTTAACGGCGCAGGCTGTCGCGCGTGCGGAGGCTCTGGCGCCGCCCATCGCCGGGAGCAGCAGCCCCACCAGCAGCGCGATGATTGCGATCACCACCAAGAGTTCGATCAGCGTAAATCCACGTCGCGTTCGCATTCGTTGCCTCCATTCGCGGCCGGCGCTTCCTGCACACGGACCTCGCGAGACAGAGACTAGAGAGTGCTCGCATTAAGAAGGTCAAGGACGCGCGCAGATTGCGCGAAGCTTGACCGCGCGGGTGTCTTCACAATGTGAAGATATGGTGTGCTACAGCGCACGTTGTTGCGCGTTCTTCACGGTTCGTGAACAAGGTTCGCCGCGGGGATCGCCGTTTCAGGGTGGCCGATCTCGCGCCAAGTCACGCGGAGGTCGAAGCCGCCCCAGTTCTCGAAAAAGGCGACGCGGATGGGGTGGAGGCCGGCCTGGAGGGCAATGACGCCGCGTTCGGCTTTGAAGCTGTGCGGGAGATCGTTGTCCACAACCAGCGTGTCGCCGATCCACAGGCGGCTGCCATCATCGGAGGCGGTGGTGAACTCGTAGATGCCGGTGCTGGGGATGCGGATGTGGCCGCGGAACATGATGCCCCAGTGCTTCTCGCGCGGCTGAAGGGCCTTGGAGGAGAACTCTTTGGCAACGCTCTCGGAAGTGTGCCGCATGGAGGCGAGTGCCTCGACGCTCTGGATGTCGCCGGTATCCCAGGTGAAGACCTGCGCGCGAAGGCCGGGAATGGTTTGCGCGGGGGTGACGGGCGGCCGCGGCTCGACCCGGCGGAACTGGCGCGAGGCGATGGGGCTGACGGCGCGGCCATCGCGGAAGCAGGCGGCGCGGAAGGTCGCGCTGCGATCGAGCGCGACCGGTGCGAAGGCGATGGGTGAGTCCGCCGCGGGAGCGGAGCCATCGAGCGTGTAACGAACTTGCACGTTGTCCCGCTTCGTTGAGAGGGTGATGGGGAGAGACTCGATGAAGATGTCCGCCGCGGCGGAGATGGTGGGCGGGATGGCGATGTCGGGGGAGCCCCGCACTTCGAGGCGAGCGACAGTCGCGTGCGTCTGACGGTCTACCAACGGAATGGACAGGCCATCGTCCCGGCGCGAGATTGGCAGGGAGCGGCTGGTCGCACCGCCAAGCACCCATGCGGATCGCTCAACGGGGTCGTTGTAGATGCCCGGGATGTCGAGCGTGTCGCCAGCTGGCCAGTCGAACACATGGAGATACAGACGTGTTGTGCCGGGCGCAGCTTGATCGGGCTTTGTCGTGCATCGCCCCCAAGGCAGATGGCCGGCAGGGAAGGGGCTGGCGCGCGTGCCGCGGATCGACTCGCCGTTGACCTTCCACCACTCGCCAATCTCGGTGAGACGGTTGACGGATTCGGGCGGGATGTTGCCCAGTTCATCGGGCCCGATGTTGAGCAGGAAGTTGCCGCCCTTGCTGGCGATATCGACGAGCTTGCGGACAAGGTCGGTGGTGCTCTTGAAGTTCTTGTCGACGCGGTTATATCCCCAGTGGTTGTTCATCGTCATACAGGTCTCCCAGTCGAAGCCGGGATCACTGTCGGGGATGAACTGCTCGGGCGTTGCGTAGTCTCCGAGCATGCCGCTGGCGGAATCGAGGCCGTAGTTGCCGCCCGCGCGGCCGACGCGGCTGTTGATGATGACGCTCGGGGCGATGGAGCGGACGTACTTCTCAAGGTCGCGGCCGCGTTCGTCGGTCCAGTTGCCCTCCCACTGCCCGTCGAACCACAGAACGCCGATCTCGCCGTAGTTGGTGAGGAGTTCCTTGAGCTGGGCCTTCATGTAGCTGACGTAGCGATCGAAGTTAGCGCTTTCGGTGGGGCGATCGGTCTCCCAGTCCCGCCGCGGCAGGTAATCGGGATGGTGCCAGTCCATGATGGAGTAGTACCAGCAGAT
>JBBRUT010000068.1:0-17610 GCA_038247555.1 Phycisphaerales bacterium | reverse complement strand
GCGGATCACCTGGCACTACGACGCCACCGGCAACGGCACCACCGACGGCAGCGACCCCACCTACCACTTTGCATGGGGGGGCGGGGCGGGGGGCGACGAGAAATGGCGGATGGTCGGGACTTGGCGGGGCAGTGACACCGAGCCCAAGGAACTCTTCGTCAACCACCAGGCGGGGCTTGCGGGGCACGGCGGATCGAGTTACATTGACACCGTGGTCTTGCGCGACAAGGACAACAACGGGGGGGGCGGCTGGACGGACACCCCGGACGGGACCCGCGAGCAGCGGCACTATTACGCGCAGAACTGGCGTGCGGATGTGTCGGTGATCGTCGATAACGCCGGGGACATCCAGGAGTGGGACAAGTACCGGGCCTACGGCGTGCCCTTCCTGCTCACCCCCGCCGACCACAACAAGGACGGCGCGGTCACCAAGGCCGACAGCAACGCCTTCGACGCTGACTACGCCGCGGGGAATCTCCGCGCCGACCTCAACAAGGATGGGGCCCTCACCACCGCCGATCAGACGATCTTCAACGCTTCGTACGCCAAGGCGGTCGTGGGCGGCCGCTGGAAACTCTCGGCATCGGACATCGCAAACCGCAAGGGGTATGCGGGGTACGAGCATGATGGGGACGGGGGGCTGCCCGAACTCGCCCACGTCCGAAACCGCGTCCTCCACTTCGGGCTGGGGAGGTGGACGAGAAGGGACCCGCTGGGGTATGTGGATGGAGTGAGTACGGCCTCATACATCAGTAGCAATGTCGTTAGCGCTACGGATCCTAGTGGCTTAGTGGCTGAATCTGTAGGAGGGAGCGGCGGCTGTGCCGGTCAGTGTGGAGGCGGCGCAACTAGCGCTTACCAGATCGGTGCACCTACCATCAGCTGTGCTTCGCTATCGAGAACGAACACACAATGTGAGGCTTGTTGCCAATTGAGTAACGGAGGGATCGCCTGCTTCCGCGAGTGCGATAACAAATTTTGTATCTCTTCAGCCGTCTGCAACCGAACAATGACCGAGTAGCGCGGACGGGGTGAGGTGGGTACAACTGCGGCATGGGCAAGGACGCTGCGGGACAGGGTGAGATTCGAGCGCTGGTGGTGGCGGCGTTCGTGGCCATGTGGACGGAGATCATACCGGGATCGGGGCAGATAGGTATGGACACTGCGACCTTTGCCGTTGCATCCGCCGCCTCAGAGCGCAGAGTGGGTGAAGCTCGAATGTTGTTGGAACCAGTCCGATACTGATCCCTGCCCAAATATGTGACATGGTTTCCTGGCGCGATCTCGGCGCGGTGGCAGACTGGGTGCATGAGCAAGTACAGTCCACAGATGGACGCCAAGCAGCGTGAACAACGTCGGATGGAGGCGGTGAAGCGGCTGCGTGCCGGGAAGCCCGCGGCGGTTGTCGCGGCGGACCTTGGGGTCGCTCCCAACACCGTGTACACGTGGGGCAAGCGTGCCCGCCTGGGCGGGAACAAAGCGCTCAAGGCCAAGCCCGGTCGCGGGCGGACCTTCAAGCTCCAGCCCGAGCACTGGCAGACGCTCAAGCGGATGGTGCTCAAGGGCCCGAGGGCGTGCGGCTTTGATCGGGGGCTGTGGACGCTGCCGATGATCAAGGAACTCGTCGAACGCGAGCTGGGTGTCTCGTACCACGAGGACCACCTAAGCAAGTTCCTGCGTCGGCTGGGCTTGTCGGTGCAGATGCCCATGGTTCGTGCCCGGGAACGCGACGAGAAGGCGATCAAACGCTTCGTTGAGGTCGAGTTCCCGGCCATCGAAAAAAAACGCGGCGGCGCAAGGGCACGCTGATATTCGTGGATGAAGCGGGGTTCTCCACCAAGCCCGCCCGCCGCACGACATGGGGCGCTCTGGGCAAGACGCCGGTGGTGAAGATCGCCGGCCGCGGCTGGACCAAGATCAGCGCGGCCGGAGCGCTCACGGTCTCGCCGGGCGGACGCGGCGGGAAGCGCAGGCGTGTCGGACAGTTCTTCAGGCTCTACGAGCAAAGCATCAACGGCGAGATCTGGAAGTCGTACGGTGGCACACATCCGCTCGCGGACTCGACCAAGCTCGAGAAGTTCTTTTCGAAGGTAGTCACTCGCGACGAGTACATCGAGTTTCTCGATAGCACACTCGCGGTGCTGAACGGTCAGGGCACATCGACGGCGGTGGTGACCTGCGAGACCAGTGACTTCGGTGACGGAATTGTCGTGCTTGAGAAGTTCGTGGCGGGGTCGGCGGAAGGACTATACACGGCGACACTAGTTGAAACTGGAATGGATGGTGCCGAGCCCCCCGCGGTAGCCGCCGTCGTGGCGGGCGGGTGCTTGTCTCAGTGTATGAATGGGCCTCCGCCTTGCGGTACCTACAAGTACTGGATACAGCGGTTTGGCTGTCGGCAAGGATGTGCAGCTCTCTGTGCGGTTGCGGCTGTTGTCGAGAATCTCGATGGTGGCATCCCGGCCTTTCAATGACCTACTGTCGATGCCGTGCCACCGCTCGGTATCGGCCTTCAGTACACCTTTCCGCTCACCGAAGCAGCGTATGCTTATTGCCCCGCGACGGCTTTCTTTCTGTGGGCAGGTGGTGAGGCATCGGCATTGGTAATCGGTACGCAAGTAAAATGGGAGCCTGCCGCCCTGATGGCCCTTGTACTCGGGCTCGGGGTGTGGCTCGCCTTTGGCTCTCTGAGCGCTGACCGCTTTCCAGTCTCGCCGGATGCGGTCGTTACGCCGGTTCGCATCGGCGACACACGGGGAATCCTCGAAGCAATGCGCCGGTTGGACGAACCGGACGACCCTTGGCGTTTCCGGCTCTGGTTCCGCCACGAGCCCTCGTCCCCTCGGGAACTGACGCGAGCGGAGGCGGAGTCCATCCTTGGGCCTCGCGTTGTGAACCAGAGCATCACCGGGCGCCGCCCGGTGTTTCGCTGGCTTAACATCACCTCGTGGGTCGGATTCGTCTGGGTTTGCGTTGGGTTTGCGGGCCAACTCCTATTCTCTGGCCGCATGGTTCTGCAATGGCTTGTCAGCGAGCGAAGCCGGAAGAGCGTTATTTCCGAGAGCTTCTGGTGGTTTAGTCTGGCTGGTGGCATGACGCTCTTCGCATACTTCATCTGGCGGCAGGACCCCGTGCCGTTGCTTGGCCAGGCCGCGGGCATCGTGATCTACATCCGAAACATCCGACTCTTCCGCAAACACGCGAGACGCATCGCATCGCAGTCCGAGTCCATCTCAGCCGCGGCCACGCCTTAGCCGGATCTGGCAAGACATGCGATCAACAGCTTTGCCTCGATGCGCTGCGGCCACAGGGCCCTGCGTGGGCCAGTGCGTCTTCCTCCACAACCTTGGTGCCTGGTATGGCCTGTTGGATCCGCCGCCAGTCTACGGTGCGCCCGGCCTTTCGCGATCACCGCTCGTCGAGAAGACGATGCGCGCACAGCGGGATGACCATCTTGGCCATGCCGCACGCGGGGCAGGATGCCCGTACAACAGAGAAGCACACGGGCGAGAAGCCCGTTTCACTGAAGGTCAGCGGCACGCTACGGTGTCGGCGGCGCGAGTGCGGGCGCGGGTTTGTCGGCAGGGCCGGCAAGCCGCCATGTCGCGCCGAGAACTGCACGCACGGCTTGTTCGAATCGCGCGGGGTCGAGCTTGTCGATGGTGTCGGTGGGCTTGTGGTAGTGCTTGTAGCGCATCTCGGCGGTGGTGGAGAGGATGATGCCGGGAATGCCCGCGGCCAGGAAAGGCGCGTGGTCGGAGCGGAGCAGGTCGAGCGGGGCGATGGGGAGGAAGTCGAGGACCACGGTTTTGAGCCGCGGCTCGGCTTCGTTCATCGCGGTGTTGAATGCCTGGCTGAACCAGCGGTGGGGGAGGATGCCGCCCATGCCGAGGAAGTTGCCGACGCTCGGCGGCTTGAAGAGCTTGCTGTCGGGCGGGAGCGGGCTCTTCTGGCTGTTGGGTTCATCGGTGTAGTACCCGATCATGTCGAGCGAGACCATGCCGATGATCTTCTCCTTGCCTTCGTTCCAGTCGTCGACTCTCCGGCCGACGTAAGCGCGAGAGCCGACCAGGCCGGCCTCTTCGAGGTTGAAGAGGATCAGTCGCACGGTTCGGTGCATGGGCTGGTCTTTGAGGAGCTGGGCCATCTCCATGATGGCGGCGACACCGGTGCCGTTATCTTCGGCGCCGGGAGAACCGGCGACGGCATCAAAGTGTGCGGCGATGACCAGCACCTCGCCGGGGAGGGTTGTTCCGGGAAGATCGATGAGGATGTTGTTCCAGGGCGCTTCTTCGCGATTGCCGCCGAGGTGGTCGATGGGGTCGAGGGTTGGTTTGTATCCGAGCTTGGTAAGTCGGTCGATGAGCAGCTTCTCGGTGTCGCGCAGACCTGCCTTGTGATCGGCATCACCCCACGCGGCACGCTTGGTGGGGAGGGCACGGATCGTTTCGAGCAGGCGCTCGCGATCGACACGCGACTCGGGGGTGGGTGGGGTTGACGGCTGAGCGGCCTGTGGAGCGGCTTTGGCAGGAACAGGGGCCTGCGGGGCTGCCAGGGCTGGGTGAGACAGTGAGCAGGCAAGCAGCGCGAGCGCGGCCCGCGCGCCGAGACGTTTCGAGTGGATCGTCATGTGCAACGGTATGGTCGCCGGCCCGCTGGGTTGCGAGCGGGGGATGTGGCGCGGAAGATGGAAGTGGCCGAGCCCCAAGGTGGTGCAGGCTCAGGCGGCGTCGGTGCGGCGGATGGGACGCACCGCCCGGATTGCCCAGCGTGCGGCGGTCTGGATGAGCTTGTGGCGGTCAATGGGCTTGACGAGGTAGTCATCGCAGCCCTCCTGAAGGCAACGCTTGCGATGCTCCTCGGAATCGTGTGCAGTGAGCGCGATGATCGGGCCGGTGTAGTGGCGTGAGCGGAGCACGCGTGTTGCCTGCAGGCCATCCATGACCGGCATCTCGTGGTCCATCAGGATGACGTCGATCGGGGGCGCGCCGAACTCGGGGGCCATCGCGGCCTGAACCGCGGCGAAGCCGTCCGAGGCGAGGATAACTTCTGCGCCGGCGCGGGCGAGGTGGGTGTGCAGGAGTCGCTGGTTGTCGGGTCCGTCTTCGGCGAGCAGGATGCGAAGACCGTTGAGCGTGTGCTGCGTGGAGTCCGTGTCGTCGCCGTGAACGGTCACGAGCGGTGACTGCTGAGCGCTCTCGCTGCAGGTGCGGGTGTTGATGGTGAGCGTGAATGTTGAGCCGCGGCCGGGAATGCTTTCGCAGGTCAATCTACCGCCCATGAGCTGTGCGAACAGTCGGCTGATCGAGAGGCCCAGCCCGGACCCGCCGAAGCGGCGCGAGATGCTCTGATCGGCCTGTGAGAACCCGGCGAAGACTTCGCGGCACTGCAAAGAGGTCATGCCGGGGCCGGTGTCGATGACGCTGATGCGTAGCGCAGGGGCGAGCACAGAGGAATCGCCGGAGACTTCGACGGTGACAGAGCCGTGGTCGGTGAACTTGATGGCGTTGGAGAGGAGATTCAGCAGGATCTGGCGCAACCGGAGCGGGTCGGCGTAGATGACCGGGGGAATGCCGCCGCGAACGGTGCGCGTGAAGATGAGGCCGCGGTTGATCGCGGCCGGGCGCAGGATGTCCATTGCGACGTCGATGCATTGCAGCGGGTCGCAGGCGATGCGTTCGACGGTCATCTTGCCGGACTCGAACTTGGAGGCGTCGAGCAGATCGTTGATGACCGCCAGCAGATGGTCGGCGTTGCGGCGGATGGCCGCGCCGTGTTCGGCGCGTTCGGCGCTCGAAAGCGAGTTGCCGGCGAGGTACTCGGCAAATCCCACGATGGCGGTCATGGGCGTGCGGATCTCATGGCCGAGGCCGACCAGGAAGCGGGTGCGCACGGCGGCGGCATCTTCTGCGGCGACTTTGGCGGCGGAGATGGCTCCCACGGCTCCTTCGAGCGCGGAGCATTGGGCGAGCAGGAGGATGCCAAGATCCACCATCAGGGTCGGGCCACCGGGGTCGGTGATGAGGATGGGCTCAAATCGTGCCGCGGCATCGCGGGAGACCGCAGCGCGGACGGCATCGCCCAGAAGCGTTGAGGAGGGCAGTTCGAGCAGGGGGGTTGCCCATTGATTGACGAATCCTGCCAGCGGCGTGCGCGATGCACCGCTCACGGTCAGCATCTGCGTGATACCGGAGGTGACCGCGCTGCGGGAAATCGGAAGTGGGGGGCGGCCGCCGCGTTCGACCATCAGGCCGGGGGCATCGGGGGCGGCATCGAGGCGTGACACAGCCTCGGCGAGGGTGCAGGATTCGGAGAGGCGCAAAGCGCCCGGCCACTGGGCCATGAGGGTGGCCAGCTGCGGCAGCGGGAAGGCGTCAGAAGTGGAGTTGGTAACAATCATCCCGGCAGAGTTCCCTCTTTAGCCACGACCGTGGCGACAAGATGGAGATCGGAAGCCGATCGGGCTGGCGTGAGCCTCGGAGCGGGGTTGCGACCGGATGGGCGGGTGATCAGGCGGCACGACCGGCAGGGGCCGGTAGAGCAAGCGGGGTCGGTTCAGCTGCCTGGAAATCGAGCGCGGCACATTCTGCGCAAGTCCGGATAAGACAGGCGTGGCCGCGCTCGCCGGGACCGTTGCGGCGGCGGTCCGGGGGGGGCACTCAGGAATGCGTGATAGACTCCATTCTCGTGACGCCCGTCAATCCATCACAACTTGGAACCGGAGACCTTGGTCCATCTGGTACGCCTGATGCGGGTGCTGGTGCTTCGCTTCTCAGCGAGCAGGCCGGGGATGTCATCGGACCTTACCACCTGCTGCAGGTGCTGGGCGAGGGCGGCTTCGGCACGGTGTGGCTGGCGGAGCGGCGTCATCCGATGGTGCAGCGCGTCGCCATCAAGATCATCAAGCCGGGCATGGATTCTCGCGCGGTGATCGCGCGCTTTGAGCAGGAGCGGCAGGCTCTGGCGCTGATGGACCACCCCGGTATTGCCAAGGTGCTCGACGCCGGGGCGACGCCGTCTGGCCGGCCATACTTCGCGATGGAGTACGTGCAGGGCACGGCGATCACGGAGTATTGCGATCGCCAGCGGCTCACGATCCAGAGGCGGCTGGAACTCTTCGCCAAGGTGTGCGAGGCGGTGCAGCACGCGCACATGAAGGGGATCATCCACCGCGACCTCAAGCCATCGAACATTCTTGTGGCGATCCGCGATGGCGTGCAGCCGCGGCCGGTGGTGATTGACTTCGGTGTTGCCAAAGCGATCACCAGCCGCCTGACCGAGATGACGGTCTTCACCGCGCACGGGCAGATCATCGGCACGCCGGAATACATGAGCCCCGAGCAGGCGGAGATGTCCGAGGCGGACATCGATACGCGGACGGACATCTATGCGCTGGGCGTGGTGCTGTATGAACTGCTGACTGGCGCGCTGCCGTTTGATCCCAAGACGCTTCGCGCAGCGGGATACGCGGCGATCCAGAAGATGATCCGCGAGGTTGACCCGCCGCGGCCGAGCACACGGCTGACCTCGCTGGGGGATGAGAGCACCCGGGCCGCGGAGGCGCGACGTGTGGATGCGCAGGAGCTGGCGGCGGAGCTTCGCAGCGAGTTGGAGTGGATCCCGCTCAAGGCGATGCGGAAGGACCGGGCGGAGCGCTATCGCACAGCCTCCGAACTGGCCGACGACATCGGCCGCTATCTCAAGCAGGAGCCGCTGATCGCCGGGCCGGAGTCCGCGGCGTATCGCGCGCGGAAGTTCATGCGGCGGAACCGTTCTGGGGTCTTGGCCGCGGCGATCGTGCTCGGCGCGCTGCTGCTGGGCGCGGCGGGGACGACCGTGGGGATGTTCAAGGCCCGCGCGGCGGCGGCTGGCGAGAAGTTGGCGAAAGAGGCTGCGCTGATGGCGGAGGGCCAGGCGCGCGAGCGTGCCGCAGAGGCAGAGGCGGTGAACAGCTTCCTGGTGACGTCGCTCACGAGCCCCAGCCCGATGGAACGCGGGCCGAACGTGACAGTCGCGCATGTGCTGAAGCAGGGAGCGCCGTTCATCGACAAGGAGTTTGCGGCCCAGCCGCTGACCCGGCTCTCGCTGCACCGCACGTACTCGCGTGTGTTCCGCACATTGAACATCTACGACGGTTCCGCAGAGCATGCCGCGCACGCCGTGGCGATCGCACGTGAACACCGGGCCGATGACAAGCCGCTGCTGGCCGACCTGCTCATCATGCAGGCGACTGCGCAGAAGGAACTCGGGCGGTATGACCTGACGGCTGCCGCGCTCTTTGAGGCCAGACGCATCATCGATGCGCTCCCGGTCGCCGAACCGTCTCGCACCGTCACCATCGCCAACGCTCTGGGCGCGCTGTGCCACAATCTTGGCGACTACGACAGCGCTGAGGCGTACTACCGCTCCGGCATTGCCGCCGCGTCCACCTCCGGCAAAGACTCCCAGGACCTGGCGGTTTCCAGGGACCTGCTCGGTCGGTTGCTGGTGGATGAGGGATTCCTAGCCGAGGCGCAGGTCCTGATTCCCGAATCACTAGCGATGCGCGAGCGGCTGAGCGGGGCGGCCTCTACCAGCGCGGCGTTCGGGAAGCTCTCGCTGGGGTACCTGTACCTGGCGATGGGCAAGGCGGATCTCGCCGCGAACAACTACCGCGCTGCGCGCGACTTGTATGCCAAGCTCCACCAGACCGATCGCGCACCGATGGCGCGGCTCGCGGCGATGGACCTGAACGGCGTGTATGAGGATGCCGCGGCGGGCACAGTCCCCGAGGGCGAGGGCGCGGACCCGACTGCTCGCGCACAGGACATCAGGCTCGGCGGGCTGGAGCGTGCCCCGGTGATTTCGCTTCGCAATCGGGCGCGGCTGCTGTACCGACTTTCACCCGATCGTCATGCCGCGGCGGATGCGCTCTTTGCCGCGGCGGTCGAGGTTGATCGCCTGATCGGCGGACCGGTGCAGCCCGCCAGCGAGGCGCACACGCGCCGCATCTGGGGCGAGTGTCTGCTGGAAGCTGGGCAGCATGATCGCGCGGAAGCGCAGCTCCGCCAGACGCTCGACCTGCAACGCGGATCGCTCACCGGGGAGAGCCAGGCGGTGGTGGCGCAGACTCTGCTGTCGCTCGCGGCGGTGTTGATGCGGACCGATCGAGCGCTCGAAGCTCTGCCGCTGACAGAGCAGGCACACCTGCTTCGAAGCGGACAGATGGGGCCGGAATCGTGGCCTGCTGCCGTGGCGATGGCCGCCAAGGGTGAGGCCCTGGCTGCCCTGAAGCGATTTGGGGATGCCGAGAGTGCTCTGGCTGAAGCGTATCGTCTTGTCACAGCAACACTTGGGAACGAAAACCCGCGCGCCGTCCGCATCCGCAGCTTGCTCAGATCCATGTATGAATCGAGCGGAGAGAGCGACAAGGCGGCCCAGTTTCGCTGAGTATTGCCCGGTTTTCGCGCCGTTGGCGCCTTGAGGTGTGTGCACACTCTTTGAGTGCAAGGCCTTGTGGCGCTGGGTGCTCTGGCTCATACTGGGTCTGCGGCCATGATCGTCGCTCGCGTGTCCTGGGTTGGGTTCGCTTGGGTGTGGGCGGGGGGGAGATTGCGGAGTCGTTCCATGGCGATCAAGTTGTCGAACATGTTGGCTGTTTGCGCGGCCGGGGTTGTGCTTGCCGCGGCGGGTCAGGCCCGGGGCCAGACATTTCTAGCCGCGAACACGTACGTCACGCCGAGCCAGCCGGTGCACCTGGTGATCGCCGATTTCACGCTGGATGGCCGTAAGGATGTGGCGGTCGCGTGCAACTTTGCGGGGCAGTTTGCGGTGTTTGGGCAGACGGCGGGGGGTCTGCTGACGTTCGGCGGCGCGAGAACGATCAACAACGGCGGACACCCTGTGCATCTGAACGCGATGGAGATCGACTTCACCGGCGCGATCGATCTGGTGGTTGCGGATGGCACCGGTCCGTTGCAGGCGTTTCACAGCAATGGGACATCCAACCCCGCGCTGTGGACGGAGAACGTTGACCTGAACAATGACTATCAGTTCGCAACTGGCGGATCGGCTTCGACAGGTTTTCAGATCAATGGGATCGCCAACGCCGTCGTTGGCGTCGGCATCGATGTCGCAGGAGGGCTTCAGGCGCGCGTGGGCGATGGCGACGGCACGTACGAGGGATTCCAGCAGGGGCCGATGATCGCCCTGGGGGCCGGCGCGGTGAAGATGGCGCGTGGCCGGCTGGATTCTGGTCCGCTTGAGGATGACCTTGCGGTGTGCGTCGGTGGGTCGAACATCGTGAAGATCATGCTCTTCAAGGACTTTGTGATGTGCTCGGACATCTGCTGGCGCGGATACACCTACGAGTTTGCGTGCCCGCTGGGCGCGGGCGAGGTTGCGCCGCCCAATGTGACGGTCGGCCCATCACCGGTGGGTGTCGTGCTCGGCCAGTTTGACCCCGCGGCGAACAACAACACCGACATGGCGGTCCTCTGTGCCGGGGATAACTCCGTGCGCATCTTCCGCGGCAACGGCAACGGCACATTCACCGCCGTGCAGACGATCAATCTGCCGGGCGAAGTCCGGGCGATCGCCTCGGGCGACCTGAACCTCGATAACCGGGCTGACCTTGCGGTGTGCTTCGATCCGCCCGGCGCGACGCCCGGGAGCGTTGTGGTGCTCGTGAACAACGGGGCGGGCACGTTCTCGGTCGGCCCGACTTTGGCCCTTGCGGGCAACAACGTTCAGGCGATTGAGCTCGCGGATGTCTCGGGTGACGGTAAGCGCGACATCGCGGTGGTTACGAGGGACAACAACTCGCTGGTGGTGTTCCGAAACTCCAGCCCGCCCGGCTGCATCGCCAACTTCGACGGCGCGGGCGGGGTCGCGGTGCCGGACATCTTCGCGTTTCTCAGCGCGTGGTTTGGCGGGTTGCCCGCGGCGGATGTGAATCAGAACGGCGGCTTCGATGTGCCGGACATCTTCGCGTTCCTGTCGCGCTGGTTTGCGGGCTGCTGAGTCTGGACGCGAGGTTCAACCCGGGCGTCGCAGGATCGCGCCGTAGAAGGGGCGGCCCCCTCCTTCTTCCCGCTTGTATTTGCGCTCGAAGTTCGTGCCCACGACTTCATCCTGGCCGGCGGATTCGGCGCGATCGAAGGGGAGGCGGAGGAAGCCGCCGGGTGTTTCGGCCGCGCGAGCGTTCGCCTGCGCGTCGCTTTTCCCTTCATCGCCACGGAGTGGCGACGTACCAGGAGGCACTGTCCACCGGGCGAAATGCTCTTCCATCCATGCCCAGTAGTCGGCGTGGTCGGTGACGATGCGCAGTTCGCCGCCCACGGGGAGGATGCGTCGGCACTGGCGGAGGAACTCATCTTGCACCATGCGGCGCTTGTGGTGACGGGTCTTGGGCCAGGGGTCGGCGAAGTAGAGATGGATGACCGCGGCACAGCCATCGGGCACGCGCCAGCGGAGAAACTCCGACGCATCGGTGTTGAGCATGCGGACGTTGGTCAGCTCGCCTGCCGCTTCGACGCGCCTTCGGATGCGGTCCGCGGCGTACAGATAGAACTCGTGGGCGTACTCGATGCCGAGGTAGTTGGTCTCGGGGCGCATCGCGCCCTGCTGCATCAGGAATGTGCCCTTGCCGGAGCCGATCTCGATCTCGAGGCGCTGCTCGGGCTTGGGGAACCAGCGGCGGAGGTCGATGCGGCCGCCCCCTCCAGCGGGGTGCGCGGCGAAGTCGTCGGGCAGCGGGGGGAGTTCTTCTCCCGGCCCCATCCGCACACCGACTGGCTGGTCATCAAGTTCACGCCCGCGGGCAAGTCCGAAAGACATGGGCGACTTTACGGCGGCTTATGATCGCGGGTGAAGGAAAGCGATTCCAAAGCGGTGGTGTTGTTGTCGGGCGGGCTGGACAGCGCGGTGACGCTGGCGGTGGCGGCGGCGGAGCTTGGGGCCGAAAACTGCTGGACCATCAGCTTCGACTATGGCCAGCGGCACAGGGTGGAGCTGGCCGCGGCGAGGCGGGTGGCGGAGTCGCTTGGCATTGCGCCGGAGCGAAGGCTCACGCTGCGGGTTGATCTGCGGGCAATCGGCGGCTCGGCGCTGACGGCGGATATCGATGTGCCGAAGGACTCGGGGCCTCGGGCCGAGCACGATGTCCCGATCACGTATGTGCCCGCGCGGAACCTGATCTTCCTGTCGTGCGCGGCGGGATATGCCGAGACAGTGGGGGGGGTGGGGGCGGACCGGATCTACATCGGCGCGAATGCAGTCGATTACTCGGGGTATCCGGACTGCCGCGAGCCGTTTCTGCGGGCGTTTGAGGCCGCGGCGAACGCGGGGACGAAGGCGGGCGCGGAGGATGGGCGGACGCTGCGCGTGGTTGCGCCGCTGGTGCATCTGAGCAAGGTCGAGATCATCGGGCTGGGGATGAGGCTTGGCGTGGACTTCGGGTTGACGACCTCGTGTTATGACCCGCGGATCGAAGATGTGAGCGAGCGGGTGCTTGCGTGCGGGCACTGCGACTCGTGCCTGATCCGTTCGCGCGCGTTTGTGGCGGCGGGTGTGAAGGACCCGACGGTGTACGTTGCGGGTGGTGTGCACGCAGCAGCGCGAAGGGATCTCGAATGAGCGGGGAGCAGGCGATGCGCATCCCGATCTCCGAGACGTTTGTTTCCATTCAGGGCGAAGGGAAGCTGACGGGCGTCCCGAGTTTGTTCATCCGCACTTCGGGGTGCAATCTGCGGTGCACGTGGTGCGATACGCCGTATGCATCGTGGAAGCCGGATGGTGAGCAACGGACTGTCGATTCGCTGGTTGAGGGGGCGCGAGCTGCGGCGAGCAAGGGCGTGCGGCACGCGGTGGTCACCGGCGGGGAACCGATGATGTTTGCGCAGACGACGGAGCTGACGAAGCGGCTTGCGATGCCTTTGGATCAAGGGGGAGCGGGGATGCACATCACCATCGAGACGGCGGGGACGGTGTTCCCCGAGGGCGGGGTGACGTGCCACCTTATGTCGATCAGCCCGAAGCTGGCGAACTCGACGCCTGTGAACGATGCACGCGATCCGGGCGGGTCGTGGGCGAAGCGGCACGAGGAGCGGCGGATCAACCTTCTGGTGTTGCAGCGGTTGGTCGATGAGTTCCCGGGGACCGCGGGCGCCGACCGCCAGCTCAAGTTCGTCATCGCCTCGGAGGCTGATCTGTCGGAGATCGATGACCTGCTCTCGCGTCTTCGCGGCTGGAAACCTGCCGACATCCTGCTGATGCCCGAGGGCACCCCACCCTCAACCGAACGCCGCGACGCGGCGGTGAAGCTGTGCATGGAGCGGGGGTGGCGCTATTGCCACCGGCTGCATGTGGACCTGTTCGGGAATGTGCGGGGGACGTAGGGGAAATGGCAAATCGGCAAGTTGCCACAGGGCCAAATCAGGCAAGTGGGGTTGAGCTGACCAATGATCCGAGGGTTCATTCGCATTTGGTACTTTGCTCATTTGGCCATCTGGCTATTTTTCCCCCATGCCCTACCGCGTCTGCAAGTCGTTTGAGATCGAGAGCGGGCACATGCTCTCCAAGCACCCCGGGCTGTGCCGGTTTCCGCACGGGCACTCGCGCCGCATCGTTGTGGTGCTGGCCGCGGAGAAGCTTGATGCGCAGGACATGGTGTGCGACTTCAAGACGTTGAAGCTGGCGTTGGGGCCGTTTCTGGCGCGGTTCGATCACGCGATGCTGATCAATAGCACGGATGTCATGGCCGCGGCATTGGCACCGATGAAGGAGCGGGTGATTGCGCTGGAGGGCGTCGACCCCACGACCGAGGTTCTGGCGGAGAAGATCTACCGGTTTTTGGAGGGGGAGCTTGGCGCGGGGAAGACGTACCGGGATGAGCAGGGGCTGGAGTACCGGTTCGGGCCGGGTGTGCGGATCGAGCGGGTGCGGGTGACGGAGACGAGCTCGAGCTGGGCGGAGTTCGCGCCGGATTGACGCTCAAAGGCAAGACACGCGGACTCGTGAACCCTGGTGTTCGCCGGGTATCGCGTCATCCGGCGAAGCGTTCGGTCGCAGATGAATGCGCCGATCCCCCGGAATCAGAACGATTTATCTTCAACCGGCGATGCGCGGGCCCGTGTTTGCTTCTATCCCTGCGATCTCCGTCCTATCCTCGTTCCCCGGCACGCTCCCCGAGCCGGACCAACAACAGTCAGCGAAAGGAGTCCTGAGTGCACGGGTTGATTGCTCCCCACGGCGGTACCTTGGTCGATCGTGTCGCGACGGGCTCGAAGCTCGCCGAGCTCAAGAAGGAAGCTGCAGGCCTGAAGCGGATCACGCTCTCGGCCAAGCAGTCTTGCGATCTTGAGATGATCGGCATCGGCGCGTTCAGCCCGCTCACCGGCTTCATGGGCTCGGCCGACTTCAAAGGCGTTTGCGCGAACATGAAGCTCGCCAGCGGCGATATCTGGCCGATCCCTGTGCTGCTGAGCGTGAAGTCGCGCGCCGAAGTCCCCGCGATCAACGAGCGCGTCGCGCTGTACGCACCCAACGGCGTGCTGCAGGCGATCATGACCGTCAAGGAAGAGTTCGTCCACGACAAGGCGACGGAGATCCCTGCGGTTTTCCGTACTTCTGATGCCGCGCACCCTGGTGTGAAGCAGGTGATGGATGAAGGGGACATCTGCCTGGCCGGCCCGGTCGATGTGATCCAGGTGTGCGTTGAGCCCGATGGCCCCGAGGCGTTCCTGGAAAGCCGCCTGACCCCCGCGCAGACCCGCGCGGAGTTCAGCAAGCGGAACTGGAAGACGGTGTGCGCGTTCCAGACGCGGAACCCGATCCACCGCGCCCACGAGTACCTCTGCAAGGTTGCGCAGGAGATCTGCGATGGCCTGCTCATTCACCCGCTCGTCGGCGAAACCAAGGAAGGCGATATCCCCGCGGCGGTTCGCATGGACTGCTACCGCGTGCTGATCGAGAAGTACTTTGTGCACTCTCGCACGATGCTGAGCGTGATGCCCGCGGCGATGCGCTATGCCGGGCCGCGCGAGGCGGTGCTGCACGCGCTGGTCCGTAAGAACTACGGCTGCACACACTTCATCGTCGGGCGCGATCACGCCGGCGTGGGTACGTACTACGGCACGTATGACGCGCAGACGATCTTCGATGAGCTGGATGCGGCGAACCTCGCCATCGAGCCGCTGAAGTTCGAGCACTCGGCGTATAGCAAGCTGGCGCAGGGCATGGTGACGGCCAAGAGCTTCCCGAAGATCGAGGGTGACCAGATCGCGCTGAGCGGCACCAAGGTGCGCGAGATGCTTAACGCGGGCCAGCGGCCGCCTGTTGAGTTCACGCGTCCGGAGGTCGCCGATGCGCTGATCAAGTGGGCGCAGGCGACGAAGTGACTCTGTTTGTGTCGGCGCGCCGAGCCGGCGGATTGTGATCCGAGCATCTCCAAGTCCACTCATGATCGGCCGCGGCAAATGCTGCGGCCGATTTTCATTGGCGCATCGACTAAACAGCCATACAGCACAATCCTCGATCGTGAACCAATTCTCATACCCTCCGGGCGCGGGGAGGGCGCATACTTGGATGTGCCTCGCTCGCAAACCGACCTCCTCGTCCCCACCGACCGCGGCCTGTACTGTGCCGCGGGGGACTTCTACGTTGACCCATGGAAGCCTGTCGAGCGGGCCGTTGTCACCCACGCCCACGGCGACCATGTTGCACAGGGCTGCGGGTTTTATGTGACTTCGGAAGCGGGCGCGGCGGTGCTGGCAGCGCGGCTGTACGCGCCAGAAGCAGGAGAGGGTCACGATGCGTCAGACTCGCCAAGCGAGGCTGGAACGACTGCGGCGCATGCCGGACGCATCTGGCCGCTGGCGTATGGCCAAACGCGAGACTTTGGGCCGGTGCGTGTGAGCCTCCATCCGGCCGGGCACATTCTGGGGTCCTCGCAGGTGCGCATCGAGCATCGCGGCCAGGTGTGTGTGGTCAGCGGAGACTACAAGACCGCTCTTCCAGGCGAGCCGCCGGATCGCACATGCGCGCCGTTTGAGTCGGTCCCGTGCGATGTCTTCATCACCGAGAGCACGTTCGGCCTGCCGATCTATCGCTGGCAACCCGACCGGCTGGTCTTCGATGCGATGAACGACTGGTGGCGGGAGAATGTCGCGGCCGGACGCACAAGCATGGTGTTCGCCTACTCACTGGGTAAGGCGCAGCGCGTGCTTTCGGGCATCGATCCGACGATCGGCCCCATCGCTGTGCATGGCGCGGTGGTCCGGATGAACGAGGTGTATCGCAGCGCGGGAATCGCGCTACCTGATGCGCCGCACGCCGCGGGTGACGTCATCGACGACATCCGTACGCGCGGCGGGTTGGTGGTTGCACCGCCGTCAGCGCTGGGCTCCCCGTGGATACGCAGGTTTGCGGCGCGGGGCGGCGGAATGTCCGGCGCGTTTGTCTCGGGGTGGATGCTTGTCCGGGGCACGCGCAGGCGCAAGGCCGTCGATCGCGGATTCGTGCTCTCGGATCATGCGGATTGGCCGGGCCTGCTCGGCGCGATCCGCGCTACGGGTGCGCGGCGAGTGGGGGTCACGCACGGTTCGGTAGGACCGATGGTGCGATGGCTCCGCGAGAGCGGGCTCGATGCGTTCCCGGTCCCGACGCGCTATACCGGGGAGATCGGTGAGGAAGCGGCGGCAGGCACCAAGCAGGAGGATGCTGCCGCACAGAGCCCGGGTGCGGAGGGCTCTGCGTGAAGCTCTTCACCGAACTGTTTATCCGCCTTGATGAGACCAACAAGACCGCGCAGAAGGTCGCGGCGATGGAGGAGTACTTCCGCGCCGCGCCCGCGGTCGATGCGGCGTGGGGCCTTTTCTTTCTTTCCGGGCTGCGATTGCGGCGAACCGTGAAGTCCGGTGTCGTTCGCGCGGCGGCGGTCGCCGCGACCGGTGTGCCGGAATGGATGCTCGCCGAGTGTCACGGCGCGGTGGGAGATCTGTCGGAGACGATCGCCCTGCTCCTGCCTGAAGCCGCGCAGCCGCAGTTTGATGAGCCCCTGCACCGGGTCGTTGACCATCGCATCAAGCCGCTGGTGAACTCCCCCGATGCTTTGGCGGCTGCAAGGCTGACAGAGGCGTGGAGCCTGATGGATCGCAACGAGCGGTTTGTGTTCAACAAGCTCGTGCGCGGGAACTTCCGCGTGGGCGTGCAGCGGGCGCTGGTCGTTCGGGCTCTCGCCTCGGCATATGGCGTTGATGCTGCGGTGGTGGCGCACAGGCTGACGGGCTCGTATGAGCCCACCGGAGCGGGCTTTGGCAAGCTTGTCTTGCCGGGATCGAGCATCGATGACGCTGCGCGGCCGTACCCGTTCTGCCTTGCCCAGCAGCTCGATGTGGCCTTAGCGGAGCTGGGGGATCCATCCGCCTGGCAAGCCGAGTACAAGTGGGACGGAATCCGGGCACAGATTGTGCGGCGGGAGGGGCTGGCCGGCGGCGTGGCGATCTGGTCGCGCGGCGAGGAGCCGATAGCCTCGCAGTTCCCGGAGATCGCCAGCGCGGCGAGAGTGCTGCCGGTTGGAACGGTGATCGACGGCGAAGTGCTCGCGTGGCGATTCGGAGTGCCGGGTGGTGC
>JBBRUT010000067.1:0-17780 GCA_038247555.1 Phycisphaerales bacterium | reverse complement strand
TCGAAGCCGTGTGGGAATCCTCCGGCGGCGCAGCGCTCCTGCAGGACCTCGCGCTCCTCGCCCACGTCTACGGCCATGTCGACCTGCTGGTGCGCGCCATCGACGGCGCCACAGCCCACGCGAGCGTTGCGGGCGATGCGGCATCGGTCGACGCCGCGATCGACGCAGCCCGGGCCTCCGTGCGAGTCGAGGTGATCGATCCCAGCCGCGGCATCCCACTGCTCTCGACCTCCGACTACCGCCGCATCGACGCCTACATCATCCGCTCGACGCGTGAATCGCTCGAGGCCGACGCCGCCGCGCCTAGCGCGCACACCGCGGGCCGCTTTCTCCGTCGCTGGCTCGGCATGCCCGACACCGCGCCAGGCGCAACGCGGAGCATCACCGTCACCGAGATCATCGGCCGCGATTCCCGGCGCGTGTACGAATCTGATGATGCGGATGCCCGCTTCGCCGCACGCCTTATCGACGAAGGCCCCGTGCTCTTCGGCCCCGCGCGCAGCGATGACCACGACGAAGCCCGCGCTCTGGGCGGCCCGCCGGTGGTCCACATCCAGAACGTCGCCCAGCCTCTCACCTACGAGGGGATCGGCGAGGTCGAGCCGCTTATCCCGCTGCAGGATGAACTCAACACACGACTGTCCGACCGCGCTTCGCGTGTCACCATGCAGTCCTTCAAGATGTTCCTTGCCAAAGGCCTCGACGGGCTCGATCGCCTGCCCGTCGGTCCCGGGCAGGTTATTCTCACCGACAACCCCGATGCCGCCATCGAAACCTTCGGCGGCGATGCCTCCAGCCCGTCGGAGGATTCGCACATCGCCGAAGTCCGCGAAGCCCTCGACAAGGTTTCCGGCGTGCCGCCCCTCGCCGCCGGAGTCGTTCGCGCCAAGCTCGGCAACCTGTCGAGCGCCAACGCCCTCCGCGTCACGCTCATGGGCCTGCTCAGCCGCACCGCCCGCAAGCGCATCACCTACGGCCGCGGCCTGGTACAGGCATCGCGCCTCATCCTCGATGCGCTCGACCGCGCCGGCATCCTGCGCACCGATCCGCGTGACCGTGACCTCCGCGTTGTCTGGCCGGATCCGCTCCCGCCCAGTGAGAGCGATGCCCTCGCCGCGGCGGAGAAGAAGCTCGCTCTCGGTGTGCCGCGCCAGCAGGTGCTGACGGAACTGGGCTACGGCCCGACCGATCCGAGCGTGGGTTGAGCGACGCGCTCCGCGCCGGCGAGCACGCCCTTGTCGCGCTCTGCCCTCGACTCAAGCCACGTCCCCGGACCCAGCACTCATGACTCCGTACTTCCTTCGACCCCTTGCAGGAGCACCCATGTCCACTGAAGCACCCACAAGTACCGCCCCCCAGAGCCCGAGCACCCAAGACACACTTCTCGCCGCGCTCGAGGAAACCCGCGCTGAGCTGGCACGAGCCCGTGATGACCTGCAGAGCACCGTGCGATCGATCTCGCTCGACCGCGCACTCGCCGAAGCCGGTGCAACCAGCATTGCCGCGGCACGTGCCAGGATCGATGACGCCGCTGCCCTCGATCCGGTCGCGGCCGTCGCGGCTCTTCGCGCCAGCGAGCCGGCCCTCTTCGCGCCGCGCCCGCGCATCAACCCCGGACTCAGCACCAGCGCACCCCGCACACAGGACGACAGCCGTCTCACCCTCGTGCGAACTGCCGCAACACGCGCCGCCACCGGGGATCGCCGCGCACTGCTCGACTACATGCGGCTCCGTCGCTCCGCGACGTGATCAGCGGCTGCGCTAAGTGCGCCTCAGTTTCCCTTTCCCCCCCCACTTCCCACTTCCCACTTCCGACATCGCATTCCACAAGGAGCCTCTCATGCCTTTCACCGGTAAAGCCACCTTCTCCGCCGGCGCAAACCTCCCCGAACTCGCGGAGGATGTCTCGGACCTCATCAGCCTTGTCAGCCCGTTCGAGACGCCGCTGCTCGACCTGCTCGGCGACGCCAAGGCCGCGGCGACCAGCACCATCCACGAATGGCTGGAGGACACCCTCCTGCCCAACACCGATGCGGTGAACCAGGTCTCTTTCTCCCCCAACCCGACCGATGCCACCGCGATCACCGTTGCCAACGGATCTCGCTTCCGAATCGGCGATCAGGTCCGTCCCGATGGCCTTCGCGAGGTCATGCTCATCACCGCTGTCGCGGGCAACGTCCTCACCGTCGTGCGCCGCTACGGCGGAACGACGGGCGGGGCGTTGACCAACGGCCTGAAGCTGTACATCCTCGGTAACGCCGCGATCGAGGGCGATGACCGCCCCGCCGTTCGGTTTACAGATCGCAGCCGGAAGCGCAACTACACACAGATCTTCACGGCGGGCGTCGAAGTCTCCGGCTCGGTGATGGCGGCCAAGGCCCACGGTGTGGCTGATGAACTCGACTATCAGAAGCAGGAGCGGCTGCGCGAGCTGCTCCGCGATCTTGAGAACGTCGTGGTCAACGGGGTTGCGCCCAGCGCTACCCAGCAAGGCTCCGGCACGGTGCGGCGCACCATGAACGGCGTCATCCCGCTCATCGCCACCAACCAGTTCGTCCCCGGCGCAGGCGGCATGCCCGCCGGCGGTGGCGGCGGCACCATCCTCTCCGAGCCGCTGCTCAATGCCGCGATGAAGGCCATCTGGGAGCAGAGCGCAGGCCGCATCGACACCATCGTCGTCTCCGGCGGGCAGAAGCGCAAGATCAACGAGTTCCTCGTGAACGCACGCCTGTATGACGGCGGCGACACCACCCTGCAATCTCGTGTCGGCGTCTATGAGAGCGACTTTGGCATCTGCCGCGTCCTCCTCTCGCGCTGGGTGCCCGCCGATCACCTGCTCCTGCTGGATTCCTCTCGCCTCTCCGTGCTGCCGCTCGCGGGGCGCAGCTTCCACTACAAGCCCCTTGCCGCCACCGGCGACGCCGAGAGCGGCATGCTCGTCGGCGAGTACACGCTGGAAATGAAGAACGAGAACGCGCACGGCCTGATCCGCGGCCTGGGACTCTAAAGGCGCGGATGCGTGCGCGGCCCGCATGTCCTCGTGCCTTCGTGGGGGACGGTGGAGGGGGACGGGGAAATGCGGGTTTGCTCGGGGGGCGGAGCCGGAAACGGTTCCGTACCCCATTTGCAGATGAATGGGTGATGGGGCGAGCGGGCGATGGGGTGAACGAGCCTCTCGCTCACGGAGCTTCGGATCCCTCCTTCAACCTCTCACCTCATCACCCTCTCACCCCATCAGGATTCTCTTATGCCCTTCATCACCGACCGTGACCTGCTCATCCTCGAACCCGACCTCCTCCGCGATGTCGGATTCCTTGCGCAGCGACTTATCAACGCGACCGGCTCGATCACCAGCGGCAAACTCAACATCACCGGCGCCGACTTTGTCGCCGCCGGCGTCACGGTGGGGCACGTCATTGTGCACGGCCAGACGCCGATGGAAGTCGTGTTCCGGAACTCAGCTTCCCAGGTCACCGTCTCGCTCCTCCGAAGCGCCGCCACCGATCCCATCATCACGCCTCCCAACGCCGCGACCGCACCCGCCGTGGTCTTTACCTTCGCCCCGCAGATCGCTGCGGCACACGCCGCCGTGCTCGCGATGCTCGGCCTGCCCGCCGCGGGGACCGCAGCCCCCGGAGAGCCCGGCGAAGCGGCGATCACCAATCCCCAGGATCTCCGCGTGCTCGCGACGTTGCTGTCGCTGGGGCTCATCTGGTCCGCCGCCGCGGCTGTTTCCGGTCCACATTCAAACGCCGCGAGCCGCGCTGAGCACTACCGCCTCCGCGCAGCTCGCGATCGATCCACCGTCGTCGCGCGGCTGGATGTCGATGGCGATGGCATTCCTGATGCGCAGCGATGCGCGGCGGCGGGAGTGTTTGTGAGAAGTTGAGGAACAGTGGATAAGGGCGGCGTGGTCCGGGTTGCGGGTCCCGGATGCAAGCCGCTGCAAGGCCGCACCACCTTCTTCATACGAGACCCGAACCCCGGCACCCGACTCTGTGCTTCCGGCAGACTCCCTCCACACACGGACTTCGCATGCTCATCCTCACCCCCGCCAGCGTCCGCTTCGACACCCTCACACTCGACGATGTAACGCTCATCGCCGTCGAGCGCAGCGCGGAGCGCGCGGTTGTCGAATGGTCCGACCTCGGCCCGCATCCCACCTTCGCCGATGTCCCGGAGCAGCGCACCACCGTCAAGCTCTCGCGGCGGATCTTCCGCGGAGAGCTCGCCTCGCCCAATCTGGGACAACTCGGCGAACTCAGCTTCGTGGTGTCGCCCGCGGGCACCGCCGCGGCGGCAAGAAAGCACGCCGCGCAGTGCGTGGTGCTTGCTGTCAGATACGACCTGGTGAACGGCGCAAGCGGCGCAGCCAAAGGCCCAATCGCCGTCCAGACCATCGAACTCGTGGCGCTCTCATCGAGCGGCAGCGCGGAACCGTTTGTCGTGGCGGACGCGTGATGACAAGGCAGCACGCAGAGGTCGCGGAGAAGTCGCAGAGGTCTCCGTGTCCTACGCATTCCGCCTCTGTGTTCTCTGCGTACGGCCTTCACTCGCCCTTGAAACGGCCTTGGAGTTCTCATGGCATCGTTCTTCAACGCACTCGGCCTGTTCAACTCCGGTCCGCACCGCTTCAGCCATCGCGCGATCGGCGAGCTGGTGGTGCCCAACGCCGCGCTCAACCCGGTACTACCGGGCTCGATCGCCGCAGGGCCGCTGGAGTTGACAGTCATCATCGTCGGCCGCCTGGTCGCCTCCAGCGAGACCAACCTGTGGACCCAGCGCGATGCCATCGCCGTGCAGCTCACCGATCCGCCGACCTCCGCCGCGCTCATTGATCACCACGGCCGCACATGGAACGACATGTCATTCGTGCGCTTCGAGCCGCTCGAGCCCAGTGGCGGCCGGGGCGCGGGTCGCACGGATCGCGGCCGCACGCGTTCTCTTGCCTATCGCGCGACGTTTGTGAAGTTCCTGTAGGAAGTCCTGAGTCCTGCCAGTGGCGTGCCAGGTTACCGGAGTCCCCCCATGCCCACCGACCTCATCCCCGCCCTTGCCCAGCTCGGCGCTGCCGGACTCATCGGATGGATGTGGCTGAGCGAACGCCGCGCCGCCGCGGAGCGCGAGCAGCAGCTCCGCGAGGCCCACGCCGCCATCCTCGATGAACGCCCGCGCCTCGAAGTCCTGCTCAAGGCGCTCGATGCCAACACCCGCGCCATCACCGCGCTGGAGGTCGGACAGCGGCAGTTGGTGGAGGTGGTGCGGGAGCGAGATATGGGTTCGCAATCGCAGGCCGCGGTGTAGCGACGCAATAACCAACCCGGTCCGCAGTGCCGAAGCCTTACGACCCTGTGCCGTGCATTCCTTCTTTACAACCCATAAGTCATTATCGTTCCAATACTTCTGATTCTTTCAAACCCGCCCACTTGCTCCTCGCCTCAAGCCCGGGCAGCGGCCTTCCCGCCTGCTGTATCCGCCGCCTTCATAAACACCGCGAACCTGAAACTAAATGTTTGCGTATACTAACAAACAGGCCCGCGGGAGTTGGTTCGGAAATGGGGTGGCTGGGTGGGTGGCGCGGCAGGAGTTTGTCGATGCAAGCACGGCGTCAGCGTCAGGTGCGGATGGTGGTGAGGATGGAGTCGGCGGGCGGCGGGGATCGGGATGCGATCTACGGGATGCGTCACGATGTGTACGCGGTGGAGCTGGGGCAGCACGGCATCAACGAGTCGCGGCGGCTGAGTGATGCGCTCGATGCGCACAACCGCTACCTCGTGGCAGAGGCCGATGGGCGGATGGTGGGGTTCATCAGCCTCACACCGCCGAGCGCGCCGAGCTACTCGGTGGAGAAGTATCTGAAGCGCGCGGAGATCCCGGCGCGGTTTGATGATGGGTTGTGGGAGGTGCGCATCCTGACGGTGGCGCGCGAGCATCGCCGCGGCCCGGCAGCGCTGATGCTGATGCGGGCTGCGCTCAATGCCATCCGCGAGTCCGGCGGCCGAAGCGTGCTGGTCATGGGCCGGCGCGAGGTGACGGCGATGTACGCGCGGATCGGGTTGAGCGGCACGGGGATCCGGTTCATGTCGGGCGCGTGCGAGTATGAGGTGATGGTCGCGAGTGTCGAGGACATTGAGCGGGCATCGGTGCGGCGACCCGAGACACTGAAACGGATCGAGGGGGCGCTGGGGAAGAAGACAGAGGGATCGAAGACAAAGGGAGCGGGAGAGCAACAGCCAAAGGCGCCGTGTGATCACGGCGGCGCGTTTTTCGCGGCGGTGGGGGCAAGGTTTGACGACCTGTCGAGGCGCCACCGGGTGGTGAGCGCGGATGTGCTGGATGCGTGGTTCCCGCCCGCGCCGGGCGTGATGGAAGCGATCCACGAGCATCTGCCGTGGATGCTGACCACCTCGCCCCCCACGCACGCCGAGGGTCTGGTGGAAGCGATCGCGGCGTCGCGCGGCGTGGAAACATCGAACATCGCCGTGGGTGGCGGGTCGAGCGCGCTGATCTTCCTGGCGATGCGTCACTGGCTGACACGGGCATCGCGGGTGCTGGTGCTGGATCCGATGTATGCCGAGTATGACCACGTACTGGAGCGGGTGGTGGGGTGCCGGGTAGATCGATTGAAGCTACGGGCGGAGGATGGGTTTGTGCTGCCGCGGGATGAGATGCGGCGGGCGCTGGCGTCGGGCGAGTATGACCTTGTGGCGATGGTGAACCCCAACAACCCGACGGGTGTTCATGTGCCGCGGGAGGAGATGGAGTGGATGGTGCGCAGCGCGCACGCGCGGACGCGGGTGTGGATCGATGAGGCGTACATCGAGTACGTAGGGAGAAGGGAATCGATGGAGCGCTTCGCCGCCAGGAGCGCGAACACGGTGGTGTGCAAGTCGCTGTCGAAGGGGTATGCGCTGAGCGGGGCGCGAGCGGCGTACATCGTGGCCTGCGAGGGAATCGCGGCGGAGCTTCGGCGGATCACGCCGCCGTGGTCGGTGAGCCTCCCGGCCCAGGTTGCGGGTGTGCGGGCGCTGGCCGATGGCGGGTACTACGCGGGGCGGTATGCGCAGACGCACGAACTGCGTCGGGACATGGTGCGCTCGCTCAAGGCGATGGCCCGTTGGCACATACACGAAGGGGCAATCAACTGTGTGCTGTGTCTTCTGGGCGGCGGCGTGCCGGGCGCGGCGGAGATCGTGCAGCGCTGCCGGGAAGAGGGCGTGTTTGTCCGGCACTGCGCGACGATCAGCCCGAGCCTTGGAGACCGGGCGGTGCGGGTGAGCGTGAAGGACCGGGAGACGAACGCACGGGTGCTGGCCGCACTGGAAAGGGCGGTTCGGGGGGCGCGGCGCGTGGATTAGGTGGAGCGGGGCCAGGAATCGGGTACATTGCGCGCAATGTACGGAGACGAAACAACCAACATGAATATGGGTGACCGTCGTCCGATCGCTGCGCGGCGGCTGCGGGTGTTCGCGGCGATAGCGGCTGCGCTGGCGCTCGCGAGGGTCTCGCCCAACCTGATCTCCGTGTTGGGGATGGTCGCAGCCGTTGGGGCGGGCGTGCTGCTGGCGTTGAGCGGCGCGCAGTGGCCGGGGTCGATGGCCGAGCGCGGGATGCTGCTGCTCGCGGCCGCGCTGATTCAGTTGCGGTTGATGGCCAACCTGCTGGATGGAATGGTGGCTGTCGAGGGCGGGATGCGGTCGGCAACAGGTGAGCTGTACAACGAAGCCCCGGACCGGGTGTCGGATGTAGCGGTGTTGGTCGGCGCGGGGTATGTGGCGGGCGGCTCGATGGAGCTGGGGTACATAGCGGCGATCGGCGCGGTGCTGGTCGCCTATGCCCGCGCACTGGGGAAGGGCACCGGGCACCCGGCAGATTTCCGCGGACCGATGGCCAAGCAGCAGCGGATGTTCATCGTGACTGTGGTGAGTGTCTGGATGGCGGCTGCGCCGGTTGAATGGCGCGGCGACTGGAATGTGATGGATGAGGGTCGGGGCGCGATGGCGATCGCGCTGGCGGTGATCGTGCTTGGGTGCGGCGTGACATTCTGGCGGCGGGTGCGGCTGCTGGCGCATCGGCTGCGCGGAGGGAGCGGGTCATGAAGCCCGATACGGCTGCACACCTGGTGGATGTCTCGGGCGCCTTTGCGCACCCGGTAACGTTGTGGATCGCGGCGGGAGTGGTGATCGCGCTCGCGGCATCGATCCCAACGGCGTGGATGATGCGGCGCGCAGGAAAGATGAGCGAGAAGACGTGGCGGGATGTGCGGGTGCGGTGCATGACGTGGTGCGTGATCGCGCCCGCGGCTGTCGCGCCGATCGTGCTGTGCGCGGGCGCGGCGATGCTGATGGTGTGCGCAGTGTCGCTGCTGTGTCACCGTGAGTTTGCGCGGGCGACGGGGCTGTTCCGCGAGCGGGCGATGAGCGCGCTGGCGGTGCTGGGCATCGTGCTGGTAACGTTTGCGAACCTGGACAACTGGTACGGACTGTTCGCGGCGGTGGGGCCGCTGATGATGGCGGTGATTCCGGCCGCGGCGGTGCTGGAGGATCGGCCCCGGGGCTTCATCCAGCGGATCGCGTTGGCAGCGATCGCGTTTCTGTTCTTTGGCGTCGGGCTCGGGCACCTTGGGTTCATGGCCAACGAGACGAACTATCGGCCGGTACTGCTACTGATCATCCTGTGCGTGCAGCTCAATGACATCTTCGCGTACTGCTGCGGGAAGGCGATTGGGCGGAGGAAGCTGTTCCCGAACACGAGCCCGAACAAGACGCTCGGCGGGCATCTTGGCGCGATGGTTTGCACCGTGCCGCTGACGTACTTCCTGGGCCGTGAAGTTTTCAGCGGCACGCGCATGAACGACCCACTCCTGCTGGTGGGGCTCGGGCTGATCTTCAGCATCGGCGGACAGCTTGGGGACTTGGTGCTGGGGTCGATCAAGCGGGACCTTGGCATCAAGGACATGGCGGCGACGCTGCCGGGGCACGGGGGCGTTTTGGATCGGGTGAACTCGCTACTGCTGGTAGCGCCTGCTGCGGGACACTACCTGAGCTATTTCGGCGGCTTGCAGTATGAGCGACTGCCGCGGGTGATCTCGGGGGCAGCGGGCGCGGCGGGGGTGGTTGGATCATGAGCGACTCATCGCCTCCCCCTTCTCCGGATTGGCAGTTCCGTACCGCGGCCGACCATGGGCTGGGGCCCCTCGACCGTTTGCGCAGCACGAAGCGCGAGCAGGGGCTGGTGTCGTGGACACTGCATCATGCCGCGCTCGCGGGGCTGCGGACGGCGCTGAAGGTGTATCACCGGTTTGAAGTGCAGGGGCGCGAGAACCTGCCGGGAGGGCCGCCGTTTATCATGATCGCCAACCACGCGAGCCATCTGGATGCGCTGGTGATCGCGGCCGCGCTGCCGCGGCGGGTGGGCGCGACGACGTTTCCGGTCGCGGCGGGGGACGTGTTCTTTGAATCGATCGCGATGTCGGCGGCGGCGGTGGTGTTCATCAACGCGCTGCCGCTGTGGCGGAAGAAGGTGACCGGCCACGCGCTGGAAGATTTGCGTTCGCGGCTGCTGGAGGGGCACACGTCGCTGATCTTGTTTCCGGAGGGCGCGAGGTCGCGCGATGGCGCGATGCTGCCTTTCAAGTCGGGGATCGGGCGGATCGTCGCGGGCACAAGCATCCCGGTAGTGCCTTGCTGGCTGGACGGTGCGTTCGCAGCATTCCCGCGGGGGAAGTGGGTGCCGCGGCCGAGAAAGCTGGTGGTGCGGGTGGGGAAAGCGATCACGTTTGATAATGAGCCTTCGGCGCGTGAGGGATATGACGCGGTCACGACGAGGCTGAGGGCAGCGGTTGAGGGACTGCGGAGCTGAGATCGCTCGTTCATCGCGGGCGCGAGAAGCTCCACGATGAGCGCGAGATTGGTGCGTTTCTGGGGGAAGTCTTGAAACGCGACTGGCGGGGAGCGATGTCATTTGATCGCGTGCACGCGGCTCTTCGAGGCCGCATTGTGAAGTCGGTGTGAACTGCGCCGCGCGGAAGCGATCCCAGTGAACGAACGCCACCTGCTCATCACACAATGGGGAAGCGTCCCCTATGACGAGTCGATGCCCGCTCAGTCAATAGTTGCTGTCGCGTTAGAGCGTGCTGCTGCAACAGATTGCGCACGTGCGGCACAGTTGAGCGCCGGGGCTCAACATGCCGCGGAGAGCAATTTGGTTAGATGTGCGCACTTTCATTCGCGATTCATGTGTGGGGATCTGACCACCAGTAGTTTCCATGAGCAAAGAGCACAGTGCATCACCATCGCAAGCGTTTACCGCGAACGACTTCGACTTCATCGCTTTAACAACAACTGTGCTGCGGGTTGTGTCGGAATGCTTCCATGTGCGTTTGTGGCTGAAGGGGCAGGCGATGCGGTACCAGTATCTTGGCCTGGGTGGGATTCTCATTGGCCTGGCATGCGGGGCCATTGTTGTCAGCGCGCCTGGTACTCCGGATGCCGGTCAGTCGGGCGCGACGGTGGCACGAATACGGGCGGTGATCGGCGGCCAGGCATTTGCGCTCGAGGCTGTGCGCGAAGAGGGCGCCCAGGAGCTGGGGATGGGCGGACGGGAAGCCATAGGCCTGCGCGAAGGGATGCTGTTCGATTTCCGAATCGCTGAGCCTCAGGTGTTCGTGATGCGCGACTGCTCTGTGCCGCTCGACCTGCTTTTCGTAGATGAGCGGAGCGTGATCGATTCAGTACATTCGATGCTGCCCGAACCGCCCAGGGGCGAGGGAGAGCAGCGTGGGGACGCGCACGGGGAGGCTGCGTACACAGCGCGGCTGCGCGGATACATGAGCGAAGGGCCTGCGCGGTATGCCATCGAAGTGCGCGGGGGGGTGATCCGCGAGCTTGGGCTAAGACCGGGGCACAAGGTGGTGCTGGATGGGGGAAGCGAAATGGTGGAGACAGGCAAGTAGCTCGATACGGCGAGGGTGTGGGTGTCGAGCACCCGGTTTGGGAATCAGTGTCCTATCTGCTTCGTAACTTTTTGAAGAAGGGTCAGGCAATGAACGGTCCTACGGAACAAAATGGCGTCGGCTATGCGAACAGGCGGAGCTTTCTTGCTGTGGCCGGCGCTGTAACGGCCGCGGGCGTGGGCGGAACGATGCTCTCGCGCGAGGCGTTTGCGCAGCGGGGTGGGCTTGACGCCGCGGTGCTGAACTTTGCGCTGAATCTTGAGTATCTCGAGGCGGAGTACTACTCGTATGCCGTGACGGGAATGGGGATTCAGGCCCAGGGCGTTGGCGTTGACGGGGTGGGCACTCCGGGCGGGGTGATCATCCGAGCGAATCCGGCGGTGCCGTTCGTGACTCCGCTGATTGAGCAGTACGCCGAAGAGATCATGGCGGATGAGATTGCGCACGTGCAGTTTCTGAGGACGGCATTGGGGACCGCGCGTGTGGCGCGGCCGACGATCGACCTGCTGAACAGCTTCAACGCCGCGGCGATGGCAGCGGGGCTTGGGCCGAGCTTCGACCCGTTCCTGAATGAGCAGAACTTCCTGCTGGGCGCATTCATCTTTGAAGATGTGGGCGTAACGGCGTTCAAGGGCGCCGCGCGACTGTTGGCGAACAAGGACTTCCTTGAGGCGGCGGCTGGCATTCTCGCGGTAGAGGCATATCACGCGGCCAACATTCGCACGACGCTGGCGGCGCTTGGGCTTGGCGATGCAGCCAATGCGATCTCGGATGCACGGGACTCTCTTGATGGGCCGTCAGATCTTGATCAGGGAATCACGATGAATGGGGCGGCGAACATTGTCCCGACTGATGCGAACGGGCTGGCGTTCAGCCGCACACCGCAGCAGGTGCTGAACATCGTGTACTTGAACGCGATGGGCCAGCAGGGTGGCTTCTTCCCCAATGGGCTCAACGGCACCTTCCGCTAGAGCATACACACACAGCACACCGGGCCGCACAGCTGTGTGCGGGCAGGGTGCATTTGAACTGGAGATTTCTATGCGGACTCAACTTGCTTTATTCATCTGCGCTGGCGCGGCACTGAGCACGGGCTCTGCCGCTCTTGCGCAGCAGACGGTGTACGCGATCGGCAACGGCGGCTCGACGCTGATCCGGTTTCCGTCGAACAACCCCGGCGCGGTCACGGTAGTGGCCAACTTTGGCGGGGCGAACACATTCCTGGATGCGTTGGATTTTCGGCCCGCGACGGGGCAGCTCTACGGATACCTGGACAGCACAGACTCGTTCTATACGGTGAACGTAAACACGGGGCAGTTGACACTGGCCTCGGTGGTCCCGTCGGGCGCAACCACGAACACGTTCCAGCTCGGCATGGACTTCAATCCAACGATTGACCGTGCGCGGGTGGTGACGGATAGCGGGCAGAACATCGTGTACAACCCGAACACCGGCACCGCCGCGGCGTTCACCACGCTTGCGTATGGCGCTGGGGACCCGAACTTTGATGTGAGCCCGAGCATCATCGACAGCGCGTACACGCAGAACTTTGCGGGGTCAGTGACCACGCAGCAGTACGCGATTGACTATGGGCGGGATGCGTTGGTGACACTGGCGAACAACGCGGGCACACTGACCACGGTGGGTCCGCTTGGCGTTAACACAGGTATCTACACCGGATTTGATATCTTCACCGGACCGGGCGGCGTCGATACGGCGTTCGCGCTGCTGACTCCCGACGGCGGCTCGCCGTCGTTCTACACACTCAATCTGACGACGGGTCAGGCGACCCTCGTTGGTGCGCTTGGTTTCACGAATCAGGTGTACAGCCTCGCGGTGATTCCTGCACCCGGCACGCTTGCGATGCTGGGTCTGGGCGGATTGGCCGCGATGCGTCGCCGCCGCTGAAGCTGCTGATTTGGAACTTGGTGAACATGCAACGTCGCGCGGAATCAATCCGCGCGACGTTGTTCATTCCAGGGGTACAACCGCGTTGCGCGGAACCCGGCCTTGACTTGCGATTGGCGGGTGGCCTAGTCTGTTGCGTGCATCAAGAGTCCCGGAAGCAGAAGTGCTGTCCGGGCGGCAACCGAGCCGGTGAGAACCGTGCCGCGGTGCCGAGGCCAAGTTCCGAAAGGAACGGGGACGATGCGGCCGGAAGCCACATGGCTTCGCGGCAAAAAGTGCGGCGATGTTCGCCGCCTCCCCCCACACCGGTTGGCCGATGCTTCTTGGTGCCGTGAAAGGTTCACGGCTATGTCGCGTTTGAATGAGATCGTCAAGGGCGGAAGGAACACAGAGGGAGCGGAAGGGAACGGAGGGGATGCCGGAGGCCGGGTTCCGGGGCCGAAGAGGGGAGTCGGCAGAGCGGAGAGCAGCACGATTGCGCTGCACGGCTCGGCGGAACCCGTGCGGCGGCCCGGGCCGCTGGTGGGTGCGCTGGTGCAGAGCACCACGTGGGTACACAAGGCTGTTGGCGAGTGCGACGGGCCGACATATGCGCGGGTGGGGAACCCGACGGTTGATGAGCTTGAGCAGGTGCTCGGAGCGCTTGAAGATGCACCGCCGGCGGTGAGCTTCGGCAGCGGGCTGGCGGCGGAGACCGCGCTGTTCCTCGCGCTGCTGCGGGCGGGCGATCACGCGGTCGTGGGCGAGGCGATCTATGGCGGAACGGTTCGCTTGTTCCGGCAGGTGCTGAGCGAGCTGGGCGTGAGCGCGACGTTTGTTGATACGTCGGATGTCGCGGCGGTTGCGGCGGCGATCATTCCGCGAACGAAGCTGGTGTTCATTGAGACGCCTGCAAACCCGACGCTGAAGCTGACAGATATCGAGGCGATCGCGAAGATCACGCGGTCTGCGCGGGTGCCGCTGGTAGTTGATAACACGTTCCTGACGGCGGTGATTCAGCGGCCGCTCGATCTGGGCGCGGATATCTGCGTGTATTCGACGACGAAGCACATCGATGGTCACTCCACCGCGCTGGGCGGGGCGATCGTGACGCGGGATGAGGCGGTGCTGGAGCGGGTGCGGTTCATCCGCAAGGCCACGGGGAACATTCAGGCCCCGTTCAACGCGTGGCTGACGACGCGGGGCGTGAAGACACTGCCGCTGCGGCTCCGGGCGCAGTCGGAGGCGGCGCTTGAGGTGGCGCGTGCGCTCTCGGCGGATTCGCGCGTCGAGCGGGTGTACTACCCGGGCCTGGCCGATTTCCCGCAGGCGAAGCTGGCGGCCAAGCAGCACATCGGCGGGTATCACGGCGGCGTGGTGACGTTTGAAGCGCGGGGCGGCGTGGAGGCGGGCCGCGCACTGCTGAACGCGGTGAAGCTGGCATCGCTGGCCGAGCATGTGGGGAGCGTGGAGACGCTGATCACGCACCCGGCGACGATGACGCACGGGGATGTTCCGGTGGAACAGCGGCTGCGCGTCGGCATTACCGATGGGCTGGTGCGTCTGTCTGTCGGGCTCGAGGACCCGGGGCAGATCATCGCAGATCTGGATCAGGCGATCGATGCGTCGCAGCGGGCAGTGGTTGGAGCGACCGGCCTGGGCGCGGTGGCTACATCCTCTCTGAAGAAGGGAGGCGTGGCGTGCGTCAGCGCAAACTGATCGTACTAAAACTCGGCGGCTCGATCCTGCGGGATCGCGACGCACTCGCACAGGCGGTGCACGAGGTGTATCGCTGGCGGCGAGCGGGGAGCGATGTCGTCGCGGTGGTGAGCGCGCTGGAGGGCGAGACAGATCGCCTGCTGACCGAGGCCCGGAGTGTGTGCGATGAGCCAGTCGCAGAGAGCTGCGCAGCGCTGCTTGCGACTGGTGAGCTGCGGTCCGCCGCGCTGGTGGCCCTTGCGCTGCAGCGATCCGGGCTCGAAGCGCGGGTGCTGACTCCGCACCAGATCAACCTGCGCGTGCATGCGCCGGGCGGTGCGGCACTGGATGCCGAGCCGGCCTGGGTGGATGCGGCGCGGATCGAGTGCGAGCTCGATGCCGGACGGATCGCCGTAGTTCCAGGGTTCATCGGGATCGGCGAGGCGGGGGAGCTGTGCACGCTGGGCCGCGGCGGGTCAGATTTATCTGCCCTGTACATCGCGCATGCGCTTCGCGGGCGAGGGGCGGCGCGGTGCAGGCTGGTAAAGGATGTGCCGGGGCTTTATACGCGGGACCCTCGGAAGCCGGGCCCCCGGGCCGAGCTGCTGGGATCGATCACGTTCGCGGATGCATTGAAGCTTGATGGCGGGATCATTCAACACAAGGCGGTGCGGTTCGCGGTCGCGCTGCGGTATGCGTTTGAGGTCGGTGGCCTGCACGCGGAGTTTGCGACGGCGGTTGGTGCAGCGGAGACGTGCGTGGTCGACGAAGACGCGGCGGCGGGTTTGCTTGCGACGCCGCTGCGCGTGGTGCTGCTGGGGCTGGGGACGGTGGGGCTTGGTGTGTATCGGCGTCTCAGCGCGCTGCCGGGGCAGTTCCGCATTACCGCGGCGGTGTGCAGGAACACCAGCCGCGCGGCATCGCAGGGCGTGGAGCCATCGGTGCTGCGCGCCGGCGCGGCGGCGGTGTTTGCCAATGCCGATATCCTCGACAACTGCGATGTGCTGATCGAGGCCATGGGCGGGCTTGAGCCTGCGGGTGGAGTCGTCGAGGCGGCACTCGGGCGCGGCATTCATGTCGTGACGGCAAACAAGTCGCTGATCGCGGCGAGGCTGCCTGCGCTTCGGGAGGTGGCGCGGCGGAGCGGCGCCGAGCTTCGCTTCGCCGCGGCGGTTGGCGGAGCCGCGCCGATCATTGAACATGCGGAGCGGCTATCGCGCGAAAGGACTGGCGGGGGCGTAGCGCGGATGGAGGGCGTGCTGAACGGGACCGTGAACTTCGTGCTCGATGCGGTGTCGCGCGGGGCAGGGTTTGAAGATGCGGTGGCCGATGCGCAGCGCAGAGGGCTGGCGGAGGCGGACCCGACGCGCGATCTCTCGGGGCGTGATGCGGCAGACAAGCTGGCCGCACTTTGCGCGGTGGTGACGGATGGGGAGTGTGTGGTTGATGCGGCGACAGTTGGTCGGGATGAAGTGAGTGCGCAGGCGATCTTGCGGCTGAAGGCCTCGATCGTGCCGGGGACGATCATCCGGCAGGTATCGAGCATTGAGTTTGCAGACGCGGGCGGGGGGCGAGCGGGCGTGCGCGCGGAGGTGCGTGTGCGTGCGATCGCGCCAGAGCATCCGCTGGCGGGACTGCCTGGCGCGTTCAATGGCGCGGTGATCACCCTCCGGGATGAAACGGAGTGGATTGTGCGCGGCGCTGGCGCGGGGCGATGGCCGACGACCGAAGCGGTGGTAGCGGACTGCCTCGATCTTGCGCGGATCACGCGTCTGGTGCCGGATCTGGGCGCGAGCCAGGGGCAGGAGGCTGAATCGGCGCTCGCGATCGCCTCGTAGTTGTCCGGCAGAGGAGAGCCCCGCGAAGCCAGGAGGCTCATGCGACGGGCGTGAAGGATGCGATAGAAAGCGGTTTGCAAGGCTTCTGGACGGCAGAACCGCGTTTGCAGCCAGAATCCGCACTCGGCCGGTTCCCATTCGCTTCCTGCCGTCTCCCCTCCAATCATCTAGGCCCCTCTTCCCTCAACCATCAGGAGCATTCATGTCCGGCACCCCGAACACCGTCCGCAAGAAGATCAAGTGGTCCACCGGCAAGCGCAAGTGCGGGGCACGGGTTTGGAAGAGCAAGTGGATCACCGTCCACACGCCTCCGAAGGACAAGGCCGAGAAGAAGGCCGCGAAGGCGAGCTGATCTGCCGCTGGCGGGATGAGGCCATCGGGTGGCGGTTGCGCTGCTCGACCGACATGCAAGAGTGAATGATCACGCGGGTCGCCCTGGGCGGCCCGTTTTTTATTGTCGTGCAGGTGATGACGAATGAACGCGGATGGGCACACTTCAAGGCCCGTGCTCTCTACGCGCGATCTACCGGTTCGTCCTTTGCCGTGTCGTTCCCCTACCCTCCAGCATGAGTTCCCCCTCGGATCACGAACTCCCCCTCACCGAGCGTGCTGGAACGCCTCCGCAAGGCCTCTCTGCCGATGAGCTCCTCATCCGCACACTCGTGGATTCATTCTACGAAGCCATCCGTGCCGATGCGATGCTCGGGCCGATCTTCAACGCGAACGTCAAGGACTGGTCCGTCCACCTCAACAAGATGTACGACTTCTGGTCGTCAATGGTCCTGCGTTCGGGTCGCTACAGCGGCCGACCGATCGTCGCGCACCTGAAGCTCGACGGCCTCACGCACGAGCACTTCGACCATTGGCTTTCACTCTGGCGCGCGACCGTCACCCGCATCGCCCCGCCCGCTGCCCGCGGCCCGTTCATCCGGGCCGCCGAGAACATGGCGGCGAACATGCGGGCGTCGATTCTCGGCGATTGACACACGCGTCGATCTCCGAGGCGCGCGTCTCCGAGACCGACCGCTGAGAGCGGGGAGTTCGGTGAGGGAGATGGGGTCTGCTTGATGCGCTCTTTTTCACCGCTCTGGAGAGCGGTGCCACCAAAGAATGTAGTCCCCAAAGCCCGGTGCCACCCGCAGTCGCATCACCACCACGGGGGGACTTCGCCGGATGGAAGCGGCAGACCGGGAGAAGGAATGCGGGAGGAGGGAATGGATGGAGGGGAGCAGGGAGTGAAACATGGATCGAGAGAAAAGGATTGAGGGGTAGGGACGGGCCGGGGGGCAAGGTGGGCTGGCCGCGGCGGCGCGGGCTTGGGAGATCAGCAGCATGCCGGGCACTGCCACCATTCTGATTGTGACGATCTTCATTGCGGTGGATGGGTTGGTGGTGTGGGCGAT
>JBBRUT010000066.1:0-18271 GCA_038247555.1 Phycisphaerales bacterium | reverse complement strand
CGGCGCGACTCCAGCCAGAGCGTGCTGGGAGGGATGGGTGTCCGCGCATCGGACGCGATTCGTTATCAGTTCTCGGCATCGACTGGTGAGGCCTTGCCGTCGGCGCTCGCCGGAGGGCTGGGGATTGTGCCGCGAACGTTCTCTTCGGGGATCGGGCCGATCAGCAGCACCGCATCGAGTTCTTTACGGAGCACGGCCGACTACCTGACATCGCAGGCCCTGCGTCCGACGCTGGTGGGATATCGCGCCGATGACAATGGCTCGGTATACACGGCGACCGCCTCGCCGCTGCTGGGCGTGACCTGGTACCCGCTGGAGCAGAACCAGGGTTTGTCGGCGAACCTGTCGGCGAACGCGCCCAAGGCCGGGCAGGGGCCGGCAACGCTGGGCGGGGTGCCCAGGCCCATCGGGCTTTCGGGGCTGGAATCGACCGCGGCGGGTTTGCCCTCGCCGGTCGACATGGCGGGGAGCAAGCGCGATCGGCTTGCGACAAGCCCCGGGCAGGCGACGGGCGCGGTGCCGGTGCGGAGCGAGTCTTACACACGGGTGATCGATGCGTTTCGGGAGAGCTACTCGCAGCGGACGGGCACGCAGCGGACTGCCGACCCGCTCGCGGCGGAAGACCCCGGTGCGGCGTGGCGGACGGATCTGAACCGGCTGCGCGAGACGCTGCGATCAGGGGATGATCGCCAGCTACGCGACCGCAGCGTGCCGACGCGTGCGACACCGCCGGCGGCAACACCTCCGGCTGGCGCAGATGTGCCGCCCGCGTCCAAGCCCGCGGAGCCGATGCGGATTCCGGGGATTGACGTAGATCAGATGATCGCACCGCCGAAGAAGGAGGGGCCGAAAGCGGAAGACTTCCTCTCGCAGCAGATGGTGGACATCCTGCGGAACAGCGGCGTGCGGATCGACACTCTGCGTCCGGCGAGCCCGACACTGGATCAGGCGGCCTACGCCGGTCACATGCAGGCGGGCCAGCAGGCGATCGGCGACGGCCGGTTCTTTGATGCGGAGGACCGGTTTGCTCGGGCGATGTCGGCGATGCCGTCTGACCCGATGGCGGCGGTGGGCAGATTGCACGCGCAGCTGGGTGCGGGGCTGTATCTCTCGGCGGCGAACAACTTCCGGAGCCTGATCAAGAATCATCCAGAACTGGCGACGGCGAAGTTCAATGCGGCGCTCGTGCCCGGAGAGGAGCGAGCCAAGACGATCGCCGAGCAACTGCGGCTCGAGGTCACCAACGCAGGGACACGGCTGTCGCGAGATTCCGCGCTGCTGCTGGGGTATCTCGGCAGGCTGCGTGGAGATGTGGCGATGCAGAACGAGGGCCTGGGGGCCTGGAAGGAGCGCATCCCCGCGGATGACACGCCGGAGCGTGCGCTTCATGAACTGCTCACCAAGGTATGGGCGGAGTGAATGGCTCCGCGGTGGGCCGGGGAAGGCTGGAGCCTGCGGGCGGGGCGGGCGGCTGGCCAGAGTCCCAAGTGGGAAAGGACCCGGAGCGCCTTTCGGGCTCCGGAATCCTGAGGAAACGAGCGAGGCCTGAGCGCTGATTACAGCGAGCAGCCTGCGAACCACGCGCTGAGGAACGCGAAGATGTCGGGGACATCGACAATGCCCGAGCCGTTCAGGTCGGTGCGCGGGTCCGCGGCGAACCAGGCAGAGAGGAATGCGAAGATGTCGGGGACGCCCAGGACGCCGTCGGCATCGAAGTCACCGGGGCAGTCGAGAACGGTTTCGCCCGGGACATCCTCGGGGTCGGGCAGGTCCGACCAGGCGGGGAGAAGCTGGGCGCTGCCGTGGTTGTTGCCGGAGCGCGGAACGCTGAAGCGGCCCGAGAGCGGGAGGCCTGAGAGCGGGTGATCGTTGATCAGGAGCCAGTTGGCGCGGCCCTCTCGGAGGATGCGGACCGAACCATCGCCCAGCACCATGTCGCCCTGATCGGTGAAGCCCAGCGACTTGGGGGAGACTCCGGCGGGAACGGGCACGCTCTCGACGCTGACGTAGTCGCCCGAGCCGATATCGACAGCGAGGCGGCGAACAACTGTGGAACTTTCGGTGGTAATCCAGACGCTGTTGTTGGTGGGCCGGATCGCGATGGATGCTCGACCGCCGAGGGGGAACGTGCCGCCGATCTCGCGTTCGATCGGCGCGTTGTCGAGATCGCCGCCGGAATAAATCTGGATTGCGCGGCGACCGGTATCGAGTCCGTAGATGGTGTCGGTGGCGGGGTTCACGCAGATGGCATCGAGCGCGATGCCCGTGGTGATGGTGCGCTCCAGCACGGGCACTTCGGATCGGAGGTCGTACTTGCGCAGCTGCACACCGACGGTGAGGAGCAGTTTGCCGTGGCGATCGAAGGTGGAGTCGGTTGGGAGCGAGGGGAGGTCCCCGACGTGGACATACTGCTGGGTCGCAGAGTCGAGATGCCAGAGCTTGGCGGGAACAAAGGTAGTGCCGACGACAGGTCGCGTGATGACGGCGGCACCGTTGAAGCCTGGGGCCGCGAGCACGGAGTCGATCGTCAAGCCGTTGGGTGCGGGGATGGATTGATTCTGGGGAAGCTCGGGCCAGAAGCCGGTGAGCTGGGAGAAGTGCACCTGGGCACCGCTGGCCGAGCCGACAATGGCGATGAGGGGAAACAGTACCTGCATTTTGTCGAAGTAGTAACGGGTGTTGTCGGTATCGTTGATGTCGCGATACTGCTTGCGGACATCGCCATCGAAGTTGAAGGTATTGGCGAAGAGTTCGATGCTGCGGGTGGCGAAGGCGGACTGGTTGAGGCGTGAGTCACTGCTGCCGGTCCACGGGTCGCGCAGACCGATGATCCATCCGTCCCCGCTGCACGGGGGCCGCACACTGACGAGCGTCATGCAGTGGCCGCCGGAGCGTTCCCACTCGTTGCCGTCGCGTACGTACTTACCCATGACGACACAGACCATCGCGCCCATCTGCATCCAGGAGCGCAGATTCTCGGGCTTGGGAGCCCAGTTATCGTCGGCGACGTAGCTGTAGGCGATGGCGGGCAGGCCGACGTTGCGGTCATCGAGATAGTCGACAAGACCGGAGACGGCGTCGCTGGAGTTTGTACCGCCGGTGCCGCTGGTGTCCATCAGATCGCCCATCTGACTCATTCGATTGGTGACGAGCTGGTAGCGGGAGGCCGCCGCCCAGTTTCCTGAACTGCCCATGGCGTTGGTGTAGCCCTTATTGGCGATCCAGCCCATGAAGTTTGTCCAGGAGGCGGGCACGCAGTACATCGACCCGTCGTTGTCGAGCCCGATGATCGGCGGGTTGGAGGAGAAGCTGGTTGCTCGCCGCTGATCGAAGTCCGGCACCTGGGCACGGATGAGGGCGGTGCACTGGCCGGATGCGCTCCCGGCGGCGGCAAGGATGGCGGCAGTGGCGATGACATGGACGGTCTTCATTTCATGAACTCCAGTATGCGAACAAGGCCGAGCGTCACATCCCCCCACCGCCTCTTTGGGGCGGTTGATCCGGCACAGACCGGATCTTCAAGCGTGCTCGCGGCTTCATGCGGAGGAGGAGCGGTGGCTGGCCAGAGAATTTCGGCGTAGGCTGTGCGAGTGGCAGAAGTCCGGGCGCCGCCATGAGTTGAAAGAAAGGTGAGCGACCTGATGTATCCGCAACGCTCAGGCACAACCGAAGGTGGCGAGGGTCCTCCACGGGCGGTGACACAGCTGCTGGACGCGGCCGCGGCCGGAGAGTTGGGTGCGACCGACGCCCTGCTTCCGGTGGTCTACGAGGAACTGCGCCGACTCGCCGGGGCACTGATGTCCAAGGAACGTCCGGGTCAGACGCTCCAGCCCACAGCGCTGGTTCACGAGGCGTACCTGAAGCTGATTGGCTCTGCGGATCTGTCTTGGCAGAACCGGGCGCATTTCTTTGGCGCGGCGGCGAGGGCGATGCGGCAGATTCTCATCGATCGGGCGCGGCGTGTGAAGGCCGCGGGCGCAGCGCGCGATGCGATGGAGAATGAGCTGATTGTGGAGGGGGGGAGCTTTGGCGCGGCAAACGATGCGGAAGACCTGCTTGCGCTCGATAGCGCGATGGATGAACTGCGTGGGCGGGATGAGCGGCAGCACGAGGTGGTGATGCTTCGATACTTTGCGGGCCTGACGATCGAGCAGACCGCTTCGGCGATGGAACTTTCGACCGGGACGGTGAAGAACGAGTGGGCGTGGGCGCGGGCCTGGCTGCTGCGGCAGATGGAAGTGGCGCGCGGCGGCATGGGGAAGAAGCCTTGAGCACGGAGAGGACATCCGAAGCGACGCTGCGGCGGTTGTTTGAGGCGTGCTGCGTTGCGGACGCGAACGAGCGGGCGCGGCTTCTGGAAGAAGCGCGGCGGGTTGACCCCAAAGCGGCGGCGGAGGCGGCGGCGATGCTGCGTCATCACGATGCGGGGGACGCGATGCTTGACCGGCCGCCGGCGGCAGTGAGCGGCGGGGCATCGGGGAGGTTGTCGGCAGGCGGCGGAGCGGATGGGGCACCGACGGGCGCGCTGGCGGCGGGGACGCGGGTGGGCAAGTACACGGTGTGCTCGCTGCTTGGATATGGCGGCATGGGCGTGGTGTATGAGGCGGATCAGGATTCGCCGCGGCGGCGGGTTGCGCTCAAGCTGGTGCGGTCGGAACTGGTGACCGGATCGCTGCTGCGGCGGTTTGAACACGAGGCGGCGGCGCTTGGGCTGCTTCAGCATCCAGGCATCGCGCAGGTATATGAGGCGGGGTCGGCAAGTGTGGCGGGCGTGGAGCGCCCGTTCATCGCAATGGAACTGGTTCGTGGGGAAGTGATCACGGCGTATGTGCGCCGGGTCGAGCTGGATGTGCGCAAGGCGGCGGAGTTGGTTGCGAGGATTGCGGATGCGGTTGATCATGCGCACCGTCGCGGCGTCATTCACCGGGATCTGAAGCCGGCCAACATTGTGGTGACGGCCGAGGGTGTGCCGAAAGTGCTCGACTTTGGGGTCGCGCGGCTTGCGTCGGCAACGGGGGAGCAGGCGGGCGCGACGATGGCCGGGCAGGTGATCGGGACGCTGGGCTATCTTGCGCCCGAGCAGGCGCTGGGGGACCCGGCGCGGGTGGATGCGAGGTGCGATGTCTACGCGCTCGGCGTGGTGGCGTATGAGCTTCTCGCCGGGCGGCACCCTGCGCCGCAGGCGGGATCGAGCCTTCGGGAAACGGTGAACGCGCTGGAGCGATCGGCGATCCGGCCTCCGGGTGAGTTTGCGCCTGCGGTGCGAGGAGACCTTGAAACGATCGTGATGCACGCGCTGGAAGCGGATCCGTCGCGGCGGTATCAGCACGCGGCGGACCTGGCCGCGGAGCTGCGGCGATATCTGGCGGACCAACCGATCCTCGCGCGGCCGCCATCGACGGTATATCAGCTCCGAAAGTTCGCTTCCCGGAACCGACTCGCGTTCACGGCGGCGGCAGCGGTTGTCATTGCGCTGGCCTGCGGAGTCGTGGGGCTGGGCGTGGGGATGGTGCGGGCCCGTGCGCAGGCAGAGCGCGCTGAGCGGGTGAATCTGTACATGCGGGCCATGCTGTCGCTGGATGCGCAGCTGCTTGTGGGGCGGGATCGCTCGCTGCTGAAGGCGATGCTGGATCAGGCGATTGAGAAGCTGGGTTCCTTGAAGGACGACCCTGCGGCGCAGGATGCGATCCGGGCGGTGGTGGGGAACGCCTATGCGGAGTTCGGGTATCCAACCGAGGCGGTTCGGATCCTGCCGGAGGTTGTCAGTCGCCAGCGGGCGCGGCACGGGCCGCGGCACCGCGACTCGATGTTCGCCACCGACTCGCTCGCGCACGCGATGCTGATCAGCGGGGATCATGCCGGGGCGCTGCCGCTCCTGGAAGAGCTGTATGAGACGCGGCGGAAGGTGGATGGGGAGGACGCGAAGGCCACGCAGACCACCCTCAACAATTTGATTCTGGTGCTGCGATCAACGGGGCAGCACGAGCGGGCGATGGTGTTTGCCAGATCGCTGCATCAGCGGCGTGTCGAGACGCTTGGGCCTTATCACCTCGATACGCTGCACGCAGAGATGGTGATCGGGGGCATCCTCGTGACACAGGGAAAGTTTGAAGAAGCGGAAGTTTCGCTTCGCGCTGCAAGAGACGCGTTCATCGCGATCGCCGGGCCTCGGGATCCGCAGACGGTGAAGGTCGGGATAAGCTGGTGCGACTTTCTCAGAAGGGCCGGGAGGCCCGAAGAGTACATCACAGATGCGAGCGAGCTGTGGCCCATCGCGCTGGATGTCATGGGCGAGAACTACAACCCCGCGCTGGCGCTCATGCAGCAGATGTCGCTGGTGCTGGTCGATCATGGTCGGCGGTCGGAAGCATTGCCGGTGCTCGAGCGCGTGCTCGCCATCCAGCCGCGACTGTACCCTGATCATCCGAACACGCTCGCGCTGCTCGCCAACAGCGCGCAGTTTTATGCCGACGACAAAGTGCCCGTGCGCGCGCTGGAACTCTGCGAGCAGGCGATCACGCTGTGCCGACGGATCCGTCCGGGCGATCATGCCATGGTGGCCAATCTGCTCCGGCGGAAGGGCATCTACCTGCTGGAGATGGGGGATGCTTCGGCGTCGCGCGAGTCGCTGCTGGAAGCGCACGGATTGCTTGCGGCCGCCGAGCCACGCGATGAAGAGCAGATTGCCAGCATCCGCGAGTCGCTGGCATCGGCTTGCGACGCGATGGGCCGGCCGGAGGAAGCGGCGCAGTGGCGTGAAGCTTCATCAGAATGAGTCGGCAGCATTCAGCATCCGGCGAACCACGCACTGAGGAAGCTGAAGATATCGGGAACGGCCACGGTGCCGTCGGCGTCGAAGTCCGCCGCGGGCTGCTGGCCGAACCACGCGCTCAGGAACGCGAAGATATCGGGAATGCCAAGCATTCCGTCGGCATCGAAGTCTGCGTGGCAGCAGTCCTCGACGCTGATCGTGATACCCGATGGTGTGCCGAGGGTGCGGACCAGTGAGCAGGGGGAGTACACCATGAGGTCGTAGCGTGCGCCATGCGCCGGGGCGGCGATGGTCAGGGTGGGCAGAATCGCACCGGTGAGGCGCTGCCCATCGCGGAACCACTGGTAGCGCAGGTCGGGGCCGGTGGCGAGGGCGGTGAGTGTGACGGGCGAGCCTGCGCAGGCGGGATTACCGGGAGAAACGGAGATCCCAGCGTAGTTGAGGCGTGGGAGAGGCGTAGCGCAGGCGCGGGTGGAAGCGAACAAATTGATTCTTCCGGCGACGCGTGGACCGAAGGTCATGGCAATGTTGGACATTCCGCCCTGGCAGATGTGGCAGTAGGACATGATGGTGCCGATGCCCTGCGTGGCGGTTGTGCAATCCTGGACGCCATACTCGCACCCGGCCGCGGGGTCGGGATTGAGGCCGCAGCCGTCGACGACGGGGTCATACTCGCAGGCGTTGTGCGTGTGCCCGGTGCCGAAAGTGTGGCCGAGCTCGTGGCTGTAAACGAAGAGGTCCCAGTTCTGGTGGCTGTTGTTCTGTGTCGGGAAAGGGAAGTGTCCATCGATATTTCCACTGACGCCGAAGGACCACTCGGTGTTGCAGGCGACCGCGAGATAGGCGACACCACCTCCCAGGCCGCGGCCGGAAAGCAGATGCGCCGTAGCCCTCGGAACACCGCTCATGTTGGCGAGCCAGTACTCGCGGAACTGGGTGAGCTGTGGTCCCGATCCCGGTTCCGTCCAGGGGTCTTCGCGGTTCCACACCCTGAGGTAGCTGATGCGCAGGCCCATGCCGGCCTCGCGGCTGAAGATGGTTGAAGAGGCGGCCGTCAGCAGGACGGCGTAGTCGACCGCGGCTTGAGAGGATGTCTGTCGCTGGGTGAACTCCCAGTCGCACTCGATGGCGATGTCGAACGCAAAGCAGGTTGGGCCGCCGCGAAGCCCGGGAACGAGCCCGGTCGGCGGGAGCAGAGACGAGCCTGGCACTTCGAGCGCACCTGCGCAGACGGGCGTGCTGCCGGGGCCAAGGAGCGCTGCGTCGTAGGCGAGGATGATGTCGGCACCTCCGATACGAGTGGTGGTGATCAACGTGGTGCGCCCATCGAAGGTCACCCAGCCGTGGGCCTGCGTGTCCGACATGCCGAAGAACACTTCCGATTCGGAATCGCCGGCAATCACCCCGCGCCAGATCTGAATCGTGGATCCGGCAGGCCTGTGTGTGCCGTTGGAATCGACGATGAGGATCGCCGCATCGGGCGCGAGAGGCTCGACGGGAGTCATCGTCGCCACAACGGATTGGTGATCATGCGTCGGCAGTTCAAACTCGATCACGCCGTCGCTGTGTCGCAGGACGATATGGGTGGCGGCGTCGATCGCGAATGCGTCGACATCCGGGTGCAGAAGCAGCTCGCCGTGGGGGATCGACAACTGCTGGGGCACGAGTGGCCGCGGGAAAGCTGACTCGGAGAGAGATGCCTGCGTGGCAGCGGCCGTGGCCGGGCGCGTGCGAGGCAGAGGGTCCGCGCTTGCGGTGAGCACAGGGGCTGTTGCCGCCGCGACAAGGGCGCAGGAGGTGATCAGGGAAAGACATCGACGTGGCGGCTGGTGCATGGGGCATCCGGTCAAGGGTGGCTTCAATATACCCCACCTGAGACGGGTGCCCAGTATCCGGACGCTGATGTTGGGAGCGCGGATGCGAGTTTGGGGGTTTCAGCAGCCGGCGAACCATGCACTGAGGAAGCTGAAGATATCGGGAACGGCCACGGTGCCGTCGGCGTCGAAGTCCGCGCCCGGTCCCTGCGCGAACCACGCGCTCAGGAACGCGAAGATGTCCGGGACATTTGCGCCGCCGTCACGATTGAAGTCCGCCGGGCAGATGACGCGCCGGCGGATCAACGCCTGACCGATATCGGCCGGGGCACCGCGGCAGACGCTCGCCCCCGACCGCACGCGGACGACCGCATAGAGCCAGCCGTCATCGGTAATGAGGGCCGAGTGCTCGCGGAAGCTGTGGATGCGGGCATCATTGTCGAGGAGTCCGTTGCCGCTGATGTCGATGGGATCATTCTCGCGCAGCAGTACGTGCTGGTTGTTGAGCACGATGACCTCATTGGCGTTCGCATCTGCGGCGCTGGTGTGCCCGCCGACGATGAAGTCGCCGGAGCTGTTTCCGGCAGCGAGAAAAAAGCACCGGGCGAAGACGGTATCGGTGAAGAGTTCGGTCGATCCCTGCGCGATTGGCGCGGTGCTCGAGGCGATGACCTGACCGTTGCGCCAAACCCAGTCTCGACCGTCCGCATTGGAGCCGCGGCAGTAGACATCGCCGCTGACGGGCTCGAGGTCGGTGGCATGGATGCCTGTGACATTGGACATCAGCGAGGAACTGGGCACGCGAAAGCCTTCCTGGATGCGTACGGCGCTATCAACCACGAGGCAGATGTCGGTGGCGGTGGGGCCGCTGAGGTCGCCGCGCATGCACCACTTGTCGCCCGCGGCGTTCATCCAGGTCACAAGTCCTTCGGTTGTGCCACCGCCGAAGCTTTCGAGCCCCACCGGCGGCGCGGCGAGTTGGCCGGTGGGAATGGTGATCGGCGTTCTGGCGATGAGCGTCTGGCCGTCATCGGTGAGAAAAGCTTGCGCGGCAGAAGCGCCTGCGCCGAAACCGGCGGAGAAAGAAATAGTGCCATCGGTCTGGAGGGTGACAGAGCCCATCGCGGCGGTGTGCGTGAGACCGACTGCAAAGTTGCCCCCCCCCTGCTCGGCGACGACGGAGAAGTCGCCGCCGATAGATTTGATCGCGACGGTCCCGAAGGTGGGGTCGGGATCGGTGTCGGTGGTGAAGGCGAAGTCGCCGTTATCAAGGACGGCGTAGACGAGCCCGAACTCACCGACAGGTGCACCAAGCTGGGGAATGAACGTGACGCCCTCTTGGAGAACAGCCTGGAGTGTGCCGCCGCCGCCGCGGATGAGCACACGGTCCCTCGACGGGGTGTCGGAAGTAGTCGCGGCCAAGATCCAGCGTTGGCCGGTGGGGCTGCGGTAGAGCCGGCCAAAGTCCGCAGATGCGAACGTCAGACCGCTGACACCAGGGACTGAGTTGGAGCCGGGGAGAGTGGAGAGCACGGCAGTTGCAGAGGGCGCTGCGGGCAGCGCGGGCTGGGTGATCAGGTTGCGGATCGCGGTGTTATTCAGCGGGAGGGCATCGGGCGTCGAGGAGAAGAGGGTTGCGGCGATGGTGTGGGGAGATGCGCCGCTTGGGATCATCGTGACGGAGACCATGGACGACTCGCCGCGGGCGAGCCCGGGCAGCGGCATGGACAGCACATTGGCGGCCGGCTCGAGCGGTGGTGTAGATCTGATGAACGTGGCGGTCGGCGGAAGGGTGATGGTGAGCGCTGGAGCAACGGCGTAGGACGGACCGTGGTTGGTGAGCGTGACATTGAAGGTGAGCGGCTGTTCGGTGATCGCGTCGCAATCAGCCGGGGCGGCGATCTGCACACCGAGGTTGGCGCCGGGAGACTGGGAGTAGAACTCGGCGGCGTAGGTTGATCCAGCGTCGGTGTGCTCGACAGTGAGGGGCTGAGAGAGTGGGGTGAGAAATAAAGAGGAGCTCTGCTGGTAGCGGTACACCCACTCCGACTGATCGGTGACGCCGAAGAAGCGGCCGCCACCGGCCGCGCACCCGTCGATGTCGGTCTCGGGCACGCCGGGGGATCGTTCGGGAAACGCGAAGAGGAACAGCAGCTCGGTGTCGTAGGGGTGGATGCGGTAGAAGCCGCGGCCTGAGAGCCCGCCGGTGGTGGCGGTAGCGTTGTTGACCGCGATGAGGCGATTGCTCGAAACGTCGTAGTCGATCCCGCCGAAGTCGCCGGCGGGGAATGTGCGCAGGAGCTTGGCCGCGGCGGTGTGAATGTCGATCTCGTAGAGACGGGAGGTGGTGGTGCCGAGGAGTCTGCGCCGTGAAGGGTGCCAGGCGAGGCCGTCGACGGCACTCTCGGCACCGGTGATCGTTCCGACCGCGATGGGCGTAAGCGTGTCCCACGGGACGATCGAGAGCTGCGTTCCGTCAGAGATGAAGAAGCGGCGGTTCTCGTTATCCGCGGCGAGGCCGGAAACGGAAGCAGAGATGAGCGGCTTGGATGCGCCAGAGTCGACATCGACGGCGCGGAGATCGGCGGTCACTTCCGCGGTGCTCTTCACGCCCGTGAAGAGGCGGGCGCGGTCGAAGCTGAAGATCGGGAGCGTCAGGGTGGGGCTGTTGTTGCCGGGCTTGGTGTCGGGCGCGAGCGCGGAAACCGAAGCGCTGAGTGCGACGTGGGTTCCGGCGTACGGGATGAGCGTGACGGTGGCGACGGCCTCCTCATCGAGTTCCAGATCACCCATCGGAAAGATGATCACACCGTCGGTGGGAGGATCGGCGGGCGGGAGGGACTGGATGAATGCGGCGTTGCTGGGGAGATTGACCGTGAGGGTGATGGAAGTTGCGGCGTCGGGGCCACGGTTAAGGATGCGGAGGGTGAAGGTCTCCGGATTCTCCATCGTGAGTTGCCCCATCGCAACCTGCACACCTTCCTCATTCGTAACGGTTGGGCCTTCGATCAGGAGTTCCAAGTCCGCACCTGGGCAGAGGGGGCTTGCAATCGCCGAGTTTCGCGGGTTGGCGGGGCCGGCGACAAAGTCGAGGCTGTTCTGTCCGGTATCGGCGCAGCCAAGATCGGCGCGGAGGATGACCAGCGCGTTGGATGGCGCTGGCGCAGGAGCGGACCCTTCGAAGCAGCTTGCCGCTGCGCCGAAGCCGACGAGGTCGATGATCTGCGGGCTCGAAGGGCAGACGCCGGTGAGCCCCGTCGAGTTGCGGAGCAGCGCGACCTTGCCGGAGGTCGAGCTCATCGAGATCGCGGGGACGGCGTTGTGATCGGGAGTCGGGAGAGGTTCACCGGCTGTGCCTGCGGCGGACATCTGCACCAGAAAGTAAGCGCCGGGCGCGATGGTGCGGACGGGGAGGATCGTCGATTGCCACGATGAGCCCGCCGCGGCCGAGTATTGCAGGGACCAGCCTGCGAGGCTGACCTCCGAGGTGCCTGCATTGAAGAGTTCGACGTAATCACGGTTGAAGGGCGCGCCCGGGTTACCTCCGCCGCCGAAGACCTGGGAGATCTTCAGCGCCTGAGCGGAAGCGGAGGAAGCGCACAGGAACGCGGCGAGACACGAGACGGAGAGAACCCAACGCGGTGAACGCATAGCCGACCTCTCGTGAGGCGCGGCCGTTCACGTTACCCCCACTCATCCCCGCCCGATACCGACAGATTGCTCTGCCGACTGATGCGTGAAGACGCGCCGGGGGGAGTATCGTGTGGAGCGGTGGAGTTCCTGCTGTTTTTGCGCGTCTGGCGCTCGGTTCGTGTGATCTGAAACTCAGCACCCGGCAAACCAGAGGCTGAGGAAGGCGAAGATGTCGGGCACCGCGATTCCGGGGACTCCGTCAAGGTCGGCCGATGGGTCCTGAGCGAACCACGCGCTGAGGAAGGCGAAGATGTCGGGCACTTCGACGGCGGAGTTGCCATCGAAGTCGGCGGCGCAAGGCTCGGAGCACTGGACTGCGATGATGCTCAGGTCGTCGATCGCGGCTTCGACGATCGAACCCGCGCCAAGGTCGGACGCGATGAACCGCAGCCGGACATTGCTGGTGAGGGGCACCAGATCGGCCACGCGGAACTCGTGGTAGAACCAGCCCCCGGCGGTCTGAGGGCCCGTGGGGCCGACGACTTCGACGTTCGTCCAGTTGGTCCCACCGTTGCTGGAAATGTCGATGGTGAACACGTCGGCATTGGGCGCAGCGCCTGCTATGTTGGAGTACCAGCGCCAATAACCGATGCGCGTCGCGCCCGTGGCTGCGGAGAGATCAAAGCTCGACGAGAGCAGCGTGGTGAAGCCGCCATCGACATCGAAGGATCCGACGCCCGAACCGGCTTGCCTGCCGGTGACCCAGCAGTTCACGCCGGGGTCTGGGGTGTGGTCGGCTCCCGGCTGCGCGGCGGTCTGCTCGGGAACGCCGCTTTCCCACTGCCCGCTGGTAGCGGTATCACCGGGCTGGCCGCCGATCCATCCGGCAGCGGTTTCCATGTCGAAGTCGGTGATCTCAAACTCGCCGACAATGGTCGTGAACGGATTGATGGCACCGGAGAGGGGTAACAGGACGGTGCCGAGCTGCGCGCCCTGAGCAGAGAAGTAATACTCGGGAGAGGCACCGCAATCGACGCTCGGGAGATTCGTCACGAAGACGCCACCGCCCGCATCCGTCATGGGGACCGCAGTAAAGGGGCCGCCGGAGGTGCGGTAGAACATCTGCACGGAGCCGGGGGCCACGGTGTCGCCCTGAATATCGACAAGCACGGAGAGGGGCGTGGCAATGCCAGCAAGAATCGATTCGGGGGCGAGGGTGATCGGCTCGAGGGCGATGCTCACCGAGCCGGTGAGGGCGAAGCTGGTGTTGGAGGAAACAACCGAGTAGGGCTGCGGGCCGGCAGGGACATTGCTGCCGCGGACCTCGATTGTCCACACGCCCGCGATGGGCGCATTGACAAACACCTGCTCGATATTATTGAGCTGATCTTCCTGCGTGCGGACCGCGGCGGAAGACGGGTTTGCGGGGTTGAGCGTCCAGGGGTAGTGGCGCGTGCCGCTGGGCGCGAAGACGCGGAGGTCGAGGTTGTTGATGAGCGAGGGGATGACATTGGCGGTCGCGGGCGCATCATCCCACGCGACGGTGAAGACGAGAGGGCCGGACACCGGGGCCACGGTGACCGTGTAGATGTCGGTGAAGTTCTGGGAGAGGGAACCTTCCTGAAATGCGCCGGTGCGCATGAGGTCGATGGCCGAGTCGGCGCGGATCGATCCGTAACCGAACGTGTAGTCGGGGCCGACGGTTCCAAGGTCGACGGCGCTCTGAGCGAGCAGGACCTTGAGGGTGGAGTTGCGGGGCCAGGGCGAGCCGGGGAAAAGGTTGGCCCAATCCTGGAGCATGAGCGCGGCGATACCGGTAGCGGTTGGGGAGGCCATCGATGTGCCGCAGAGCGATGAGTAAGACGAATCGCTGCTATTGCTGCAACTGGTGACGCCGCTATCGCCGCCTGATTGGCAACCGGGCGCGCAGAAGTCGGGCTTGAGTCGCCCGTCGTCGGTGGGCCCCCAGCCGCTGAAGTTGGTCATGGAGTCGTTGTTAGCGTTGACTGCGCCGACGGAGAGATGGTTCTTCGCGCCGCCGGGAGGGCCGATGGTGCGGTAGCCGCCGGCGACATCGCATCGGCCGCCGCGCTCGTTGCCCGCGGCCCAGACGACACGGAAGGGCTGACCATCAGTTACCGATGGCATGCCCCGGACGATGGCATCGATCACGCCGTCGGTGATTCCGTAGTCGCCGTGCCAGGTGCAGGAAAAGCCGTTGTTGTTGACATTGGTGCCGATGGAGTTGTTGGTGATGTCCGCGCCCTGATTGAACGCGGCGGCATAATCGGCCTCGATGTCGCCGGGATTGGTGTAGAGAAATCCGGAGCCGGCGGAAAGGGCGGCGGAAAGAATGGTGACGCCGGGCGCCATGCCCCGGTTGTTTCCGCCGCTTGCTGCGCCGCTGCCGCCGATCGTTCCGGCGACGTGCGTGGCGTGTGTCGCGCCGGAGGAACCATCGATAACGGTTGCGCGGCCGCCGAAGTCCTGGTGCGATGCACGGACCCCGCCGCCGTCATAGACGAGGGCGGTAACGCCCGCGCCGTTGAGGTTGTAGGGCGCGGCCTGCACCTGATTGGAGCGCGTGAGGGCGCGGTTCTCCGCATTGGTAGGAGTCAGCAGGGGGAGCGCGGGCTCGATCCATTGCACGGCATCCTCAGACGCCAGAGTGGAGGCTGCGGAGAGGGGCAACTCGACCACGAGGCCGTTGAGGGTTTCGATGCGGTCACGCACGATTCCGCCGTGCTTCTCGATGAGGGCTTCGGCGTTCCCGGTGCGGGGAGCATCGGCGTGCATGAGCACATACATCGCCACGATGCTGTCGGGCTTGCCGGAGCGCGCGGAGGCAGGAGCCGTGCCGACGACGGTGAAAGCGGTGGGATCGTTTGCTGCAAATGCGCCGTGGAGCTTCCAGGCCGGGTCGATGGCCTGGGCGCCGGAGATGAGGCCGGTACTTTGAACGGCCTTGATGTTGAGCTTGGCTGCATCAATGGATGCGAAGAAGGCGTTGTTGCCAAGGGGGGAAGCGATGGTCAAGCCGGCTGCGGAGAGGGCGGCGCGGTCGGCGTCGGTCACGGGGCGTGCAAGCTGCAGAGCAAGGTGGCGGGTGCCGCCCTCCTGGGCAAGCTGCGCGAGGAGGGGTTCGGACTGCTTGTCGGGCGCGAACGCCGGGGCGACGGGCGAACGCCACAGCACCTGGGCCATGACGGGGGCCGCTGAGCCTGCCGCGATTGCAAGGGCCAAGGGGAAAGCGAACCGGTGAGCGGTCTGCCGAGTCGTCATGAGGTCACTCCACGCCAAAGTGAATGAGCGAAAGAAACGGGAAGACACCGGCCCAAGAACTGTGCACGAAAGTGCACGGTCCGTAGGGCGTTGAGATCGCCCCCCACGACAACCCCCCCTGCCCCCCGAGTTTCCCCGTTCCCCGTCCATCCGTTGCGCTGCGGACCCGCCGAAGGCCCGAGCGGGCGCGGGGGGCTATACGAACCAAAGATGAACCCGGTTCGCATGAAGACAAGGGGTAACCAAAGATCCGTGGACCAGTAGGCCGGTACCGATTCCGGGACCTTCCTCCCCACTTCCTCCGGCCCCCCCGATTTCCCAGAATCCGGCCGCGAAACACCGATGTGGGCTGGACGAAATGGGAAATCAGCAGCCGGCAAACCATGCCGAGAGGAACGCGAAGATATCCGGGACGGCGATGCCGCCGACACCGTCAAAGTCGCCCGCGGGCTCCTGGGCGAACCATGCGCTGAGGAAGGCGAAGATATCGGGCACCTCGCGCTGGCCATTGCCGTCAAAGTCCGCGGCGCAGGCATCGTTGCACAAGATCCAGTAGAGCGTGACATCGTCGATCGCGGCCTCGACAGTGGAGGTAGAGCCGATGTCGGAGGCGATGAACCGGATCTGGAAGCCCGCGGTGAGCGGCACGAAATCGGCGATGCGTGCTTCGTGGTAGCGCCATCCGCCCGCATTGGAAGGGCCACCGGGACCGACGACCTCGAAGCTGGACCAGGTCGCGCCCGCGTCGGCGGAAACATTGATCACGAACGTATCGATGTTGGGGGATGCGCCGGTGGAGTTCGAGTACCATCGCCAATATCCAAGCCGGATAGAAGAGTCTGAATCGGCGAGATCGATCACGGGAGAGATCAGGGTGGTGCGTCCACCATCGACGTCATACGCATCGGGGTTGGCGCCGGCGAGGCGGCCGGTGACCCAGCAGTTCACGCCGGGATCGGGTGTGTGGTCGGTGCCGGGCTGCGCGATGGTCTGTTGCGGGATGCCGCGCTCCCACTGGCCGAGGTGCGCGGTGTCGCCGGGTGCGCCGCTGACCCAGCCCGCGGCGGTTTCCATGTCGTAGACGATGGCCTGAGGGGTTCCGACGAGTGCGCTGTAGGGCGCGGCCGCGCCGGCCTGGGGGACGGCAAAGTTTCCGAGGATCTCGCCCGACACGGTGAAGTAATACTGCGGCAGGTCCCCGCATGAGAACCCGGGGAGATCGGCTTCATAGAGGCCGCCGCCGCGATCGATCATGGGGATTGAGGTGTACGCGCCCGGGCCGGCACGAAAGTGCATCGCGGGAGAGCCGGGGAGAAGGGTGTCGTTCTCGATCTGCACGCGGATGGAGGCGGTGAAGGGCACGCCGGGGTCGATGAACGCGGGCGCGACGGTGACGGGCTCGACAGTGATGCTGACCGCACCCGTGAACGTGAGGGAGGCGTCGGAGGCGACCAGGGAGTACGCCTGCGGGCCTTGCGGGATGCTGGTGCCGTGGACTTCGATCGTCCACTCCCCCGGCATCGCCGCATCGACCCGGACCTGCTCGATGTTGTTGAGGTGGTCTTCGGTGTCGCGCTGGGCGAGCGTGTTGGGGGAAGACGGCGTCAGTGTCCACGGGTAGTACCGCGTGCCATCGGGGCTGTACACGCGGATATCCAGATCGTTCACCAGCGCGGGGATGACGTTGGGCGTGCCGGGCGCATCGTCCCACGCGGCCGTGAACACGAGCGCGGGCGCGCCGGGAGCCAGGGTTACGGAGTAGTAGTCGACAAAGTCCTGACCGAGTTCGCGCTCAACGACCGCGCCGGTGCGGAGCAGGTCGATCGCGGCATCGGCGCGAATCGATCCGTAGCCAAAGCGGTAGTCGGGGCCGGCGTTGCCGAGATCGACCGCGCTCTGGGCCAGCAGAACCTTGAGCGTGGAGTTGCGAGGCCAGGGTTCGCCGGGGCGGAGGTTGGTCCATTCCTGCATGATGAGCGCGGCGACGCCGGCCGCGGTGGGCGAGGCCATCGAGGTGCCGCACAGCACAGAATAAGCGGCGTTGCCCGCGCTGCCGCAGCTCGTCACGCCGAAGTCGGAGTTGCTCTGGCAGCCGGGGGCGCAGAAATCGGGCTTGAGCCGGCCGTCATCAGTCGGTCCCCAGCCGCTGAATCCGGTCATGGAATCGTCGTTGGAGTTCACCGCGCCGATGGAGAGGTGGTTCTTTGATCCGGCGGGAGGGCCGATGGTGCGGAATCCGCCTGAGTCGCATCGGCCGCCGCGTTCGTTGCCCGCGGCCCAGACAATCCGGAAGGGAGCGCCGCCCGAGACAGCGGGGCTGCCGCGGACAATGGCATCGATAACGCTGTCGGTCACGCTGTAATCGCCGTGCCAACTGCATGGGAAGCCGTTGTTGTTGACGTTGGTGCCGATGGAGTTGTTGGCGATGTCGGCGCCCTGACTGAACGCGTTGGCGTAGTCGGCTTCGATGTCGTTGGGATTGGTGTACAGCCAGCCGGAGGGGCCGGTGGTGATCGCAGCCGAAAGGATGACGGTGGCGGGGGCCATGCCGCGGTTGTTTCCGCTGCTGGCCGCGCCGTTGCCGGCAATGGTGCCCGCGACGTGGGTTGCGTGATCGATGACGCCCGAACCGTCGATGATGGTGGCCCGGCCCGCAAGGTCCTGGTGCGTGGTGCGGACGCCGCCGCCGTCAAAGACCAGCGCGGTGACGCCCGCGCCGTTGAGGTTGTAAGGCGCGGCCTGGACCTGATTCGCGCGAGTGAGGATGCGG
>JBBRUT010000065.1:0-18278 GCA_038247555.1 Phycisphaerales bacterium | reverse complement strand
GGCACCGGTACCTCCACGTTCTCAATCTTCAATGCCCAGGGAGCAGACTCCACCTTCTATCGCTGCGTCTTTGGCGTGCTCGGCTGCGGCGCCACAAGCCAGTTGGCCTCAGCCGCCGCAGCATTGACCGTCATCGACTCCGCACCCGCGATCATCGGACCCTTTGACACCGGCGGCTGCCCAGGCGACAACGATGCCTTCCTCAGCGTCGCCGTCAACCCCTGCGTCGGCTGCACCTATCAGTGGCAGAAGTTCTTCCCCTGCCCATTCATCAACTGCTGGAACGACATCTTCGACGGCCCCACCGGCAACGGCGGGAACTACGGCGGGACCAACACCCCCAACCTCACCGTCGCGGGTCTCTATCCGGGTGACTTCGCCGACTACCGCTGCGTCGTCTCCATCCCCTGCATCGGCAACATCCCTTCCCAGCAGGCCAGCATTGTGCCGTCGCCAGCGCCGGTGGTTACCTCCGGGCCCACGCCCACGCCTGGTTGCCCTGGCTCGCCCGGATCCCTCGCCATCACGGCCACGCCCGCGGGCAGCACATACCAGTGGCAGATCTACACGTCTTGCCCGTTCATCGACTGCTGGGTCGACATCTTCAACGGCCCCACCGGCAACGGCGGCGCGTTCACCGGTGCCCAGAGCCCAACACTCGGAATCACTATTCTCACCGTCCAGGACACCTTCACCTCGTACCGCTGCTTCGTCACCGATCCCTGCGGCGTCTCCACCGTCTTCAGCGGCGACGGCACCTTCGAGCTCGCCAGCAACCCGGTCATCCAGTCCCAGCCCATCGGCGGACCCGTCTGCCCGGGCGGCACCAAGCAACTCACCGTCACACTCGCGCCCGGCAACTACGGCACCGTGACGTACCAGTGGTGGCGATACATCCCCGCCTTCCCGATCTTCCAGTGGGTCAGCAACGGTGTGCTCCCCAGCGGCGCGATTGCCGCGGGTGCACAGTCCGCCTCGCTCACGCTCAGCAACTTCCAGCAGCAGGATGCCGGCCAGTACTACTGCATGGTGACCGGCGAGTGCGGGCTCGTCCCCACCTCCGAAGTCACGCTCACCTGGTGCGCGGCCGACTTTGACTGCTCCGGCGCTGTCGGTGTCCCCGACATCTTCGCCTTCCTCAGCGCGTGGTTCGCGCAGAGCCCCACCGCCGATATCGACGGCAACCCCGGCATCACCGTGCCCGACATCTTCGCCTTCCTCAGCCTCTGGTTCGCGGGCTGCCCATAGGCTGACTCGCTTTCGTGCCGAGTTGGCGCAACTCACGCCGGGGCTGAGACGCCCTTCGCGTCAAAGCCCCGGGTGACCAGTCATGCCACTCAACTGCGCCAGTCATGGAGCTGGCGGGGTAAACCTTCCCCCGCATCGGCAGACTCGCTCCTCGCAGTCCGCGATTCAATAGCGCGTGTCCCTGCCTCATCGCCAGGCAGCAGAATCGAATCTTCGCCTGCCCGCATAACCTCCTCCTTCGCGGCGGCGTTACCATGTCAACCCCATGGCCACAACCATCACCCTCGACAGCCTGACCAAGCAGTTCGACTCTGCACCCGGCGCGCGCGCAAGCAAGAAGAGCGGCGTCACCACCGCCGTCGATCACGTCTCCCTCACCATCAACGCCGGCGAACTCTTCTTCCTCCTCGGCCCCTCCGGCTGCGGAAAGACCACCCTCCTCCGCATGATCGCCGGCTTCATCGAGCCCACCAGCGGCCGCATCTTCTTCGACACCAGCGAGAACGCCGCGGCGGCTCAATCCGCCGAATCTTCCGCCGACCCCAGCGCGCCCTCCACCGTCATCCTCTCTCCCTCCGCGCGCGATGTCACTTTCCTCCCGCCCAACAAACGCAACACCGGCATGGTCTTCCAGTCCTACGCCCTCTGGCCCCACATGACCGTCGCGGCCAACGTCGCCTTCGGACTCAACATCCGCAAGGTCCCCGCCGACGAGAAGAAACGCCGCGTCACCGAGGCCCTCGCCGCGGTGCACATGGAGCAGTACGCCGATCGCAAGCCCAACCAGCTCTCTGGCGGACAACAGCAGCGCGTCGCCCTCGCCCGCGCACTGGTCATCCGCCCCGATGTCCTCCTGCTCGATGAGCCCCTCTCCAACCTCGATGCGAAACTCCGCAACGAGCTGCGCTCCGAGATCCGCCGCATCTGCAAGGAAGTCGGGGGGAGCGGTGGCGGGAAAGTCGCCTCCGGCGCCGGGGGGGGCCAAGGCATCACGGCGATCTACGTCACGCACGATCAGAAGGAAGCGCTCTCGATGGCCGACCGCGTGGCGATCGTCAACAAAGGACGAATCGAACAACTCGGGCCGCCCGGCGAGCTCTACCGCCGCCCCCGCACCCGCTTCGTCGCCGAGTTCCTGGGTGAAACCAACATCCTCCCCGGTTCGCTCATCGAACGTGGCAGCGCAGCCGGACCCGGCCATGCCCTCGTGCGCACCGCCGCGGGCGACATGCTGTCCGCCGTGCTCTCGCCGAACATCGAGCCCGCCGCGATCAACATCATCGCCTCCATCCGCCCCGAAGCCTGGCGCATCGATGCGCACGGCGCAACCCCGCCCGCCACCGCGCGCAACCAGATGCCCGGCCGCGTCGTCGAATCCACCTACCTCGGCGAGACCGAACAGCTTGTCGTCGAGCTCCCCGGCGCAGCGCGCGTCAAGGTCGCGCACCTCAACCCCGGCGCATCCACGCGCATCGGCGAGCGTGTGACCCTCTCCGCCGCGCCTGAGGATGTCGTGCTGCTGCCCGCGTAGCGATGCGAACACCGGGCCCCAGCCAACAAGCTCCCGTCGGAGGATTAGGCAGCGAGCTGGCGTTTGAGCGCAGCGAGGCGAAACTGAGCGGGCCCTGCCTCTTCTACTCCGCCTCTCTCCCACTCTGAATCACCCGCCGGCACATCCCCGCCCCCATCCGTGTCCATCCGTGTCCATCCGTGCCAACTGTGGCCTGCTTCTACTGCCTCTTCATTCGCTCGCCACGCTACCGATCAGTCCTTCGGCCACCAATCCTGCGGCACAAGCTCCACGCGCCCCGTCGAAAGCCGCACGCCAGGCGCGCCCGCCTGGTTGGGGAACAGCCAGATCACCTCCGGCACCGGGCCGACCACCTCGTACCACGCAAACTGCGAAGGCTCCCACGTCGCGCCGGCCGACTCGACTTTGAAACGTACCACTAGGTCCATGTTGTCCGGGAACAGGAAGCCCACACCGTACGGCTTTCTCTCCTGAATCAGCGCGAGGTACGTTCCGCCCGGGCCAATGACCTGCGGCTCAGCGGAGTACGTCGTGCCCATGCCCGGCGGGTTCTCGCTGCGCTCGCCGACGACAATCGACAGCCGTACCGGCGCGGCCGTGTCATTGATAAATGACGCCTTCGCGTACGTTCGCTCGATCGACTGCGATTCCCGCGACTTGCGCTTCGCCGCGCAGCCCGGCGTAGCGGCGAGACCCGCTGCCGTCATCGCCGCGGCGACAACCACAACCCCAAACGCTTTGACCGTGTTCATCTGCGGACCTCCTTGGCCCACCTCCACCCCTCCCCCCTCACGCTGCCATCCCCGCTTCTATCGACACACAGATATACCACACCCCAGCGGGGAGCGGTTGCCAAGTTCAAGCGGTGCGAAAGCTTCGCTCGGTAAGCGGGGCGATCAGTGGTGCCCGTGCCCGCCGCTCTTGGCCGCGGCGTCGATTGCCCTCACGACCGATTCCGGCGTCAGGTTCTCGTGCAGTGTCTCGTCGATCAGCGCCGCCGGGGCAGTCCCGCAGCTCCCCAGACACTCAAGCTCGATGAGCGTGAAGCTCCCATCGTCGGTCGTCTCCCCCACTTCAATCCCCAGCCTGTCCTTGCACGCCTGCGTGATCTCGCGCTGCCCGCAGAACTCGCACGTGATCGACCGGCAGACCTGAATCAGGTGCTTGCCCTTGGGCTTCAGCCAGTATTCCTCATAGAAGCTCGCGGTATCGAGCACATCCGAGGCCTTCAGCCCCAGGAACGTCGCGATCTCTTCCATCGCCTGCGCAGGAACCCAGCCATACTCATGCTGAATCATGTGCAGGCACGGCAGCGTCGCCGCCTGCTTGTTGGCATATCGCGGCAGGATCCGCTCGCTCAAATCCTTCCGCATCGCATCCGTCAGGTACGGATCGTTGCGGCGGTCAACCTTCGCGTTCGCGCTGTCTTTAGTGATCCAGGCCATGGGGCGGGATGGTAGGAATGCCAATCGCCGAGCGTATGGCGATCCGGCTCATGCCAACGAGAGCGGGTTCTCCAGCCGAACACCTGGGAACCGCGAGAAGTCCCTGTCGGCGGTCCAGAATACCGACACGCCGTGCTCGCGGCAGACCGCGACAATCCGGGCATCATGCACTGCACCGCCGGTCGCCTTCCCAGATCTGAGCGCATCGCGGAGCATCGGCCAGTAGCCGTCACACTCGCCGCGAATGGTCAGTGAGGGAGACTCAAGCCAGTACTCAACCTGCTGAACCGCCGCGTCGATCGTGGTTGGCGGCTTGAAGAGTCGCGGATTGGTCACCACCGCGAGGAACTCGTGCACGCACGACCATGGAACAAGCCACGGGTCATCACCCTCCGCAAGCCCGCGGATTCGTAGTGCCGCGCCCTTGTGCTGCGGCATGTCCCGACGATGCGCGTACACCAGGATATTGGTATCAACAGCGATCACTGTTCACCGCCGCGGCCCCGATAGATCTCCTCGCGAATCTTCGCCCACTCCGCATCTTGGAACTCCTCGGCAAGGCCGTTGCCGCGGACAGAACCATCCTTGAGCTTGAACTTCTTTCGCGGAGCACCTCCCGAACCCCCCAGGAACTGCTGCAACGCCGCCGCGAGCAGCTCGCGCATCGTCGTCTGCTCGGCCGCGGCACGCACCCGCAGGAGCTTGAACAACCGGTCCGGAATGTCGACGGTCGTCTTCATATGGCTATATGGTACCATGCACCCATATATATGGCCACTAACGCGATGGCCTTTGTTCATCCCCGCGAATCCGACTACTTCTTCCCCCCCTCTTCCTGAACTTCGAGCTCTTCGCGTTGCCCCTTCTCCCCCTCCTCCAGCTGCTTCTTCGCCCTCGGCTGCGGCAACGCCTTCCACACTCCCGGGCTGAAGAGCTTGTCCCCGCCCATGTCAAACGGAAGATCCGTGTGCCCCCGAAAGCTCGCTACCCGCGACAGGCTGTCCCGCTGCACGCTCGACTTACCCGTCTGCATCGCCCGGTCATCCAGCAGCGGCTCCACCCTGTCAAACGCTCCCTGGTCCTTGGGTTCGCCCCAGCTCACACGATGCACGGGCGAGCCATCCGGCCCGGTCAACAGCACATGATCACCCGTATTGCTGAACGCGACATACTGCGACGCCGCCTTCATCGTGAAGACCCACGCGTTGCCAAAGCGATCGTTCGCCGCCATGGGCGCGGCCTTGGCATCCCCCACCGGGCCAAACCACGAGCACCCAAAGCCATTGAACACCACCACCGCTCCCCCGGGCGGAAGCTCAAACAGTGGGAACACAAACCGCAGTTGCCCCTTATCCGGCGCATTGGCATCAGTCAGCTTGTAGCCGCGAAGCTGGATGGCCTTGTCGTGCGGGTTGTACAGCTCCACAAACTCGTCCCCCGAGACATGACGCTTCCCATCCCCGTTCGCATCCCCCGCATCCCCTCCCGGCACCGCAAACAGCACCTCCGTGATGATCGGATGCGGATAGGCAATCGCCACCTCCAGCGCCGCCCCCACCGACCCCGCGGCTTCGCCCCCGCTCTTCTCCCCAGAACCTGCAGGAGTAGCCGCCGGATCGCCCGACGCCGGTGAAGGTGCAGGTGCGTTCCCAGCCGGCGAAGTCGGAACCTCAACCCGAGGCGGAACTTCCGCCCGTGGATCCGGCTGAACACCCGCACCGGCGGATGCAAAGATCATGACCATCACAGCAACTGGAGTGAACATGAGAAGCGTCCTCGTGTGCGCCTCCCTGCGCTGTTCCGCACCAGTATAACACGCCCAGTCCCTCTGACGCAAACCCCATCCCGCCTCAGAACCCCGCCATGGACATCACCAATGCCCCCGTGTTGTACAGCCCATGCACCACAATCGCCCCCACCAGAAACGGCGTCGCGGCGGTCAGATCCGGCTGTGTGTTCAGCGTCCGCGTCGTCTCCCACGCCCGAACAAGACCGAGTCCAGCGATGAGCGAACACCCGGTGTGCAGCGCGGTGCAGACCGTCCATCGCCACGTCCACAGCCACGGTTCATGCCGCGGGAAGTACACGAAGAGGTACAGAATGTTCTCGATCGTCGCAAACGCAAGCCCGCCCGCCGCGCAGCACAACAAGATCTGTAGCCGCGTCGCAAACAGGTACGGCTTCTTCTCCACAACATACGTCGCGCCCATCACCTTGCAGACTTCCTCAATCAGCGGGCCAAAGAGTGTCAACGCAAGCACGCTGAGCCTGGACTCCCCCGCGCCCCACAACGCGCCCATCACCCCCAGCGGCCCGGCCGACAATGCCACAGCAATCGTCGTGGCCCAGGTGATCGATCGCGGCGTCGCTTCGCGCCGCTCCTCAAGCCATCGCGCATACGTCACCGCCGACTCGGGAACCTCCCCGGCAAGACTCAGCCCCTGCCCACTCTCCGCCCCTCCCGCGCGCAGCGCAGGCTCATCCCACGGCGCATGCTCAACCTCGTGCGGTGGCGCGCCACACTCCGGACACCGCGCCACCCCGATCCCGTTCCGGCTATACCCACACGCATGACACGTTCGTGGCGAGCCCGCATCCTGCCGCATGTGCGGCTCGTTGAATACCGACGGATCATCCGAAGGTGTGCCCACGACTCGTTCCTCGTCCCGCCCCCTCGCACACACGAGCCTAAACCCTGCTACGCCGACTGGCCCGCCGCCGCAGGTCCCGGGATCGCCATGGGCGACGCTAAGGAATCCCGCAACGCCGGACCCGCAAGCCGATACGCCGTCCCCGATGCGTGAACCGAAACGCTCACGACCCCGCCCTTCCGCTGAAGTGAAGCTCCGCCGATGTCCACACCGTTCAATCGCACATTGCACACCGCGTCATAACCCAGCCGATGAGCATCCTCAAGCATGCGCATCACCGCCTCGCGCCGCGCACGCTGCATCAACGATTCATACGACCGCAGCTCACCACCAATGAGTTTGCGAAGCTTCGCGACAAAGCTTTTAAAGTAGTCGCTCGAGATGCAGGCGTGCCCGGCAACAAGTGTGGCAGTCCCCAACGCCCCGCCGGGAAAGCGCTTGAGATCCGTGATGACGAACCGAGAACCGATCTCTCGCTCCCGCCGCGCGAGCGATGCAAAGTGCCTGCGCTCGGCAATGCGGCCCGCACCGAGTCCGACCCCCAGCAAGAGCGCCGCCACGACTATCTGTATCAGAAACTCCATGCACAGTCCCCTCTACCGCTTAAGCGCGGTGCTCAGACCCCTGCCTCTGGCTCAACCACCGCCGCGGTTCCGTACGCATACATCTCCGCCGCGCCCGCAGTCACCGCGCTGGTCGAGAAGCGCACGTTCAGCACCGCGTTCGCTCCGAGTTGCTGGGCTTGGCCGAGCATCCGCTCGATCGCCTGACGCCGGGACTCGGTGAGCAACTCGGTGTAGCCCTTCAGCTCTCCGCCGACGATGTTCTTCAATCCCGCGGCGAAGTCACGGCCAAAGTGTTTCGACCGCACCGTGTTGCCCTGAACCAACCCCTTCAACTGAACGATCCGCATTCCCGGAATCGTCTCGGTATTCACCACGATCATGTACCAACTCCTGTTCCCTCCCCCCCAACCCCTGCCGGGTTCTCCCGCTCCCATTCCATCGACTGCCGAGGCGGCAAATCAACACTCGCCGTCCGAGTTCCTCCTCTCCGTCTTGAGATCGCCCCTAGGCCCTCCCAACTCGCCACTCCGCATTCCCCACTCCCACTCCCTTCCCAATCCGTATGCATCCGTGGCTTGCGTTCCGCCCACCTCTCCGTGCCTCCTCATCCCACATCCCACTACCCTCCCCCATGCCCACCCCCCCCACCTCCCTCCCCACCCGTCCACTCGGTTCCTCCGGCATTCAAGCCTCCGTCATCGCACTCGGCACCTGGGTCATGGGTGGCTGGATGTGGGGCGGCAGCGACGATGATGATGCCATCCGCGCGATTCACGCCGCGATCGATCGCGGGTTGAACTTCCTCGATACCGCACCCATCTATGGCTTTGGTCATTCTGAGCAGATTGTCGGCCGCGCATTGGTTGGGAGGCGGGAGAAGGCAGTCATCGCCACCAAGTGCGGCATGGTCTGCAACACGCGAGAAGGCCGCCCCATGATGCGCTCCACCGCGCTCGGCCCCTCCGACACGGGTCACATCGAAGTCTTCATCTTCAACGGCCCCGAGTCGATCGCCCGCGAGTGTGAAGATTCGCTGAAGCGGTTGCAGACCGACTACATCGATCTCTATCAGACCCACTGGCAGGAGCAGCAGACACCCTACGAAGACACCATGGCCGCGATGCTCAAGCTCAAGCAGCAGGGCAAGATCCGCGCCATCGGCGTCTGCAATGCAACGACCGCCGAGATGGATCGCTATCGCGCCGGTGGGGCCGGCAGCGCAGGCGGCGCCGGCTCCGGCGCGGGCCAGCTCGATTCCGATCAAGAGAAGTACTCGATGATCGATCGCAAGCTCGACAGCGAGCAGCTCCCCTACTGCCTCAAGCACAACATCGCCGTCCTCGCATACTCCCCCCTCGCCCTCGGCCTCCTCACCGGCAAGGTCGGCCCCGACCGCGACTTCCCCATCGGCGACATGCGCCGCGCGCACCGCCGCTTCACGCGCGAGAACCGTGCCGCCATCGCCGCTCTGCTCGCCAAGTTCAACCCCATCGCCGCGGCACACAACTGCACCACCGCGCAGCTCGTCATCGCCTGGACAATCCATCAACCAGGCGTCACCCACGCGCTCGTCGGCGCACGTAACGAAGCCCAGGCCTCCGAAAACGCCGCCGCGGCGGCAATCTCCCTCTCCCCCACCGACCTCTCAACGATGAACGCCGTCATCGCCGCGGCAATCCCAGGCATCGTTGTTTGATCTGCCACCGATCAACGACCAAGGCATCGAGGTCTGGTCGGTGCAGTTCTTCCCGCTCGCCTACCCGTGTCCATCCGTGCTATCCGTGGCTTTCCTTGAGCCCATTCTCCGCGTCTCGTACCATTCCCGGCACGCCTCACAATCTGATCGCTTCGCACTTCCCGTGAAGGTTCTCGCCACCATCACCTATCGCCACTTTCCGCCGGTGCTCCGGAGGATCTCCGTCCGGTGCTTCTGGGTGTCGCTCGCCGTGGTCATCCTCACAATCGCCTTCGTGATCGTGCGCGACATTCGGCACTGGCCGCGGCGGCCGTGGAACGTCATCACCCCGATCATCGGCGGCTTCACGCCCGCGTGCATCATCTTCCCACTGGGCTGGTGGCTCCGTCGAGGCATCGTGCGTGAATGGCACGAAGCCAGCGGCCGCCTCTGCACCCACTGCGCACACAACGTCTCAACACTCGCTGCGGCGGGCACATGCCCGGAATGCGGAGGCGAGTACGACTCTCAGGCCGATGCGGCGACATGGACCAAGGCCGGTCTCACTTCGCCGTTATGTCGAGCATGCTCGAGGGACGGGATTCCGATATCTTCCCGCTCCTCCCGGAAGCGAGAAGTGGCCGCCGTGCTCCGCGCTTCCCCGACCCGTCTCCATCGCTCTTCGCCCATCTCTTTCTGTGACCTCCGTGCCCGCTCTGTGACCTCTGCGTACTACCTTTCCGACCTCCCACTTCCCACTTCCGCTCGGCCATAGCCTTCGGCTCTTCTGGAGCCGCGCCCTTGACTACCACGAACGCTGCCACCCCACAAGCCACCTCTCCAGCACCCGCCGTCGACTTCGCGACACGCCAGTTGACCATCCGTGCGTTGGGCACGGGCATGATTTTGGGTGGCCTGCTCTCCATCTGCAACGTCTACACCGGGCTCAAGATCGGCTGGGGTTTGAACATGTCCATCACGGGCATCCTGCTGGCGTTTGTGATCTGGCGTGCCATCAGCCGGGCCAGCGCGGGGCGCGTGTCAATGATGAACCGGCTGGAGAACAACATCAATCAGTCGGCGTGCTCGGCCGCGGGCGCGGTCTCCAGCGCGGGGCTTGTGAGCGCCATTCCCGCCATCACGATGCTTGAGGGAACGGTGTTCCCCTGGTGGCAGCTTGCGCTCTGGATGTCATCGGTGTGCTTTGTCGGCATCGCGATCGCGATGGGGCTGCGGCAGCAGATGATCGTCCGCGAAAAGTTGCCCTTTCCTGGCGGCATCGCCTGCGCGGAAACGCTGAAGGAGATCTACAACACCGGCGCCGAAGCCGTTCAGCGCGTCGCGGTCCTCGGCATCGGCGCTCTCGTTGCTTCAGCGCTCAAAGTGGCCAACATTCTCAAACTCACCAAGACCACGGACCTGGGTCTGTTTGTGAATGGCGCGCCCGCATCCAAGTATCTGCTCGCGCTCGATCCGACCCTGCTCATGGTTGCCATCGGCGGGCTGGTCGGGCTCAGGGCCTGCATCTCTCTGCTGGGCGGAGCGATCCTCGCGTACGTTGTCCTCGCGCCATGGCTCGTCAACTCCGGCCGCGCCGCACTCGACAAGGCCCAGGCCGCAGCGCATAACGCTTCGCTCCCGGCCGAACTGCATGTCGTGCCCTTTTCCGAGTGGCTGCTCTGGCCCGGTGTGACGCTCATGGTCGTCGCGTCGCTGGTCTCCTTCTCCTTCTCGATGCCGGCGATCCTCCGGTCCTTCCGCCTGACGGCCGCGGAGGTATCGACCCAGGACACGGGAGAAGTGTCGCGCAAGTGGTTCTTCATCTCCCTTTCGGTCGCGTTGATTCTGAGCGTGGCCCTCCAGACCTGGCTCTTCGGGATCGCGTGGTGGGCGGCGGTCTTTGCCGTTCTTCTCAGCTTCGTGCTCGCCATCGTTGCGACGCGCGTCTCGGGAGAGACCAACGTCACTCCGGTCGGTCCCATGGGCAAGGTCACGCAGTTGCTCTTCGCCGTCATGCTGCCCAAGAACGCCTCGGCCAACCTCCTCGGCGCGAGCGTCACCGCCGGAGCCGCCTCGCAGTGCGCCGACCTCATGCACGACCTCAAGTGCGGATACCTCCTCGGTGCCGTCGCTCGCTACCAGGTCGTCTCCCAGATCGGCGGCGCGGTCGCCGGGGCGGCTGTCGGCAGCGCGTTCTACCTCATCCTCGTTCCCGACCCAGCCACAATGCTCCTCACACCCGAGTGGCCCGCGCCCGCCGTGGCGATGTGGAAAGCCGTCGCCGAGGTCTTCCAGCGCGGGCTGGACTCGCTCCCGCCCGGCATCACTACCGCGATGCTCATCGCCGGTATCGCGGGTGTCATTTTCCCCGTGCTCGAGAAGAAACTCCCCGAGAAGGCCGCGATATACGTCCCCAGTTGCTCCGCGGCGGGCCTGGCCTTCGTCATCTCCGGCACCAACTCCATCTCAATGTTCATCGGCGCTGCCGTGGGCGCAATCATCGCGAGGTTCTATCCGAACTGGAGCAAGCGGTTCTTCGTCACCCTTTGCGCCGGCATCATCGCAGGGGAGAGCCTCACCGGCGCGGGCGATGCGATCCGCATGGTGTTGCAGGGCGCGGCGAGGTGAGTGGGGCCGATCGCGGGATAGAGGCGCGAAGTGCCGCTTGGCCCGCATGGGCACAGCGCTCGATGTCGCGCACATGGCACTCTACCTCGCGAGCGATGAGACTGCATACGTGACCGGGGCGGAGTTCGTCATTGATGGCGGTTTGTTCGCTGGCACGGCGGCAGCACCGCGTCAATAGGTTCGCTCGACTACTCCCCCACTGCTGACGGCCAGACTACGTAGACGGTCGTGCCGCGCCCAGGCTCCGACTCGACCGCCATCACGCCGCCCGCATCCTCCACCAGCCGCTTGCAGACCAACATGCCAAGCCCGTGACCCCGCCTGTCCCCTGAACAGGGGATGTTATCTTTGCTATAAGTTCTTGTTTGTGAAGAACTTGCGATCGAGTGTTGCGTTGATCCCGAGAGTTCGAACAGCCGGCGCATCCGCTCCGCACCCATTCCGCGGCCGGAGTCACGGACCTCCACCACCACGTTCTTCCGCTCGCTCACCGGAAGCGGCCATCCCGCCTCCACTCCCCCACTCCAGCTTACAAGCGTGTTCGCGCCGAGAGCCGGTAGGTTCCGTGCGGAACGTACTGTTAGTGATCCACCACGCGGCAGCATCGCGCTCCGCGCATTGATCATGAGGTTCAACAGCACGTGCTCAACCGCAACACTACGAGCCGACACGGTCACATCCGTCGAAAGTTCCGCGCGGAAATCGATCATGTCCTTCTCAAGTGGTCTCGCCAGGCACGCCAACGCACGATCAATCGCATCAGCGACATTACACCGCTGCGCCCGCCCCACCCCCACGGGCGCATGATCGCGGCGGACCAGACCAAGAATCGCGCTGGCGATCTGTCCGGCCCGATCCGCGCCGTCCGCTGCCCTCTGGTGAGCCTTCGCCGAGAGCTCGAGGTCATCTGGCGCGCCTATCGCCATCTGCGCGTAGCTCATCACCGGTGTCAGGATGTTGTTGAACTCGTGGGCAATCAACCCGGCAATCGTGCCCAGCGTCGCCAGCCGCTCCTGCCGCTCGAGCGATTGTTCCAGCTCAATCACTCGACCCTGCAGCACCTCAATCGCCCGCAGCAACTCCTCCGCAGAGTGAACCGCTAGGTCAGAATGTTCCGTGTGGAATGGTCGCGTCTCGGGCATCGCGGCTCTTTCGATTGCTCAGGGACGCCTGGGGAAGGAGGAGGGCGTCTCAACAGATCAATCGACATTCGCCGCGCCGGGCTTAGGCTCGATCGAAACAGCCACCCATCGCCGGGGAGGTGCTTCCGATCGGGCAAGATGGTGAAGCAACCCCCCTTACTGAATCTCGGAAACCCACTCGATCCCGTCATCGCCCAAGCCCGTCGCAAGCCATGCTTTCACAGCCGTTGGCCGGATGTCGAGATCCTGCGCAGCGGCGAGTTCAACCCACCTAAACGCGATATGCCCCTCTCGAGACTTGGGCTTGCTCAGACCCTTGGGCCAGGGGGACGGATGCTCGATGTAGAACACCAAATTGACCTCGTGATGCCTTCGCTTGGCTGAAAACAACCCTTCCGAAACGAGCGCCAGCGCACCCGCCCGAACTTTCACCCCGAGCTCTTCCTCAATCTCTCGCTCCGCGGCGACACTAGCCGACTCCCCAAACTCCACGTGTCCGCCAGGCAGGTAAAAGTACTCGTGCTTGACACTCTGACACAGCAGTACCTGTCCATTGCGGATCACCGCCCCGCGAGCGATCAACTCCGTCTCCGGTTTCGAGATGTTCCGTGCGGAACGAAGCTTGGGCCCCGCCTTGGGGGCCTTCAACCGCTTCGTCTGCTTGCTTTCATTCTTGCCCATATGGCTCCTGTTCGGTCCAAATACCCTCTCGCTTTACGCCAGACTCTATCAGGGGTAGTATGCCATGTTCCACGCGGCACCTACATCAGGATACCAATCAAAATGCAAACATCAAGCGGTAAAGGCCGGCGCCTGGGTCGTGGCCTCAGCGGGTTGATTGGAACGCCCGTAGAGGTGCCGATCGCGCCGCCAACAGTCCCGGCGAAGCAGCAGGGGGGGGCGGGAGACGCCGCCGTGCCCGCCGCGGCGAACATCGAAGCCCCAGGCCAGCGCATTGTCTATCTGGGACTCACCGATATCGCCCCCGGCCGCTATCAGCCTCGCAAACGATTCGACGAGACCGCGCTCAACGAGCTTGCCGCATCGCTAAAGACCGCGGGCCTCGTGCAGCCCATCGTCGTCCGCCTGAACCCCGAAGGCTCGCCGCGATACGAGCTCGTCGCGGGCGAACGCAGGTGGCGAGCCGCGGCACTCGCAGGACTCGAAGTCATCCCCGCCATCATCGCGGCCATCTCCGAAGAGCAAGCCGCGGAATGGTCGCTCATCGAGAACCTCCAGCGCGCGGACCTGAGCGTCATGGAGCGCGCCGCGGCCATCAAGGCCTTGTGCGATCGCTTCAACCTCACCCACGCGCAAGTCGCCGAACGGCTGGGCATCGAACGCTCCAGCGTGACCAACCTGCTCCGCCTGCTTGATCTCCCCGCAGAAATCCGCAAGCTCATCGACGAAGGCCGCCTCAACGCCGGACACGGTAAGATCCTCGCCGGCCTCCCCACCGAGTTGCAGTTCCGCATGGCGGACCTCGCATCAAAGTTCGAATGGCCGATCCGTCGCCTCGAGGAAGAAGTCAACGCCGAACTCGCCCGGGCAAGCAAAGCCGGTGTGTTCAGCGATGGCAGTGGGGGGGGTGAAGCCAAACCACAACCCGACTCCCTCCACACCCGCGCAATCGTCGCCGACCTCGAGAAGCAACTCGGCGAACACCTGGGCACCAAAGTCAAGATCCGCACCGACCGCACCGGTAAGTCGGGTTCCATCGAGATTCGATTCTTCGATCTGGATCACTTCGATGGCATCGTTGCCATGACCGGCTTCGCGATGAAGTGACTCGTTGCGAGACGCCCCTCGCACCGCCTCACGCGCGACACAGCACGCATCAAGGATGATCCAGCGATGAGCAGTCAAGCCGCGGCGAGTGCGCCGCTGATGTTGAGCGTAAGTGGATGCCGCGGCATCTTCGGCCAGTCCGTTACGCCTGAAGTCGCCGCACGCTTCGCCATGACCGTCGCCGCACATCTGCGCGCTCACGCGCAGAGCAATGGTGGAAGTGGCGGGAGTGCGGGGAGTGGGTGGAGTGGGGGGAGTGGGGGGGCTGCGCCGCAGTCTCCCTCGCGCAAGCCCCTCGTGGTGCTCGCGCGCGACGGCCGCGCAGCCGGCGATCTCCTCCTCCGCGCGGCCGCGGCGGGCTTGGCCGCCGGCGGGTGCGATGTGCTGGATTGCGGCGTCGCAATGACGCCGACCGTCGGCGTCATGGTGGATTCACACGCCGCCGCGGCAGGCCTCATCATCACCGCAAGCCACAACCCGCAGCAGTGGAACGGAATGAAGATCGTGCTGCGCGACGCTTCTCGCAGGCTCGATCGCGGCGTCGTCGACGCCTGCGCGCCCGAGAAGCATACCGCCGATGCGATCATCGCAAGCTTCAAGGACGCCAGCGGATCCGGCAGCGGGGGGCTCGCCGCGCCCCGTGCGACAGGCGTCGGCGTCAATGACATCGGTGCCATCACCCAATCGCCCCGCGGCGGGCTTGGCCTGCCTGGTGCATCCACGACAACCCACATCGAGCGACTGAAGCACGCGCTGAAGGAACTGGGAATGCATGATGATCGCCGCGCAATGGCGATCAAGTGCGTGGTGGATTCAGTGAACTCATCCGGCGTTGAAGCGGTGCGAGAGCTGCTCGGCGATCGGCTGGTGCATCACGTTGGCGCAGGGACCAGCGGCCTCTTCCCGCATACGCCCGAGCCCACGCGCGAGAATCTGACTTCGCTGTGCGAGTTCGTGACCAGGAAGCACGCCGATGTTGGCTTCGCCCAGGACCCTGATGCAGACCGGCTTGCCATCATCGATGAACGCGGCGGGTACATCGGCGAGGAGTACACGCTGGTCCTCGCCGCGGAGGCCGTGCTGGGTGCAATGGTCGAACGCGGCGGCCCCGACGCAGCGCGCGGCAAGGTCATGGTCATCAACCTCTCCACAAGCCGCATGATCGAAGACGTCGCGGCGAAGTACGGCGCGAGGGTGCTTCGCGCGGCGGTCGGAGAGGCCAATGTTGTTGAGCTGATGAAGAAGGAAGGCGCGGTGCTGGGCGGCGAGGGCAACGGCGGCGTCATCTGGCCAAAGGTGACGTACATCCGCGACAGCCTCACCTCGATCGCGCTGGTGATCGGTCTGCTCGCGCGGACCGGCAAGACGGTGAGCCAGCTCGTGTCTGAGATCCCGAGCTACGCGATCGTCAAGAAGAAGGTCGATCTGCCGGACCTGAGCAAGGCAGCGCCCGCGCTCGCCGCGGTGAAGCACCGGTTCGCATCGCAGGTAACAAGCGGCTCGGCGACCCTCGATGAGCAGGATGGCGTGCGCATCAGCTTCGGGTCGGAGGGATGGCTGCATGTCCGCGCGAGCAACACCGAGCCGATCCTGCGGATGATCGCCGAAGCGCCGACGGTAGAGAAGGCGGAAGGATTGGCGGGGGATGCGGGGAGGTAGGGTGTATTGCGCCCCGCGAGACAACTACAACGCGCGGTGTAGAAGAGGATGCTGAAAGCCGCATGTGAAGCAATGCGACGAATGCCTGTGCACAGCGAACCCGCGTTCCCTCTGCAACTCCATCCTGAAGGAAGACGTACAGCAGGGTGTCGCATTACATGAAACTGGTCATCGTTTCGGAGTGCCAGGGGCACCGAAGCAAGGACGACCCGAGAGGGTCCAATCATGGTGAATCGCGCGTCATCCAGAACCGGCGGGTGCGATCTCTCCGATGCCAACATCGACGATGCTGTTCGGATTCTCAATGATCCAATGACGACGTGGCACAGCGCCGATGACGTGCTGTTGCGGGTCGCCCGGGATGGGCTCGCCGCGGCGAGAGAAGAGCGGGGCGGAGGCCCCCCGGGCAGTCAGTCGCGATGCCGGCTTGCCCTTGACTGGTTGCGCTCTCTGCTGCGCTAAGGTTCTGGCGATGAGCCAGACACCCTCCCCCTACGACACGTATACCTCCCCCCTCGCATCGCGCAACGCCAGCGAGCAGATGCTGCGGCTGTGGTCGCCGCGGCACAAGTTCAACACCTGGCGGAAGATCTGGCTCGCGGTGGCCGAGACGCAGCACGAGTTGGGCCTGCCGGTGAGCAAGGAGCAGGTCGAGGAACTGCGTGCTGTGGTGGAGCGGCCGGGCGGCATCACCGATGAGGAGATCCGGCTCGCCGAGAAGTACGAGGGCGAACTGCGACACGATGTGATGGCGCACGTCCACGCGCTGGGAGACTCGTGCCCGAAGGCGAAGGGGATTATTCACCTGGGGATGACGAGTCAGGATGTGGTGTGCAATGCGGATTTCGTCGCGCTCTATCAGGCGATCGATTTGATCCGCACGAAGGTGGCCCGCTTGATGTCAGCGTTCGGCGAACAGGCCGCGCGTCATGCCCGCGTGCCGGCACTGGGATACACGCATTACCAGCCTGCCCAGCCCGTTACGGTTGGACGGCGTGCCGCAATGTGGGCGACAGACTTGCGATTGACATTAGAGCGGCTGACCGGCCAACATCCTTATCACGGAGCCCTCATAGGCTCACTCTTCGGTATCTTGCGTCCACGGGGTTTCCGCGGTGCCACGGGCACACAGGCATCGTTCCTCGCACTGATGAGCGACAGTAGTCTTGTGGATCACTTTGAGCGGTCCGCTCTTGAGCGGGCAATGGAAGGTCTTCTTCCGTCGTTTGAGCGGTATCTGATTGTTCCACCGGGTGAGTTCGAGGACTGGCCCGCGGGGATATCTGAGCCGCGAGCCCCAGTGCCCGGTGATGACGGATACACCGAGAGAGTCTATTTCGACTTCTCAATGATCACCGGCCAGACCTACCCCCGCGTCATCGACACCTTCATCCTCGCGGACCTCGCCTCCACCGCCTCCGTCCTCCACAAGATCGCCACCGACATCCGCCTGCTTTGCAACCGCAAGGAGATCGATGAGCCGTTCGAGGACAAGCAGATCGGCTCATCGGCGATGCCCTACAAGCGCAACCCGATGCGCTGCGAGCGCATCTGCGGGCTGACGCGCTTCGTGATGAACCTCGTCGGGAATGCGTATGACACCGCCGCGACGCAGTGGCTGGAGCGCACGCTCGACGATTCCAGCAACCGTCGGCTGTCGCTGCCCGAGGCGTTCCTCGCGCTCGATGGCGCGCTCGACCTGATGCACAACGTCGCAAGCGGCCTCATCGTCCACGAAGCCATGGTCCGCAAGAACCTGATGGCGGAACTCCCCTTCATGGCGACCGAGAACATCCTGATGGCGTGCGTCAAGCTCGGCGGCGATCGGCAGCACTACCACGAGTTGATCCGCGTGTACGCGCAGGCCGCGGGATCGCGCGTGAAGGATGAGGGCCTGGACAACGATTTGCTCGACCGGCTGCGGAACGACAAGAACTTCCAGAGC
>JBBRUT010000064.1:0-18429 GCA_038247555.1 Phycisphaerales bacterium | reverse complement strand
GGCGGACATCTTTACACCATCGGGTGACATCGACCTTGACGAGCTCGGCGCCGACAACTGGGTACGAACCGGCCTGATCGGCATCGATGCGTCCGTCGAAACTGACGGCGCAAAGCCCGCGGCGTATCAGATCACCTACGCACCCCTCGCCAACGGTACCGAAGTGCGAGTCATCGTCACCGGCTATTCCTCGATCGGAGTTTCCGGCTCGACCTACGCGTATCGCGCCACGAGCCAGTCGCAACTGTCACGGCCGGTGACAAGAACAATCCAGCAGGATTACCGCATCGTCAAACGGCCCGCGCACGCCATGCTCAGCCCGAGCCGGATCATGATCGGCAAGAACGTCATGATCAACGGCAACCTGGGCGCGCGCTACGACGATGTTGATCAGAACAACGGTCACCCCATCACCATGAAGTCCGATTTTGTGGGACTCAATGCGGCACTCGATGCGCGCTTGAATCGTTTGTTTCAGGCGCTCGCCGCCGGAGATGTCGATGGCGATAACCGGCTTCGCGTCGGTCACGCCGCGGAAGGTGCTGCGATTCCCAGCGGCTCGGAAGACGTTGATGGCGATGGTCAACCCGACAACGCCTTCGACGACGTTACATCCGACGGCTTTGTGGACGAGTTCGATGTCTTCATCAAGTTCTACGATGCCAACGGTGACGGCAAAGTAACGCTGTCAGCGGCCTTGACCGCAGGCACGCCCGCCCAAGGTAGCGCGGCGGAGTTCACCGGCGACGATGACCTCGCGCTCCTCATGGACTCGGCATATCCCGACCGCAATCGCAACGGCATTTCAGGCTACATCGACAGCAACCGAAACGGGCGCTGGGACTCTGGCGAGACCATTCGAGACATTGATCCTCGCAATGGCAGCTTTTCCGACCGGGTTCTCGGGTGGCGCGACGGCGTGATCGACCGCAAGGATCAGTACGCCAAGCTTCGGGGCCGGCTTGTTTTCCGAACGACCGAATCTGCCTGGGCTTCTGCCAATGGCGGCGATTTCTCTGATCAACTCCGTGGCCCGATGCGCCCGATGAACCGTGGCGAGAGCGCAACGGAGTTTAACGCTGATGACGATGTACTGCCAGACCTCACCGCCGACTCATTCACGAACAGTGCAACCCCGCTGCGGGACGCCGCGGATGGTCAGCCGTTTGCGACCCAGGTCGCTGCTCACCTGAGCATCGGGCCTGGGCAGCTCGCGACCTACACCGAGGCCAACACCGACGATACCCAGCCCCGTTTCTGGAGAGCGGACCTGGACGATGCATACGTCTTCGCTCGCACGTCGCGGCACCTCTGGGAAAAGATGCCCTTCAACAGTCCTGCGTACGCCGATCATTACTATCGCCCGCGGTACGAGAACATGACGTTCCGGGATGTGCAGATTCCCACGGGTACCAATGCCCTGTTCATCAACTGCACTTTCGTCGGAGTGACGTACGTTCGGTCCTATACCGACAATGGCCACTCGAACTGGTCCAACTACGGCAAGCTCGCCTGGAGCGCATCTGACAACCGCCCCGTGCCTGTCGACGATCCGCTTGACCGGAGCGACTTCCTCCGTTACACCACCGGACTCATCACCGATGGGCCCGCAAACTATGAAGAGTTTCCTGATCCGCCGGTGATCAATGGTGCGACGGTCACTGGCGATGCCCGCAATACTAAGCGATACTCCAACAACATTCGCTTCCACAACTGCCTGTTCGTCGGATCGCTCATCAGCGATACCCCGCAGCAGTACACCCATGTCCGCAACAAGTTCCAGTTCACGGGCAGCACCAGATTCTCCAAGAGCCACCCGGATGAGCCTGATGATCCTCAACTCAACCCCGAGGCTGACGACCTCGAACAGATCGAAACCACCTCGCTGATGGTCCCCAACTACTCGGTGGACATTGGTTCGTTCAATAGTCCTACCGATACGTTCGAGGGTGGGCCCGCCGGCCAGAATGTCTCGCTCTCCGGCACGGTCGTCGCCGGCGTGCTTGATGCCCGCGGCAACACCACCATCGACGGAGCACTGCTCCTGACATTCGCGCCTGTTCTTGGCGAAGGACCACTGCAGTTCATGGGTCAGCCTGTCGGCAATCCCGCCGACTTCAACTCGACACTCGGATACTTCGGCCCCCAAGACGGCGATCAGGAGTCGATCGATCCCGAGTCCCTCCCCCTCGTGAACGGTGTGCGAATCGTTGGCTATGACACCGATGCCGACGGGATCGCGGATGTGCCCCACGATCAACCGCGACCTAATGGCGCGGTGGATGTGCCTTTCTACGGCTACGGGCGGATCTCCATCAACTGGAACCCCGACCTCCCGATGCCCGACGGCGTGCTCCTCCCGCTGAGTTTGATTCCGCTGAACATGACCTACAGGGAGGGCCGCCAATGACCCGTCTCCGCGACAGAAGCCAGCATGCCTTTACCATTGTCGAGATGCTCATCGCGCTCACGATCAGCGCGACCCTGCTGACCGCGACGCTCTCGGCCTTCGATGCATCCTGGCGTGCCTACAAGCACACAACCGAAGCGGCTTCCACGCACGTGGTGTCCCGCATCGTCACCCACCGCGTGCTGTCATTGATCCGAACCGGCACCGAGTTCGGCCCCTATCCTGAGGACGTTCTCGACGCCGCGCAGAACCCCCTGACCTCCACGTTCATGGAGTTTGTTTCGGAGGCTGATCGCACGGCAGGTCTGGATCGCATCACGCGTCTGGAGCGTCGCACGGTTGAAGGTACGGTGGATCAGTTCGAGCTCTGGTACGTGCTGCTTGATGGTTCCACCGAGCCTCCCACCGCGGTGGAGGAACGGCCACTACTCACCGGCGTGCGCGAAGTGATGTTCATTCTCGACTTCGACATCGGACCCCGCTTGCGGCGCGCCACGCTTGATCTCACCATCGTTCCCAATGACGTAGAGGACATCCGCACAGGCGCGGTCGGCGATGAGACACCCGCGATCCGGCTTGTCGCTTCCGCCGCCCCTCGCCAGCTTGAGTGATCAGTCGCTCGTCCGCAACTCCTGCAGCGCCGCCGGAATGAACTCTGTCAGTTCCGTCGCCAGCAGGCCCGCGTCGGCGTGGGATCGCTCCGCCCACATCTCCCCCGCACGAGCGTGTGCCTGCACGGCGATCCTTGCGGCATCGAACAAATCGAGCGGCCGCGAACGATCCGCGGACAGCTGTGGAAACCGGGCTCGCATCATCTGCTGCTCGGTGGGCATCATGTACTGAGCGATGACCGAAGCGACTACACCTGTAAGCACATCCCCCGTGCCCGCGGTAGCCAGGCACGGGTGACCCGAACCGCACGTCCAAGTTCGCAGGCCGTCGCTGACCACTGTCCCTGCGCCCTTGAGAACGACGACGCGGCCGATCCGCTGCGCGAGTTGCTCGCAGGCCCGCTCTCGCGAAGTTGCCATTCCAAGGTCCCCCTTCAGACCCAAGGACAAGACGAGTCGCTTGAACTCGCCCGGATGAGGCGTAAGCACCGCCGCGGCATGAAAATCCCGCATGAACTCAGGAATCAACGACAGCGCGTTGATCGCATCCGCGTCGAGCACAATTGGGCGATCCTCCTGTTGAATCGCCCGGAGTGTCAGCGCGGCCGATCCCGGGCTGGTGCCCAGTCCGGGACCGATCGCCACGCACGAGCTCGCAGAGAGAACACGATCTATCACTTCCGCGGCATCGTGCGGCTCAATTACTCCGTCATTCCCGCACGGTACTTCGAGACCGGTGGCGCCCGGACACTGCAGCAGACCATAATCCAGGATGGGCCGCGGCATCACGAGCCGCACCAGCCCCGCACCTGCTCGGAGCGCCGCAAGCCCGCTGAGCGCGGGCGCACCGATCATCCGCACTCCCCCGGCGCAAGTGCCGCCCACCACCGCCACGGTTCCGGTGGTTCCCTTGTGGGCGTCCTTCGCGCGGGGCGGTAGCAGAGGCAGCCCGTTGTCCATCGAGCCTCCAACTTGTTGATCTGATGAGCCGCTCACTCGATGGTGATCTCCAGTCGTCCGAGCAGCGGCGCCAGTGTAACGAGTCCATTGATGGAGTCGCCGTCCGCCAGGCTCGTCACGGCAATAGTGATGTGCGTCGCGTCGAAGCCACCGGGGCCGAAGCTGCGTCCAGAAGGCATGGTCGCGTCAAGATCCACCCAGCGCTTCTCGCCGTCCTTCCCGAGAAGAACCTGCGACCACATGTGATACCCGAATATGCCCTCGCGACCCGCAAACTCATCCACGAAGACAAGGCCGGTGGCCACGCGAGAGGCGTACCCCGCGTTCCTCAGCATGGCCGTGAGCAGGGCTGCATGCTCGGAGCAATCACCCGTGCACGTACGCGCGACCTCGGCTGCGGATGCGAACCCAACTCCGAAAGACTTGTTCTTGATGTGCTTGAAGACCATCTTGCGCATGGCTTCTGTTCGAGCTGCATGATTCTCGGGCTTGATGGTTCCCAGTGCCTCCTGTGTGAGCCGCGCCACCACGGCATCGTCCTTGTTGATCATCTGCGAGGCCTCAAGATACTCCGCTTTATCAGCATCACCATCTGGAGCCGCGGCAACACTGTCCAGGTCCACCACAACGCGGACCGAGAGATCATCGATTCGCGTGACTGTCTGTGGTCCCCCTGTTGGCAGGTCGGTCATGTTGCCACTTGGAACACGCAGGAGGTAGCTCGCCTTGCGTACGGTTCTTGGCTCATCGATCTTGCCCTTGGGCTCAATCAGTGTGGAGTTCATCAGTTCAGGCGCATCGCCCTCGAGCTGGGCAAGTTCCTTATCAGCAAGGATGACCACCATCTTGATGCCGCCCATATCCGTCTCTGTGCGGATGGGAACGCCGCGTTCATCAACAAACCCGACTGACTCCACTCCGGGCTGCATATCCGTCGTCGACGAGACTTTGATTGCCGGGACGACTTTTCCAAGAGCCTCGGCGGTAGTCCGCTCTAGCACTTTGTGTGTCGTGGTGATCGCCTGAAGCCCGAGGCTGATGTCAAGCGTGCGCACCACAATCTCCTGAGCCCCGGCCTCAAGCCGCTTGCTGAGGAACTCTGCCGCCGCGGCGGGAGTCAGCCAGACACCTTCCGGCAGCGGCTGAGTGACCCGCGTCTGCACCGCGCCGCTCCCGCTGATCACCTCGACCTCTCCCTCTTTGAAGATGTACTCTGTAACAGTCGGAGTCGATGCCATGGTCATCGAGGACTTCCCCGAGATCGGCTTGCCACCCTTTGATTCAACAAACTCAGACTTGATCGCGATGTCGACCTTCGCCGCGCCCCGTCGCATGGACATCCGCATTTCGGATGTCGTCGTTACTCGGTCGCCTTCTGCCGACTGTATTCCGCGCATCCATCCCGCGCGCTGCCCTTGCATTTCGAGGACATACCAGCGATCGTGATCGGCCGCGCACAGCGGTGCGGCGGCGACAAAAGCCAGCACGATGCTCAGCAGCCAAAGGGCTCCACCGCGAATGTTGTGCATCCGAATCTCCTTCCCGCTCCCCTGTCACATGGTACAGCCAACTTCCGCCGTGGCTCAGGAATCAGCTCTTCCGCCATCCAGGCGTTCCTGCTACTGATTTCCTACGCTGTCGGCGTGATCGATACCCATTGCCACCTGACGTTCCCCGACTTTGCCGGCCGCATCGATGGCGTACTGAAAGATGCTGCTGCGGCGGAAGTCTCCGGCGCAATCACCATCTCGACAACGACGTATGACTGCCTGGATGCCCTTGCCATCGCCAGGTCGCACCCCCGCGTGTGGTGTTCCGCCGGGGTTCATCCGCTCTATGCCGCTCCCGATGACCCTCGAGCGACCGGCCGCAACGGTGGACAGACCGGGCACAACTGGGAGAATCTTCGGTGTGTCGCGACGGATCCCAAGTGCGTTGCGTGGGGCGAACTCGGCCTTGATAATCATTACCCGAACCCGCCCGCAAACACGCAGCGTGACGTGCTCGATGAACAGCTCGCGTTCATCGGGCGCTGCAACCACGATCGCGAGGGGGGCATCGGCAAGCTGCGCGGCCTGCCCATCATCCTGCATTGCCGCGAGGCGTTCGACGATCTGATCCCGGTGCTCAAATGCACCGGCATGGATCCATCAAGGTTCGTCTTCCACTGCTTCACGGGGGGAGCCGAGGAGGCCCGAAAGGTACTCGACTTCGGGGCATACATCTCATTCACCGGTGTCGTCACCTATCCCAACGCCCCCGAGGTCCGCGAGGCGGCGAAGCTCGTACCCTCTGATAGGATCATGGTGGAAACAGATGCGCCGTTTCTTCCCCCCGTTCCGCATCGTGGGAAGCGTCCCTGCCTGCCCGCGTGGACCGCAGACACCGCGAGGGCGCTCGCGGAGATGAGGGGCATCGGCTTCCAAGAGTTTCACGCGCAGCTCAATGACAACACGCGAAGGTTTTTCGGGATCGATGCGCTCTAGAGCGGTCAACCTCCCGGCGAACTTCACCCCTAGGCTCTAGTGCACATGCTCACACTCGCCTCATGGCTGCACACGCTCGATCCTGTACTCATTTCGTTTACGGATGCGCTGGCGATACGTTGGTACGGTCTGGCATATCTCGCGGGCTTCGCCGCGGCGTTCTTCATGTTGCGTGCCATGGCCCGTCGGGGCCTCATCCAGATTCCTCCGCATCGCGTCGCCGATGCCCTGATGTGGTTCATCGGGATGACGCTCGTCGGTGGTCGGCTGGGGTACGTCATCTTCTACCAGCCATCGCTTTTCTGGACGTTCTTCGACACGTTTCCATGGTGGGGTGGCGTGGCGATCAACCATGGAGGCATGGCCTCCCACGGCGCAATGGCCGGGCTCATTTTCGCAGCCTGGAGAGTGTCGCGTGGTTGGCGCGATGAACATGGCGAGCTCGAGGGACGCACAACCACGCTGCACGTGATGGATGCCATTGCCCTGGCCTCCCCCTTGGGACTGTTCTTCGGACGCTGCGCCAACTTCATCAACGCCGAACTGCTGGGAAGAATCGTGACACCTCCGGGCACGGAGGGCCCGTGGTGGTCGGTGCAGTTTCCTCAAGAGCTGCTTTCCGGAAGACACGCGCCGGACCTGACAGAAGCGCAGTTCGCGCAGCTTCAGAGTCTCGCCGAAACCGCGGCTCCCGGTCTTCGGTTCAAGCCCCAACTCGAAGTGCTGGTGGCCAATGCCGCCGCTTTCGCCGATCAACTCAAGCCGTTGCTTTCCAGCAGACATCCCAGCCAGCTCTACCAGGCGGTTGCGGAGGGGTTGGTATTAGGCGTGATGGTCTGGCTGCTCTGGGCCAGGCCGCGGAAAGCGGGCTTTATCGTCGCGGCGTGGCTGATGATCTACGGCATACTTCGCATTCTCACCGAACTCGTGCGGCTGCCCGATGAGCAGTTCGCCGTGGGCCGGCCGCTGGGTCTCTCTCGCGGCCAATGGCTCAGTGTTGCGATGACACTGTGCGGGCTTGGGCTCATGGTCTGGAGAGGTCGAACGCCCGGACCACTTCTGGGAGGATGGGCGGCCCGCCCGCCTGCTGGCTCCTCACCTGTGAGTGATCGCTGAAAGCGCGAGCCTGTGGCCGTACACTCCGGCCCATGGACATTGTCTCAGCCCACAGTTCGCGCCCGGATGAGCCGCCGCCGAAAGACTTGCCTCGATGGCATGTTCATCGACGGATGTACAACTGGGTCCTTTCGCTGGCCCATCACAAGCACGCGACGGGCGCGCTTTTTCTGCTGAGCTTTGCGGAGTCGAGCTTCTTCCCCATTCCTCCGGATGTCCTCCAGATCGCGCTGACCCTGGAGCGTCGTGACCGGGCCTGGTACTACGCGGCGGTCAGCACCGTCGCCTCGGTTCTCGGAGGAGTTTTCGGCTGGCTCATCGGTTATGCCCTCTGGGCCGTTGTCAGCGATTTTTTCTTTCGCTACGTCCCCGGCGTAACGCCACAGAACTTCCTGCTCGTCGAGCAGAAGTTTCAGGCCAATGCGTTCCTCACGATCTTTACCGCGGCGTTCACCCCGATCCCGTACAAGGTCTTCACGATCGCTTCAGGGGTGTTCCATATTTCGCTGTGGATGCTGATCATCGGCTCAGTCGTTGGACGGGGCGGTCGGTTCTTCCTCGTCGCCGCGTTGCTCTACATCTTTGGTCCGCCGATGAAGCGCTTCATCGAGAAGTACTTCAATCTGCTCACGTTGGCGTTCACTGCGCTGGTGGTAATCGGGGTCGTGGTTTGGAAGCTGCTTGCCTGAGCCTGCCATGTGGCCGGCTCTTTCCAGGAGTGCGCAGATGTCGATCATGGTCACCGGAGGCGCGGGATACATTGGTTCGCATGCGGTGCAGCGGTTGCTGAGGGATGGTCATCGTGTTCTCGCTGTCGACAATCTCTTTCGGGGTCACCATGAGGCGATCGACAATCTTTCTGCCGAGGCAAATGGAGGCCTGGCCTTTGAGTGCGCCGATGTGGGCGATCGTGATCTCATGCTCCGATTGATCGCCGACCACAAGGTTGACACGATCCTCAACTTTGCCGCCCTCGCGTACGTGGGGGAAAGTGTCACCGAGCCGCTCCGGTACTACCGCGCGAACACCGCCGCGGCCCTTGGCCTGATGGAAGCGGTCGACGAGTCGCACAAGCTCCTTCACGGCGGCGTCACGCGGTTCGTGTTCTCCAGCACGTGTGCAAGTTACGGAGAGCCCGCGCGGGAGAACATCCCCATCTGCGAGAGCTGCCCCCAGTCGCCAATCAATCCGTATGGCTGGTCGAAGCTGCACACTGAGCGGATGCTCAAGGACTATTGCGACACCTGCAAGCTCGTTGGCAAGCCCTTCTCAATCGCCTGCCTTCGCTACTTCAACGTCGCCGGGTCCGATCCTGCTGCGGTCATCGGTGAGCATCACGAGCCGGAGACGCACGTCATCCCCGTTGCGCTTCAGGCGGTGCTCGGTCTGCGCGAAGGCTTCACCGTCTTTGGTACCGACTACCCGACGCCAGACGGCACCTGCATCCGAGACTACGTTCACGTGGTCGATCTCATCGACGCCCACGTTGCCGTGATGAAGGCCCTGAAGCCCGGCGAGCAGCGGGTGTACAACCTCGGAATCGGCAACGGCTTCTCCGTAAGGCAGGTGCTCGACTCCGTGAGGCGCGTTACCGGCAAGGACTTCAAAATCAAAGAGGGGCCCAGACGCCCCGGTGATCCTCCCGAACTCTTTGCAGATCCGCGCAAGATCCGTGAAGAGATCGGCTGGACCGCCCGTTACACCGATCTCGATGCCATCGTTGCCACTGCATGGAAGTGGTTTAAGGCACATCCTCGCGGCTACTCCAGCTGAGACATGAAGCACCGCAGCGAGCCATCTCCCTTCGCAGCCGTCGCTCCGGACCTCACGGGGGGAGTGGGGGGGCTCAACCTCGCTCTGTCTCCGTATCACCTCACCACCCGCGAGCTGACCGCCGCCGTTGCACTGACCATCGCCGATCGCGCGGTCACACTCGTGCCTCAACCCCCAGATGGCCATTCACGCGAGATCATCCGCCAAGCCATCGATCGGGTACCGAGGTTGCTTCGCCTGCTCGAGGCCTGGCGGTGGTCCGGACCTCTCTGGCGCATGGGCCTTGTGGCGGGCGAGGCAAACGACGACAGGCCTTTTTCCTGCATGACCGACGTCGCGGCACAGATCTCGGCGGATCCCACGCTCGCCAGAATCGCTCCGACCAAGCCTCGGCCCGCAGACGAAGGTGATGAGGCTGATCGATGGCTTGACGCCTTCTGCTCCGATCTCCTCCGCGGCGGGCCCGACCCCGGGCTCAGCACCGTCACCATCGGGGCTCTGGATCGATTCGCAGCGAATCACGGCTTTGTTTCCGTGCGAGGCGCAACAGACAGTCTCGCCCAGCGTGCAGAGAAGCAGATCCTGCAACGCGTCGCCTCGATCGCCATTCCCGTGATGAGCCGAGCCGCCGGGGGCCGCATCCTCGAACTCCGTGCTTCGCTCCATCTTGAACTCGGTGCCCTTCGGGCGGCCATCAGTGATGTGTGGACTGAGGCCGCGTTGAATGGAGTTGCTCTTGATGCTTCGCCCGCAGCCGCTCGGCTCGCCGAAGCTGCGGCTGCCTACACAGAAACTTTCGAGACGTGGTTTTCTCGCGTCGCGCGGGACGATGAGAACGCCGAACGCACAATGCGAGCTTTCGTAAGTCTCACCGCCGCGGTACTTCCGACGGATTCCGCGCTCATCTGCGCCCGTGCGGCGATTCGGGGTGCCGCCCGCGCGGCGGGCAAAGCCCCAGCCCGGGCGAAGGAGAAGCCCAGAGCCTCTCACGGAACTGCAGGCTCCGGTGCCCTGACGCAGGCTCCCACACTGCGAGTGTTGATCATCCGGCCGATGAATGTCCGCCCCGTCTGACCGCGTAGCCTTGGGCATGGCCCCGCCCCCAATCGATCCCGACTCTCCGCGACGACAGAACCGTCTCGCCGGCTCCACCAGCCCCTACCTCCTGCAGCACCGATTCAACCCGGTGGATTGGTATCCCTGGGGGCCTGAAGCGTTCGACGATGCGCGAAGGCGTGATGTGCCGATTTTTCTCAGCATCGGGTACTCCACGTGCTATTGGTGCCATGTGATGGAACGGGAGTCATTTGAGAACGCATCGATCGCCGAACTGATGAACGAACTGTTCGTTTGCGTCAAGGTCGATCGCGAAGAGCGACCCGATGTCGATGACATCTACATGGCCGCGGTCCAGTCGTTCCGTGGGCAGGGCGGCTGGCCGATGAGCGTCTTTCTTGAGCCCCGATCGCTGAAGCCCTTCTGGGCGGGAACCTACTTCCCGGCCGAGCCCAGGTTCCAGGGAATGCCGACCTTTCCGCAGGTGCTGCAAGGAGTCTCCAACGCCTGGAGGGACCAGCGGGATGAAGTCTCGCAGCAGGCCGAGAAGCTGGCCGAGGCTGTTCACGAGCGTATCGCAGAGCAATCCGCGCCTGTGCGCCTCGGAGTTTCACAGGTCACACAGGCTGTGGCTACACTGCTCAAGATCCATGATCCACGTTTCGGCGGCTTCGGCGCAGCGCCGAAGTTCCCCCAGCCGGCGTATATCGAGTTTCTGCTCGATGTCCGGCGGAACGCGGCGGAGGACACGCGGGCAGCGATCGACGTCGCACTCCGCACAACCCTTGATCAGATGGCTTTGGGCGGTCTCTTCGACCAGATCGGCGCCGGGTTCCACCGCTACAGCGTCGATGCCGAGTGGACTGTGCCGCACTTCGAGAAGATGCTGTATGACAACGCGCAGTTGACCGCAGTTTATGCGACGGCGTCCCAAGCTTTCGGCGAACCACTCTACCGCTGGGTTGCTCGTCGCACGATCGATTACGTATTGGCCGAGATGACACTCGCCGCTCAGGACCTCGGCGAATCAACCGTGGCGGCCGATCCGCAGGGCGGAGTCGAGACGCGGAAAGGAGGGGCATTCTTCTCTGCGCAGGATGCGGAAGTGAATCATCGCGAGGGACAGAACTACCTGTGGACGCCCGAACAGCTCCGCGAGCTGCTCTCCCCGGAGGATGCCGAGCTGGTGATGCAGGTCTATGGCGTTGGGGCCGGCACAAACTTCAGAGACCCACACCATCCAAACGATCCCCCTTCCAACGTCCTTCGTTGGGCGGACTCGCCTTCCAAGCTCGCCGCGGCGCTGCACATGACGGAGCGTGCGCTTCTCGCGAGGATCGAGAAGATCAATGAGCGGCTTTATTCCGCTCGCCAGGACCGCGACCAGCCCTTGACTGACGACAAGATCATCGCCTCCTGGAACGGGCTGATGATCGGCGCGATGGCGCGCGCCGGAGCGCTGCTCGATCGGCCCGATTACACCGCCGCGGCCGAGCGAGCTGCAACATTCGTCCTGGCGACCATGCGCGATGGAGACGGTTCGCTTCTTCGTTCCTTTCGTTTGCAGAGCCCCGGCGAAGTGAAACCTCCGAGCGCTGGCAGAGCATTTCTTGAGGACTATGCCTGCATGGCTCACGCCTGCATCGAGCTTCACCGTGTCGGCGGCGATTCCTCCGGGCGATGGCTTGATATCGCCCGCTCACTCGTCGCTCAGGCAGATCAGAAGTTCGGCGATGTGGATTCGGGCGCGTTCTTTGACACCCTCGCAGATCAATCGGACCTCTTTGTCCGTGCACGTTCGACCTATGACGGTGCCCTTCCCAGCGGCACATCAGTCATGATCAACGTGCTCGTCGATCTCTTTGAGATCACCGGCGATCGCGCACACTTCGATCGAGCGCTCCGCGCACTCCGATCCCTGAGCTCGTTTCTCGCAGAATCTCCACTCGGCGCGGCGGGTTCCACCCGTGCCCTGCTCCGGATGCTCGTGCTGGAACCGGCCGCGGTGCAGGCGGCTTTCGCCGCCGACCCGTTGCCTGGAGCCAAACTCTCCGACGAGTTCACCCCGGTGGAGGTCCTTGCCGCCGTCGAGCGAGTTGTCCTCGCCCACGACAACCCCGTTCCGGTCGTGCTCCGATTCCGCATCACTGAGGGATACCACATCAACGCCGCAGATGTCGGCGACGGTCCGGATGCGGCCGACCTGGTTCCCCTCCGCGTCCATATCGTCAACGGCGCCGGAGTCGACGTGTTTGCGGACTATCCCCCGAGCACGCCATTCGGTCAGGACGGTCGCCTGCGCGTGCTGGCCGGGGAGTTCGAGTTGCCGATTGTGCTGGAGCGCAGGGGCGAATGGGCGGGCACGCCGCTCATCGCGGTGACCTATCAGGCCTGCACCGAAGATTCGTGTCTCGCTCCCCGGACCGTGGAGCTTGATCTCGCGATCGATCCGCGAGACTAGGCCGCTTGGGCGGGCGGAGTCTTCGCCCCGGCGGTTGCCGCGCCCCCTGCAGCGCTCGCAGCCGTCGCGGGATCGCGAACGGATTGGGCCGCTTGCTTCTCCGGAACGCGGATTGTCGCCCCGCACCCCTTGCATCGGACGTTCTTGCCGCGCGAGCTCGAGGGGACCGCCAGCACGCGGCGGCATGACAGACTCGGACACATAATTCGAATCTGTTCGCCGGCCATGGGTACAAGTCTCCTGTAACTCTCCGTTATCGACCGGGAAGCCAAGCCGCTTCACTCTGCACCGACTTGAAACTGACCCCAAAAACCGCCGACCGCGCGGCTGCTCGTCCGCTAACCTTCCGGACTCACCAGTTGCCCGATGGAGCGGGCCGCCAGCGATCCCGGGGAAGGGGCCCACCATGACCGCCGCAAACTCACAATCTGCTCACGCGTGCACCGCCGTCGTCGGCCTTCAATGGGGTGATGAAGGCAAGGGCAAAATTGTCGATCTCCTTGCCCCCTCATACGACGCCATCGTGCGGTACAACGGAGGAGCAAACGCCGGTCACTCCGTCGTCGTCGGTGGGGAGCGATACGCCCTCCACCTCGTGCCCTCCGGCATTCTCTATCCCGGCAAGCAGTCGATCATCGGCAACGGTGTCGTTGTTGATCCCGAGGTCCTGATCCGCGAACTCGATGGGTTGGCGTCACGCGGGGTGGATGTCTCTGGGATGGTGATCTCCGACCGGGCGCATGTGGTCATGCCCTATCACAAGGCGGAGGATGAACTGCGCGAGAAGCTCCTCTCGCAGGCCGGCAACGTTTCGACAGCTGGTGAAGCTGGCGAGCCCGCGCAAGCCAGTCGCGCCATCGGCACCACCAAGCGAGGCATCGGTCCCTGCTATGCAGATAAGGCGCACCGCGCAACTGCTGTTCGCGTCGAGGATCTGCTCCGCCCTGATGTGCTCAAGCGTCGTCTCCGGCACATCTGTGCACTGAAGAACGCCTACCTCCAGGCGATGGGCGGCGAGAAGACCTATACGCCCGAGGAACTCATCGCGTGGGCCGAACCGATGGGCCGTCGGCTTGCCCCGAGCATCCGGGACACGACGTATCTGTTGCACGACATGCTCGGCGCGGGCAAACGCGTGCTCTTTGAGGGCGCGAACGCCGCGCTGCTTGATGTCGATCACGGAACGCACCCCTTCGTGACATCCTCCTCCACCACTGTCTTGGGCATTCCTTCTGGTACCGGCGTGCCCGGTTCCCGCATTGGCAATGTCATCGGTGTCGTCAAGGCGTACTCCACGCGAGTGGGGAATGGCCCGATGGTCACCGAGCAGATCAACGCTGTTGGTGACCGCATCCGCGAGCGCGGCCGCGAGTATGGAACCACGACGGGTCGCCCCCGCCGCGTGGGTTGGCTGGATCTCGTCGCCGTTCGCTACTCAGCCATGCTGAACGGCGTTTCGTCATTGGCGGTTATGCTTCTGGACGTTCTCTCAGGGCTGGATGAACTGCGTGTCTGCACTTCCTACAAACTCGGCGGCGGCACTATTACTGGGCGGTTTCCGCCCGATGCCGACATCCTCAGCGTCGCCGAACCTGTCTACGAAACCCTCCCCGGCTTCCCAGATGAGATCACGACCGTTCGTGTTCGCGAGCAGTTGCCCGCCCAGGCACGCCGTTATCTTGACCTCATTGAGCGGTTTGTGGGTGTCCCCATCTCCCACGTAAGCGTGGGACCGGACCGGGCCCAGACGATCATCGGACAGTGAGCCTTTTTCCCACCTCCTCCGGTCGACAGCGGAAAGACGCGCGGGCGTGCTCCGAACAACACACTGGGCGAACATCCGATGCCCGCGTCCGTACGTCCGTAGTCTCTTCTTTCAGGTCGGCAGCACTCCGCGTACCTTTCAACAGCTCTCCCTTGCCATGCCGAACTCCGTCGCCATCCCGCAGGTCGATGTTCACGCCGCGGCCGCTCTCAGCCCGCACGCTGCGGACCCGGCGGCGCTTGAGATCGTGCGACGCATGCGTGAGCGGTCGCCCAAGGCCGATCCGCTCGGCCGCTTGCCGGATGTCCACCCGGCGCGGATCCCGCGTCATATCGCCATCATCATGGACGGCAATGGCCGATGGGCAAACCAGCGAGGTTTTCCCCGCGTGTTCGGTCATCGTAACGGTGCAGCCGCGGTCCGTACCGTTCTCGAGGAATGCGGAAAACTGGGCATCGAAGTCCTGACGCTCTATTCTTTCTCGATGGAGAACTGGAAGCGTCCCCCGGAAGAAGTGCAGGCGCTTCTGGACCTTTACACGAACTACCTGGATGGCGAGCTCGATCGCCTCATGCGGGAGAACATCCGCTTCCGCCAGATCGGTCGGCGCGAAGGCCTTCCTAAGTCGGTACTCCAGACCGTGGATCGCATCGTCGCGCAGACTGAGAAGAACACCGGTGCCACGCTCTGCCTCGCGGTGAACTACGGCGCTCGCGCCGAGATTACAGATGCTTGCCGCTCGATCGCGATCGATGTGGCCGCCGGACGTGTTCATCCAGATGAAATCTCACCGGACACGATCTCTTCTCGCCTCTACACCGCGGGTCTTCCCGATCCGGACTTGTTGATCCGTACCGCCGGCGAGATGCGAATCAGCAACTACCTTCTGTGGCAGATCTCCTACGCCGAACTCCATGTCACACCCGTACTCTGGCCGGACTTTGGTGTTGCCGAACTCCACGCCGCGATCCGGGACTTTGCGGCCCGCTCCCGTCGCTTTGGTGGGATCGAAGATGTCGCCGGTCCATCCGCGGTCGCTCCGGGACAATCCCGCTAACCGTCCCTTTCGGTTAACCTTCTCTCGTGCTTAGACACCGCCTTTTACTCGGCCCCGTATTCATCGCTATATTCATCGGCCTGCTCTGGCTGGATGAATGGCTCGACCGCCAGCCATGCCCCGCGGGTTTCGGATGGCTCTGCTCCGATGGCACTGGCACGCTTCCACCCGCGATCGTGCTGTTCGGGATCGGGCTTGTGCTTGTCTCGATCGCCGCAAGGGAGATGGGACGGATCTTCCACGCAGGCGGCGTCGCGGCCTCCAGGCGATGGATGTCGATCGCCGCTATTACCGGCTTGGCAGTGTCTGCCGCGTTGCCCTCAGATCTTTCTCCAAATCATGCTGTGGCGATCGTTGCAAGCTGCGGGGCACTGGTGCTCATCGGCTCTCTCCTTTGGCACATCCGTGCCAAGCACCTGCAAGGGGCGACCGCCGCGGCGGGCGCCTCCATGTTTGCGTTTGTCTACCTGGGCCTGATGTTCGGCTTCATGCTCGCCATCCGCAAGGAGCACTCGGCGTGGCTCCTCCTTTCAATCGTGGCGATCACCAAGTCGTGCGATACCGCGGCCTATTTCACTGGCAAGTCCATCGGCCGCCACAAGCTCATCCTCTGGATCAGTCCAGGGAAGACTTGGGAGGGCCTGGCTGGCGGGGTCGTCGGTGCAGCGGCCATCGCCGTCCTGAGTTCGTATCTGCTCCGCACCTACTCCGATCCCTCCGGGCCCCTCGCAGGTGCGCCATGGTGGGCCGCCGCGGCGTTCGGTGCGGTGCTCGCCCTGGCTGGCCAGGCTGGCGACCTGCTGGCTTCCGTGCTCAAGCGGGATGCGGGCATTAAGGATTCGGGGAAGATCCCAGGCTTCGGTGGGATACTCGACATGATCGATTCTCTCCTCGTTGTTGCGCCCGTCGCCTATTGGCTGATCGGTTTGCTCTAGTACGAACAGCTTGCGATCGCGGCTATCCTGCGTTGCCGCAGGCTCCGTCATTGCCGCCTGGGATCTCCATTCACGCAAACTTTTGATCTCCGTGCCGCCCGAACGTGCCGACTGACCTTGCGCGGTGTATACTTGAGTCGTTCAGTGGATTGACATTCCGTGTTCCTTCGAGGCGACTGCATGAGCCTTACCAAGCAGCTCTTGGACCTCTTCCGTGTGGACAAACAGCTCCGTGGCCTGAGGCACCGCCTCGAGGCAGCGGAGCGTTTTCTTTCACAGCAGCAGACACAACTTGCGGATCTGGAACGGACTCGCACCGACCTCACCGGTCAGTCGCGTCAGCTTCGAGCCGGCGCCGCCAATGATGAGGGCGAGGCCCAGCGACTCGAGACCCGCATGGTCGCGATCCGCGAGCAGATGAATCAGACCAAGACTGCCAAGGAATACCAGGCGCTGGTCACCGAGATCAACACCTTCAAAGCCCAGAAGGCCGAATGCGAGGAGCGGGCGCTCGAAGCCATGTCCCGCGTCGAGCAGTCTGACTCGCGGATGAAGGAGATCGAGGGGCAGTTTGAGGAGCGGACCCGTATGGTGGCCAAGGCCCTGCAGGACCGCGACCAGCGGTCCTCGGAGATCCAGGACCGCGTCACGGAGCTTTCCGCCCAGCGACTGGAGCTTGCAAAGGCGATCCCAGCTTCGAACCTCAACGAGTTCGAACTTCTCGTCAAGGCCCGCGGCGATGATGCGATGGCGCACATCGAAATGATCGACCGTCGCGCTCACGAAGGCTCCTGTTCGGCTTGCATGATGGCCATCCCGGTCGAATCGCTCAGCGCACTCATGACCGGCAAGCTCACCCGCTGCCCTTCCTGCCGGTGCTACCTCTTCATCGAAGAGAGCATCATGAATCAGCCTGAAGAGCCGCGGAAGCGCAAGCCCTCGAAGAAGAAGGCCGCGAAGGAAGAAGTCGCCAAGACCTGACTTCTCGGCCAGTGGGTCACTGCGTATCGGTTTCGCGTACGCTCCGCTCAATGCGAATCGAATCGCTCAAGCATGCCTGGGCCCTCCATCGGCACGCGATCATCCCTGCGATCGTGGCGCTGGCGCTGTGTATCCCGGGGATCACTCAAGGCGCTCTCGCGACCGACACCGCCTGGTACACCGCCATCAGCTTTCAAGCTTTTCGCGGCCTCTTCAACGGCGATTTCAACGGCCTCTGGTCGCTCTCAGGGGTCGCCGACCAGCCGTACTTCAACAAGCCTCCACTGGCATTCTGGCTTAACGGGCTCCCGCTGGTCGCGATGGGACCCACGATTCTCGCTTCCCGCATCGGAAGCGTGCTCGCCTGCATTCTCTGCGTCCTCGCGGCCGCACGCCTGGGAAGACTGCTCGTCGGTCGCGCGGTCGGGCTGAGTGCCGGCCTGGTGCTTGCGCTCACTTGGGAGTTCATCCGCCACAGCCATGCATTCTCGCTGGACCTGTGGATGACGCTCTTTCTGACCCTCGCGGCCTGTTCGGTTGTCGCTGCCCACGCTGCCGGCTCGGCCAGACTCATTGCGGTCAGCGGGATCTGGCTGGGACTTGCGCTGTTGGTGAAGCCTCTCGTGCCCCTGCTTGCCGTTCCTCTGCTCGGCGCATGGCTCTGCACAGTTGGTCGCGCGCGATGGATCGGATGGCTCCCAGTTGCAGTCGTCGTCTCGATAGCCGTGGCCGCGCCTTGGCATGCCTCGATGTGGCTCCAGCACGGCGAAGCCTTCACGTCGCAGTACTTTGGCCGCGAAATCATCGATCGAGCTGCG
>JBBRUT010000063.1:0-19106 GCA_038247555.1 Phycisphaerales bacterium | reverse complement strand
GTGCCGATGCAGCGCGCAGCTACAGGCAAGGAAGTGACCCGTGCGGCCGATGCTGCATCGCTTGGCCGCGGCGTGGAAGGTTTCGCGCGTACGTTTTCCCGTATCAAGCCGGACTGGGTTGTCGTGCTGGGGGACCGGATTGAGGCGTTTGCCGGCGCGAGCGCGGCGAGCGTTGGCGGGCTTGCGGTCGCGCACATCCATGGCGGCGACCGGGCAGAGGGCATCGCCTCATCGGCGATGCGGCACGCCATCACCAAACTCTCACACCTGCACCTCGCGGCGACGAAGCAATCTGCCGAGCGCATTGTGCGAATGGGCGAGCAGCCCGAGCTTGTTCACGTGGTCGGATCTCCGGCGATCGACGGACTGCGCGACATCAAGCCCATGGACGATGTCGCCGCGGCCGAGTTCGGAGATCCGCGGGTCGTCATGCTGCTGCATCCCTCGGGGTTGAGCGTGGCGGAGGAGAAGAAGTTGGCGTCGGCTGCCGCGGGCGTAGCGGGCTCGTACGCGACACTCTGGCTCGCGCCGAATCACGACCCCGGGCGGGAGATCATCGAGGCTGTTCGTGCCGGGGCATCGGGGCGCGGCGAATCCGCCCAGTGGGAGACACTCGACCACCTCCCGCGTGCTGAGTTTATCGCGCTGCTCAAGCGGCTCGCTGCGGTGCGCGGCGTGCTGGTGGGCAACTCTTCGGCGGGGTTGATCGAAGCGGCGGCGCTAGGCGTCCGCGTGGTGAACATCGGACCTCGGCAGGATGGGCGCGAACGCACAGGCAATGTGGCCGACATCAAGCTGAAGAGCCTCGACATGCTCGCTGCGGCGGTGATGCGTGCGCGGAGCGCATCAAGGCTGCAACCATCGAAAACCTATGGCGACGGCCGGGCAGGTGAACGCATCGCCAAGCTCCTTGCCCGAACCTCGCTCGATCCGCGCTCGCAAGGGCTGCTGCGCAAGCGCAACGCCTATTGAGCCCGCGGGCGCGAACAGAAGCTCAGTGCCCGTTCCCATTCTCGTTATCGCTCTGCGCGGCCTTTTTGCCCGTCATCAGGACCGCAAACCCGCACACGCCGGCAAGGATTGAGGCCAGCAGCACGGCCGCCTTGGCGATGTTGAGCTGCTCCGGCTCCGGGAAAGCAAGCGCGGCGATGAACAGCGACATTGTGAAGCCGATGCCGCCGAGGAATCCTGCACCGAGCAGGTGACGCCAGTTGACGCCGCGGGGCAGCGTACCGATCCCGAGTTTCACCGCGAGCCAGGTCGCGAAGAAGATGCCAATCGGCTTTCCGACGACGAGACCGCCGATGATGCCGAGAGACTTCGGCTCGGTGAGCATCGACATGAGCCCCTGGCTGGTTGCGCCGGCGGGGTCGACGGCAGCGGCCGCATCCGCCGCGGATGGAATCGCATGACCACCGCCGCCGATGACGACGCCCGCGTTGGCGAGCGCGAAGATCGGGACGATGAAGAATGACACCCATGGGAGCAGCCCATACTCCAGCCGCTGGAGCGGGGTCTGGGCACGCTCGCAGTAGACCTGCATGGTCTTGATGACACCCTGCTGCTTGGCGTTGGTTACGACATAGACCTCATGACCTCCGGCGCGCACAAACTCATCGGTCAGTGATCGCACGCCGAGGATGAATCCCTGCCCGTCGATCCTTGTTCGTGCGGGGATGGTGGCCGCGAGCATGACACCGGCGATGGTGGCATGAACGCCGGACTTGTATACCAGATACCAGAGCACGATCCCCCAGAGGAAATACGCGTGCGCTTTGCGCACACCGATCGCGTTGTGGCCGATGAGGATGAGTACGACAACGCCGGCCGCGCCGAGATACGTGAACTGAAGATCCTCGGTGTAGAAGACCGCGATGACCAGCAGCGCGCCCAAGTCGTCGATGATGGCCAGCGAGGCCAGGAACACGCGCAGCCCGAAGGGCACGCGGCTGCCAAGGATCGCCAGCGCACCGAGCGCGAAGGCAATGTCGGTGGCCATGGGCACACCCCAGCCGAGGATCTCGGGCTTGCCCCAGGTGAACGCGGCGTAGACCGCCGCGGGGACAACCATTCCGCCGATCGCGGCGAAGATCGGCACAGCCGCGCGGCGCACGGAAGCAAGTTCACCGATGAGCAGTTCGCGCTTGATCTCCATGCCGACGACGAGGAAGAAGACCGCCATCAGGAGGTCGTTGATCCAGTGGCCGAGCGACCAGGCGATCCCGAAGTCCGCGATCTTGAACGAGAGCTTGGTTTCGTGCCACAGATGGTGATACCCGTGGCCGTACATCGAGTTGGCCCACACCATCGCGGCGACCGATGCAAGCAAGAGCAGAACGCCGCCGGCGGCCTCGAAGCGCATGAACCGCCGGAGAGGGCGGAGGAGCGCATCCACAGGTTGTGGTGTGCCGATTTCCTCGGGGCGAATGGATGGGCCGTGTGCCATTGCAGTTCTGTGCGTGAATGAATGGAGCAAAGCCCGCGATGAACGTTCCATCGTGGGTCCGATCCTATTCAGCACAAACGCATTCGGCAGCGCGCCGGGTGTCACTTCTCGAAGGTAAAGCTCTTGCCCTGGTAGTCCGCTCGGATCCCATCCCCCGGGCCAAACTCGCCCTGCAGGATCCGCGTCGCCAACGGGTTCTCGATGCGGGCCTGGATCGCCCGCTTCAGCGGCCGCGCCCCGAACGCCGGGTCCCAGCCCTCATCGGCGAGCTGCGCCTTGGCCGCAGCGGTCAGCTCAAGGGTCATCTCGCGCTCGGCCAGCCGCTTTCGCAGCCGCTCCAGCTGAATGTTCACGATGTGACCCAGGTCCTCTCGCTTCAGGCGATGGAAGACCACGACCTCATCGATGCGGTTGAGCAGCTCGGGCCGCATAAAGCCGCCGACCATGCCCGACAGAGCCTCGGTGAGCTGGCTCGGCGCGCCCGCCGCGCGGCCCATCTTCTCCATGGCGATGGCATTCGGCCCGCGGCGGAGCAACTCGCGAACCGCGGCCTCGATCTCCCAGTCTTCCGCGCCGGTGTCGGCCATCTCCTGGATCTGCTGGCTGCCGACGTTGCTGGTCATCACGATGATGGTGTTCTTGAAGTCGATCGTGCGACCCTGGCCATCGGTCAGGCGACCATCGTCGAGCACCTGCAAAAGGATGTTGAATACATCCGGGTGCGCCTTCTCGATCTCATCCAGCAGCACGACGGCGTACGGACGGCGGCGGATCGCTTCGGTCAGCGCGCCGCCCTCGTCGTAGCCGACGTAGCCCGGGGGCGCACCGATCATGCGCGATACCGCGTGCTTCTCCATGTATTCGCTCATGTCAATACGGATCATCGCGTCTTCAGTATCGAAGAGGAACTCGGCCAGCGCCTTGCACGTCTCGGTCTTGCCGACGCCCGTGGGCCCAAGGAACAGGAAGCTGCCGATCGGCCGGTTCGGGTCACCCAGCCCTGAGCGTGCGCGGCGGACGGCATTCGACACCGCCTTCAACGGCTCATCCTGCCCGATGACGCGCTTGGCGAGCTGCTCCTCCATGCGGATGAGCTTCTCGCGCTCCCCCTCGACAAGCCGCGACATCGGGATGCCCGTCCACTTGGCGACGATCCCGGCGACCGCCTCGGCATCGACTTCTTCCTTTACCAGCGCGTTGCCGCTCGCCTCGCGCTGCGCCATTGCGGCCTCGGCCTCGGTCAGCCGCTTCTCCAACTCGCGGATCTCCCCGTACTGGATGCGCGCGGCGGTCTCCAGATCGCCGCGGCGCTGCGCCTGCTCGAGCTGAACCTTCTTCGCGTCGATCTGCTCCTTGACGTGCTTGACGGCGTCGAGGTCCTTCTTCTCGGCTTCCCAGCGACCGGTTAGGGCACGGTTCTTTTCCTGAAGCTCGGAGAGCTCGCGTTCGATGCGATCGAGCTCTCGCTTGCTTCCGTCCTTCGTCGCTCCGTCGCTTCGTCGCTCCGTCACTTCGAGCTTGACCGCTTCGCGCTCGATCTCGAGCTGCATGATGCGCCGGCGCAGCTCATCGAGCTCGCCCGGCATCGAGTCGTTCTCCATCCGCAGCTTGCTCGCGGCCTCATCGATAAGGTCGATCGCCTTGTCGGGAAGAAAGCGGTCAGCGATGTAGCGATTGCTGAGCTGTGCCGCGGCCAGAATCGCCCCATCGAGAATCCGCACGCCGTGATGGGCCTCGTATCGGGGCTTCAGGCCACGGAGGATCGCGACGGTTTCCTCGACACTGGGCTGATCGACATACACCGGCTGGAACCGCCGCTCAAACGCGGGGTCTTTCTCGATGTGCTTGCGGTACTCATCCAGCGTTGTTGCGCCGATGCAGCGAAGCTCGCCTCGGGAAAGCGCAGGCTTGAGCAGGTTGCCCGCGGAGACTGCGCCTTCGGCCGCGCCCGCGCCGACGATGGTGTGCAGCTCATCGATGAACAGAATGATCTGTCCCTTGCTGGCCTGGACTTCGCGCAGGACAGCCTTCAGTCGCTCTTCAAACTCGCCGCGATACTTCGCGCCGGCGAGAAGCTGGCCGACGTCGAGGGCGACGACGCGGACATCGCGCATGGATTCCGGGCAGTCGCCGTTGATGATGCGGAGCGCGAGCCCCTCGGCGATGGCGGTCTTGCCGACGCCGGGCTCGCCGATGAGCACGGGGTTGTTCTTGGTGCGCCGGCTGAGCACCTGGATGCACCTGCGGATCTCTTCATCGCGGCCGATCACGGGGTCGAGCTTGCCCTGCTGGGCCTTCTCGGTCAGGTCGATCGAGTACTTCTTGAGCGCCTCGTACTGGCTCTCGGCGTTCTGGTCGGTGACGTTCTGCACGCCCGACGATTCGCGGATCTGCTTGATCGCCTGCTCGAGGCGCTTGCGGTCCGCGCCGCCCACGGTGCTCAGAAGGTCCTTTGCCGGACCGCTCGCATCCGCGATCGCAAGCAAGAGGTGCTCGGTCGAGACATAGGAGTCGCCGAGCTTCTTGGTCTCCTGCTCTGCGCGGCCGAGAATGTCCATGAGCGCGCGCCCCGCCTGCCCCGCGCCGCTGCTGGTCTTGGGCAACCGCCCCAGCTCGGTCTCGACAAGCTGCGCGACACGCGCGGCGTTGCCCGCGACCTTGTCGATCAGCGACCATGCCGCCCCCCCACCGCCGCCCTTCTCCTTGAGCATCGCGGCGAGCAAATGGAGGCCGTTGACCTCAGGGTTCTGCCGCGAGAGCGCATCGGACTGAGCATCGGCGAGGGCCTGCTGAGCGAGTGTTGTGAAGCGGTCTGGTCGCATCGTCGAAACCTCCACCCATCGAAGGGAGGTGCCGAGCGAACGGGTGAAGGGGCTTCGTGGCCCCGTATTCAGTACTCATCCCGCCCGGCACCAAGTTCGTGCCAGTCCCTCTGCAAGCGGCGCGCCAGCCGCCGCGGACAGATCGCTCTATTCACGCGCTGCCATCCTGCTTACGTGCAGCAGAAGCAACAAGTGCTTGGCGACCGAGGCTGGTTCTCAGACGACAGAACAGGCTTCTTGAATCCTGCGCGCGAGACTCCCCGGCTTGGGTGGCGGTCAGTCTGCCGGATTGGCAGGAGGGTCGCCATGCGTCGCCATACGCTGATGTGACCGCTTCCTCCTTGCGCGTCCTGCATCCCGCCAGCCGCGGCGAGCGCGAGCCCCCGGCGGGGCGTGAAGGCGAGGTTGACTCATGCCCACGAGCCATGCGGAGATAGTAGGTGATCAGGCGGTCTGCGGCTTCGGCTCGCCCGCCCCGATGACGTCCTGATACAACGCCTCGAGGTCCGGCAGCAGCGGGTCATCGGCCTGGGCCCGGCTGCACGATTGCCACACCCGCATCGCCGCACCGAGCGCGGCATCACGATGCTCCGCCGACCGCGCGTGCCGCACGATCGTCCCCAACACCTCAAGAAGCCGCCGCGAAACCAGCATCTGCCCGCACCCATACTGGCGAATCGGATCAAACGTCCGCTTCAGCAGATGATCGAAGGTCACGGGGTCGGTGATGATCCGGAGTCGATCCTCATCATCGAACCGCTCGGCCGACGGGAACTGCCGCTTCGCGAGTCTTGAGAACGCGAGCTCGAAGTGATCGATGCACGTCAACGCTGTAAATGGATCGTTCACGCCCGGCGAAAGCGCCCTCGCGGCCATCTCGACCAGCCGGTCCAGAGAGTACACAACATCCTGCAACGCTGTGCGCGACTGCCCGATCATGAACTGTACACGCAGTTCGTCGGTGAGCTCGTCATCCGGCTCTGTCGCACGCCAGACCTTCGCCACCGGCACCGGCCCGACAAACGTCCCGATCCGCGGCATGCTGATCACCAGGTCATGCTCCTTGGCCAATCGCATCAGCCCATCAGCATCAACACCCCGCAGATATCCCGCGCGGGAGGCTTCGAGCATCCACGGCTTTGTCTCGGGGCACGTTGATCCGCGCGGCAGCGCCACCTCGCGCTCATCTTCGCCGAGTTCCTGAGGAAAGAGCTCTTTGATCGCCGAATCGAGCTCGTCCGTCACACTCCAGATCATGTTGGTCGCGTGGATCGACCCGCTCATGTGATTCACGAAATACGTGAGCATCATTACATCGGCGATCGCCAGCACCATCGCGCCCAGCACCGCCAGGTGCGGGATGAACCGTTCATCCCCGACCGCCGCTGTCGATCGCAGCACCAGCAGGCAGTACACCAGCGTGCCGGTGTACAGCCCGAGCACCACCTGCGTCGGCGTATCGCTCAGGAATCGACGGATAAGCCGCGGCCCATAGTTCCCGGCCGTCAGCGTCAGCACGATCAGCGTGATCGAGAACACCAGCGATGCGAGCGCAACCGACGCGTTCGCAATCGTCAGCAGCATCTGCTCGGCAACGCCCGGCCGCAACTGCGGAACCCAATCCGGCAGGTCCTTGGCCGAGTCGATCAGCAGGCGGTCGATCCGGATGAGCCCCTCGGCCGCGATCACCATCGCAACGAGTACCATCCCCGGCACGAACCAGTAGTTCGAGCGGATGGTCTCCAGGAAGTTCAGAAATCGTTGCCGCACGCGCAGTGGTCTCCGGAGCGCCGACACCGCCGAAGTACGACGACAGCACCGGCCTCGGTCGATGGTACCCGTCGCGCGGGCTCCGCTTCAGTTTGCTTGTGTTTCGCGAATCAGGCCGTCACATCGAGCCGGCCGTTCTCGTCGGTCATCTTCGACAGTTCCTCGACCGCCGCGGCGACGCCTGCATTGCTCCGGCCGACCGCCTGGGACTGCACCTGCGCAGCGCCCTTGAGCAGCGCGAGCGCTGCGCCGCCTTCCTGGCGCATCGCGTCGATCGCCTTCGCGGCGACGGCGTACGACACCTGGGACTGATACGTCGCCTGGCTGATGGCAGAGAGTGCTGCTTCCATGCAGCGCTTATCGGCACGCCACCGCGGCCGGTTCTGACGTCCCGCCAACTCGCTTCGGTCCATGCCGCGCACTCCCCAGTCCCGGGGCCAGGCCCAACAATCCCCCCAGCATCGCCGCCGCGGCGTGCAGCAGCGGTGTTGTGGCGACGTGGTCGATCGTCACGAAGCGCGTGCCGGGCCCGGATTGGGACACGAGTGTGCGCCACGCCGATTCACCATGCAGCAGCTCTTCAATGAGGATGGCTGTCAAGAGCAGCAGGATGGACCATCGCCGCGGATCGGTTCGGACCTGCTGCTGGCCGGGCCAGGCGATGAGCGCTGCGAAGGCGAGGGTGTAGTTCACCGCGCTCAGGCCGTAGACCGCTGCGTGCTGCGGGTAGAGCTCGCCGTGGAGGCTGATCGTGAGCGCAACGCCCATCGAAGTCCAGAACAGCCATCGCGCCGGAGTTGTCCGCTCCTCCAACCATGCTCCGAGGATGAGCCACGGCACCAAGTCGGTCAGCAGATGCCACGCATCGGCGTGAACGAGCCAACTGAGCATTGGCTGCGAGCCCACCGACGAGTCGCCGAGCAGCAGCGTTGCGAAGAGTGCAGCGATAGCCACGCCAAAGGTGACGGGTGCGCGGCGGAGCATCAGGCTGCAGCACCGGGCCGCCGCGGCCGCATGAGCAGCACGATCGCCAACAGACCTGGGGCAAGCGCGATCGGCATCGCGGCGATACCGCCGGAGGTCCCACCGCCGCCACCTCCGCCGCCGCCGCCAGCACCGCCGGAAGCCGGCGCGCCAGGACTGCCCGCGCCGCCGCTGACGGTCGCGCCGACTGCGATGCGGGCTGGGGAGGTTGCGGTTTCGGGGGTCAGGTCGTAGCGGAGGCCGCGCTGGTCGACAAACTGCGCGCCCTCGATCGTGATGCCATTGGGCAGCGCATCAAACTGCAGCGCGGGCGCAACGTGCGCCGGGAGTGTGATCCAGCTCGGCGCGGCGACATCGTGCAGACGGTGGGCGAGGTACTGCTGGTTCAGCGCTTCGTTGATCGCGCCGAGTGAACCCAGGTCGGCAGATTCCTTCGCCTTGTCGCCGTAGTCGTAATAGCGGACGATCGCCGCGCCAGCAAGGATGGCCAGGACGACGATCACGACCACGAGTTCGACAAGAGTGAATGCCCGGCGCATATGCGTGCTTTTTCCTTCTGCTCTGCGCAAACTTGGAGCAGTGTGATGCACATCGACGCCGGGCCGCATCGGCTTCAGCAACGTCCGGGCAAACAGCGATGGTGGGGTGTACGACTCGAGTACACAACAGCCGATAACACGAGCGGATCGTTGTACACCGGTCGCATCCGGGCACGCCGCGCCCGCAGCCTCACTTCACTATCGGGACTCGCTCAACGACCTCAAGCCCGTAGGCATCAAGGCCCGGCCAGTCGGTCTGGTGATTGGTCAGCAGCCGCAGCTTGCTGAGGCCCAGATCGCGCAGGATCTGGCTCCCGACACCGATCTCCCGCACTGCGCTGGGGACAGCGTTGCCGGGCGCGGTCAGGTTGGGGTCATCGGCATCATCCCGACGATTGGTTCGCACAGCGCTGAGGCGCTGCGTCAGCCTGGCATCGCCCGACTCGACCCCGCCGGGGCGGAGATACAGCACCACGCCGCGGCCGGCCTGCTGAATCGCGCGCATGGAAGCGTGCAGGGTCTGGCCGGTGGCGCCCTCCGGAGAAGAATCGAGATCCATGAAGATGTCGCCCAGAAGGTCGCGCCTGTGCACGCGCACGAGCGTGGGCTCGGCCGAGGCTGTGCCCGGGCCGCCCACATCGCCCACGCACAGCGCGACGTGGGGCATCGGGTCGACAAGCGACTCAAACGCGAACAGCCGGAACTCGCCAAGGCCGGTGCGGAGCAGCGTGCCCGCGGCGGGCGCGAGCCGCTTCACCAGCGACTCCCGCGCGAGCCGGTACTCGATGAGCTGCGCAACCGAGCACATCCTGAGGTTGTGCGCCACTGCGAGCTTCTCAAGGTCCGGCACGCGGGCCATCTCCCCGTCATCGCGCATGATCTCGATGATCGCGGCGGCGGGATAGAGCCCGGCGAGCCGGCAGAGGTCGATGGAGCCCTCGGTCTGGCCGGTGCGGACGAGCACCCCACCATCGCGTGAGCGAAGAGGGTTGATGTGGCCGGGTCGGACAAAGTCGTCGGTGTGGCACTGCGGGTCGATCGCCATCCGGATGCACTTTGCCCGCTCACGGGCGGAGACGCCGGTGGTGAAGCCGTGCTTGGGGTGGCCGTCGATGGAGACGGTGAACGCGGTGCCGCGAACGGTGGTGTTCACCGCGGCCTGCGGGGTGAGCTCGAGGCGATCGCAATCGGCCTCGGTCATTGAGAGGCACATATAGCCCCGGGCAACGGTGAGCATGAACGTGACGGCTTCCGGGGTCATGTGCTCGGCAGCAAGCACCAGGTCGCCCTCGTTCTCTCGCTTCTCATCATCGGTCAGGATGACCATGCGGCCAGCGCGGACATCGTCAAGGACCTCGGGGACTGTGGCAAAGGGCATGGCCGATCGTAGTAGCCCGCGGTCCCGCCGCGGGTAAGCTCAGGGCATGCATGATCTGCCTCTGCTGAACACGATCGCGGCGGGCTTTGCCGCGGCCTGGGTGCTGGGGCTGATCACCCAGCGGATCGGGCTTTCGCCGATCGTTGGCTATCTCCTTGCGGGTGTGGTGATCGGGCCGTACACGCCGGGCTTCAAGGGCGATGTCGATCTTGCGAAGCAGCTCGCCGAGATCGGGGTCATCCTGCTGATGTTCGGGGTGGGGCTGCACTTTCATCTGAAAGACTTGCTCGCCGTCAAGGGCATCGCGATCCCCGGGGCGATCGTGCAGAGCGTGGCAGCGACAGTTGTCGGCATGGTGGTGTTTCATTTCTTTGGGTGGCCGCTCCGCGCGGGGATGATCCTGGGCATGTCGATGGCGGTGGCGAGCACCGTGGTGCTGCTCCGCGTGCTGATGGACCGGGACATGCTGAACTCTTCTCACGGCCATGCTGCGGTCGGCTGGCTGATCGTGGAAGACATTTTCACGGTTCTGGCGCTGGTGCTGGTGCCGCTGCTGGCGCTCCGGCCGATGCCCGGCGGCGAAGCGATCGATGCCTCGCCCCCGCCTTCGGTGCTGATGTCGATCGGATGGGCGATCGTCAAGCTGACGGCGCTGGTGCTGATCGTGCTGATCGCGGGGTCAAAGATCGTTCCGTGGATCCTTGCGCAGGTTGCCAAGCTGCGCTCCCGCGAGCTGTTCACGCTCACGGTGCTGGTGCTGTCGGTGGCGATCGCAGTTGGGTCGGCGGTGCTGTTCGATGCGTCGGTTGCGCTTGGCGCGTTCCTTGCGGGCATGGTCGTGGCGCAGTCGCCGGTGAGCCATCAGGCCGCGGCGGATGCGCTGCCGATGCGGGATGCCTTCGCGGTGCTCTTCTTTGTGTCGGTGGGGATGCTGTTTGACCCTTCGTTCCTGATCACCGATCCGCTGCTGGTTGTGGCGGGGCTGAGTATTGTCCTGATCGCCAAGCCGCTCGCGGCGATGGCCATTGTCGCGCTGCTTGGGTATCCGGTGCGCACCGCGCTCACGGTTGCGATCGGCCTTGCGCAGATCGGAGAGTTTTCCTTCATCCTCGGGCAGGTCGCTACAAAGCACCAACTGCTGCCCAGTGCGGGTGAGCAGGTGCTGGTGGCGTCGGCGATGGTCTCGATCACGCTGAACCCATTGGTGTTCCGGATGCTCGACCCGATTGAGGCTGCGCTGCGAAGGCGACCGCGGCTGTGGCGCATGCTCAACGCCCGCTCGGAGCGCCGCACCATCGCACTCAACGCCGTCTCGCAGCCCACGATCGCCGCGGCGGAGAAGCCGCTGGCGGTCATCGTGGGGCACGGCCCTGTGGGGCGCGTCGTGGATGCGCTCTTGCGCGATGCGGGCTTCCACACGGTCATTATCGAGATGAACCTCACGACGGTGGAGTCGCTTACCAAATCGGGGCATAGCGCGATCTACGGCGACGCGACCAACTCGGCGGTGCTGGATCAGGCGGGTGTGCGGCGCGCGGTGCACTTTGTTGTCACGCTTCCACACTCCTCCAGCCGCGCCCCGGTTGTGCGTGCCGCGCGCGAACTGAATGCGGATGTGCATATCACCGTGCGGGCGCGGTACCTGGGCGAGCGGGAGGTTCTTCAGGCCGCGGGCGCGAACCAGGTGATCTTTGAAGAGGGCGAGGCGGGCATCGCGCTGGCGCGGACCGTCATGGAGCATCGCGGGCTCGACAGGCCCACCATTGACCGGATGCTCGGCGCGCTGCGCCACATCTGGGGCATGCGGGATTGAGCCCGAGTCCGGCCTCAAGCGGTCGCGGAGCGCATTGCGGCCACATACCCTGCTGCTCACAGGAGTTTGCGCATGTCGATCCCGCTTCCGCTGCTTGCGATGCAATCTACCACCGTCCCGACGCAGGAGGTTCTGGGGCCACCCGCACCCGCTGCGCACTCGCTACTCGACCCGCACTGGCACACAGACATCCTGCGCCAACTGGCTCTTGACTGGGGACTGAAGATCCTCGGCGCCCTGATCGTCCTGATCGTGACGTGGATCATCGCCTCCTGGCTGCGCGTGGCCGTGCACCGCGCGCTAAATCGCCCCCGCATCGACCAGACGTTTGGACGATTTCTGGGAAACCTTGTCAGGTGGATCGTCCTGGTGATGGGCCTGGTCGCGTGCCTGGGGGTGTTCGGAGTAAACACCACCAGCCTCGCGGCGATGGTGGGCGCGGCGGGCCTGGCGATCGGCCTCGCGCTCCAGGGAAGTCTGTCCAATCTCGCCGCGGGCGTCATGCTGCTGATGCTGCGGCCGTTCAAGGTGGGCGACTTCATTCAGATCGGTACGGTCCTGGGCACGGTATATGAGATCGAGTTGTTCAATGTCAAGCTCAATGCCCCGGACTTCCGCCGGATCATCATGCCCAACAGCCAGGTGTTTGGCTCGGTGATCGAGAACTTCACGCACAACCCCCGCCGCCGGGCGGATGTGGCCGTCGGCGTGGCTTATGCCGCGGACACCGCGGTCACACGGCGCGCGCTGATGGAGGCGGTGAAATCGGTTCCGGGGCTGCTTGCAGAGCCACCCCCGGAGGTGGTTCTCAATGATCTCGGCGCATCGAGCGTGAACTGGCGTGTGAGCGGCTGGGTGATCCCAACGGAGTTTATAGTTCGGAAGCAGGCGATCACGGAGGCTGTGAAGAAGCACCTCGAAGCCGCGAAGATCAACATTCCGTTTCCGCAGATGGAGGTCCGGCTGCTCGGAACCCCACCGGGAGAAACTCCTAACTGACGAAGCCCGAACACATATCCGCTATCAACACCCTCACATCCGATTGCGTGCAACGCAAAACGTCTCTACCATTGATTCAAGTAGCTTGTCTCCTCAGATATGTGGAAATTTTGGCACTTCTCCACCAAGTTGCGGAAGTTGCCGTTGGAACGACATTCGAAAGGGAATGGATATGGCTCGGACAGCAACGCTTGGTCGCCTCTCAGTCGCGGATCTTCAGGCCGAGATTTCTCGCAGGCAGCGGTCGGTCTCGAAGCTGGTCAAGAAGCGCAACACCTTGATCACCAAGCTCAACAAGCTTGAGCGCGAAATCGAAGAATCTGGCGGCGAGATCAGTGGCCGTCGCGGCGGAGGCATGCCCTCCGGTCGCCGTCGCGCCAAGAACGAGCACAGCCTCTCCGAAGCGCTGCACTTGATGCTCAAGGGCAAGACGATGTCCGTCACCGATGCCTCCGCAAAGGTTCAGGAAGCGGGATACAAGACCACTTCCCCCTCGTTCCGCACGATCGTCAATCAGACTCTGATCAATCATTCCAGCCTGTTCAAACGGGTCGAACGCGGGCAGTACACCTCGAAGTGATCGCACATTCGACGGCGCACCAAAACGAAAAGCGGCCCGGGCATCACCCGGGCCGTCTTGCTTTTTGAGATCAGTTCAGCGCGATGGGCCGCGATCACGGGACGGGAATCGGCTCGCGTGTCAAACGGCTGGGGCGGTCGGTCAGCCAGAACCGGCCCATGTCCTGATTCAGCATGCGCAGATTCTCATCGAACGTCACGGTCATGGAGTTGTCGATATCTTCGGGACGCTGGTACAGCGTGTCGAGATTCGGCGTCGGGTCCGCCTTGATCTCGTCATAGCGGGACGACGAGCACCCGGCGAAGCCGGCCAGCCCGCAAGCAAGGACCGCGGCGACAATCAAACGACGGGAAGCGGGGCTCGTCTGCATAAGAAACTCCTAAAGGAACGGGCAAGGTTGTACCGGGCCCGAGGCTGGTCGTCAACCCCCTCCGCCCTTTCAGGGCGATAGAGCGGAGATGATTCCGGGTCGATACCGTAATCGACCCAATCTTCCCTCGCCCCTGAATCGAGCCGATCATGACCCCATACGGGCCTTCGAACCCCTTGGATGCGGAACTTCTTTCGGTTGCCGACCGCCTCACGCGCTCAATCAAGGCTTTGGAGTTGACCCGGCTTCGTTCAGGTCCATCCGGCGGCGACTCCCCGGCCCACGCCGCGGCGGGCCTCCGCGCGGCGGATCTCTCGAGGATTCGAGAGTTTGTCGAAACCGTTCGGCTCATGGTCTTCCCGGGGTTCTTTGAGCTTTCCCCCGTGGCCGATGATCAGCAGGCCGAGCACGTGCTCGGGCTGGTCAGGACCGCGGCCGCGATCCTCCATCAGGAGGTTGCCGGAGTGCTCCGCTATCCGCAGCGGGCTGGCGAAAGCATCCCTGATACAAGGGGCTTTCCTGTCTATGTTGTCCACGAGTTCTTTGATCGATTGGTGCAGGTCCGCGAGATGATCGCGCTCGATGTACAAGCAGCCTTTGACGGTGACCCCGCCGCGGAGCACACCGATGAGGTCATCCTGTGCTATCCGGGAATGGATGCGGTGTTCGCACACCGGATCGCGCACGAGTTGTATCGCCTGGGCGTACCGCTTCTGCCGCGGCTGATCGCCGAGCAGGCACACTCACGCACGGGGATTGATATCCACCCGGGCGCGAGAATCGGCGAATCGTTCTTTGTCGACCACGGCTCGGGCACGGTGATCGGCGAGACGAGTATCATCGGGAAGCTGGTCAAGGTCTATCAGGGCGTGACGCTCGGTGCACGGTCGTTCCCCAAGGATGAACGCGGGCGCGCGATCCGGGGAATCAAAAGGCATCCCACCATTGGCGACCGGGTGAACATCTATGCCGGTGCGGTCATCCTGGGTGGCGACACGGTGATCGGGGATGACTGCGTGATCGCGGGCGGTGTGTTTGTCACATCGTCTGTTCCGCCCGGGCATGTGGTGCAGCAGACTCGCGCCGACCTCACACTGCGTCCCAACGTTGCGGTGAAGCCGCGGGCAGGGGCCGCGCCGGCAGCAGTTCTTCCCGCATCCAAACCAGGGCCCGCAAAGGCCGCTACGCCAAACATCGACTGGCTGGGGGATGGGGCGGGGATCTGAGCAAAGCGGCCCCCGGTGCCTCGATACCCTTGTTGCGATGCCGCGCCTGCCCGAGCCTCGAACACCCGCACTGCGAGAGCTTGCGCGGCAACTGCGCTTCCAGCCGGCGGATGCTTCGCACCGCCAGCTCGGCCGCGCCGAGGAGCTTGCGCTCCAGCTCCTCACGGACTATGAACCGGAGCGCGAGTGGCCGGTGGAGTGGGTAGTCTTCCGCGTAACGGGGTATCGGAGCGAGCGGCAGGACCCGGAGCTTTCGGGCGCCGTCCACGGCAAGGACCTGCAGCACGACCTCGCGGCATTGATACAGCTCTTGAGCGCCGCCGGCCACGAGAGCGAGGCACTGCTGAAACAGCCAGCGCCATCGAGATGGGTGACGGTCGAGGAGTTGTGTGCGCGGTGGCATGTCTCACGACAGACGCTGGACCGGTATCGCGTGCTCGGGTTGTTCTCGCGGCGTGTCGTGGTGGAGCGGGCCGCGGGGAAGCGGGCCGCGCCCCACCGCTCACTGTTCAACATCCAGACGATCCAGGCCTTTGAAAGGACGCACACGCTGGCTCTAGAGAAGGCCGGCGCATTCTCACGCGTTGGCGATCAACTGACATCGCGTCTGTACCGACGCGCTGCGCGGTATCACCGATTGCTGGCGTGGTCGCCGGCGCGCATCGCCCAGCGGCTTGCGCCGCGTGTGGGTCGGAGCGTGGGCGCGGTGCGGCGGGCCATTCTTGATGCAGATCGTGCTGCCAAAGTTCCACTGTTTGCATCGCGGAAAGCGCTGCGCACCGGGATGCGCGCTGCGGCGGTGACGGAGTATCGCCGCGGCGGCCGCGCACGTGATCTGGCGGCTTCCGCCGGACGGAGCCGCGCGAGCGTGTACCGCATGGTGGCATCGGAAAGGGCGCGACGACTGAAGGGGCTGAACCTCACCGCGCCGGCACGTCCAGATTTCGCCAAGCCCGCCGCGGCGGCCGAACTGCTCGGCTCGGGGGCGGCGACGCAGGGGCTCGGAAGGCCGCTCCCGCACACGCTTGCCGAACTCATCGAACAAGCCGAGGCAGCGGAGCCCGCCGCGGCGAAGGAGCGGACACTTGGCGCGGCGTACGCGCTGCTGCGCTTTGAAGCATCGCGGGCGATCGCGGCGCTTGGACCATCGCCGTCGATCCTGTGCGAAGCAGCTTCACCCAAGAAGAAGATGCCGCGCGGCGCAGCGCTTCCCGCGGGCTCGCGCGGGATCGACTGGATCGAAACGCGACTCCGCTGGGCGGCGCGAATCAAGGCGGAGCTGGTTCGCTCGCAGCTCGGGCTGCTGCTGCGGACGGTGGAGTCGCAGCTTGGCAGGCCGCTCCCGGCGTTCTCCGGTGCGCTCGCCGTGGACATCTGCACGGTGCTGGCCGCGGCGGTGTTTGAAGCCGCTGACCGGCACGACCCCTTCAAGGGCGGATGACTGGCGGCGCCGGCGGGACTGTCGATGAGCCGTGCCGCGGCGAGGTGGGCAGAGGAGCATCCGCACGAGCTTGTGCAGCATGCCGCCCGCAGCCTGGCTCGCCCCGCGCCCTCACACGCGCGGCTGGATCACATCTGGACCACGCTCACTCCCTGGACCACATGGCTGGAGCCGGCGCCGGGCGCACGCGAACGGATCGAAACCGTCAAGGGGCGCGGCCGTGAAGTGCTGATCGCGCGGCTGGGCTGGGATGCGCGGCCGCCGCGAACAGTGAGCGAAGTCGCGGGCGAGCTGGGGGTAACTGCGCAGGCGGTCATCCGCGCGGAGCGGGCGGCGATGAGGCAACTGCTGTGAGCTCGCCCGATGCACGAGCAGTGGTGTGGGTGATGCACGCGGGCGCACTGGGTGACTGGGTGCTGCTGTGGCCGTTGCTGCGTGCGCTTGGTCGCGCCGGCACGCTGGTCATCGCCGTCTCGCACGACGCCAAGGCCAAGCTGGCGGCAAAGTGGATCGAATGCGCGCCGGGGTCGCTTCTCGCGCTTCCGGGCGGGATCGACCAGCCCCGGCTGTCGCGCTGGTGGGCGGGGGCGGGAGGCTCCTCAGTAGCGCCGCGCGTTGCGGAGTGGGGAGTGCGGCCGCCAACACGCATCATCAGCTTCCTGGCCGATGACACCACCGCGGCCGGGCGCGCGTGGCTCGCCTCCGCCGCGGCCGAGTTTCCAGGTGCGGCCATCGAGACCGTTGGCCCGCCGGGCTCGGCTTCACGCACGGCGTTATGGGTGCGAGAGGGTGTTGCGACACGCAGCGCGGTCCCCATTCGCGAGAACCCGGCCGGGCCGATCGTCTGCCATGTCGGCGCAGGCGGCGAAAGCAAGCGCTGGCCCATGGAGCGATGGGCATCGCTGGTCCAGACACTCCGGGATTCAGGCGAGCCGGCCATTGTTGTTGCGGGCGAGGCGGAGCTTGAGCGATTCGATGCGGCGGAGCGGGCAGCGTTCACCAGGGTGGGGGGCCGGTACATCGAGTCGCTCGAAGACCTCGCGATGATCGTCTCCACAGGCAGGCTCTTTGTCGGCGCGGATACCGGCCCGACCCACCTGGCGGCGCAGCTCGGCATTCCCGCGCTCGCCCTGTTCGGGCCGACCGACCCGGCGGTCTGGCAGCCGGTGGGGCCCGCGGTTCGCACCCTGATCCCCGGAGCACCCGGCCCGATGACTTGGCTTGAGATCGACCCAGTGCATCAGGCCGCGAAAGAGCTTCGTTCGGCTCATCGCTCAGACGAAGACCTCGCCGCCATTGATCGAGGTATTGAGGATGTCAAGGCCGGTCGCGTACACGACATGCGCGAGGCGATCCGCGGGATCGCCCGCAGGCTTGGCCTTCCGCTTGACAGGTGACCCCGATCCTCCTTACACCGCTTTGCCGCACTTATCAGCGTACACTTCGTCCCCATGAGCACCGAGCAGGTCCTGTTCAACCCCGGCCAGCGTGTCCGCATCACCCAGCAGGTGCAGCGGCAGCGCGATGCGTTCACCACGACAATCGAGGGAACGGTCGTGAAGTTTGAGCAGCAGAAGACCGGCTCGTGGTACGCCCACTCGCAGGACAACAAGCTGTGGCTGGATCGGCTCGAGCTCCGCAAGGATGACGGCGAGGCCGTGGTGCTGAACCTCGACCGCAACTCGCGGGTTGAGGCGATATCATAGCAATCGAGTTCATAGATGCACCTTGGAACTTGTGCATGACGGGCGCTTCGACACTGCCGACTGCCAGTGAGTTGACGAGGTGCCAATGCGTACCACCCAGCGGCGAGCGCTTGTAGCAGCCCTTATGGTTGGCGGCGGTGCGGGTTTGTTCTTCTTGGCTCGCAGCGCGTTCTTTCGCGCTTTCCCCGCCGATGACTTTATTGCCAAGGCCTGTCTCGAGGCCCAGGCTCGCTTTGCGGAAATCGAGGTCCGGCCTGTCGCGAGCCGCGAGGATCTGTTTCAAAGGCTCGCGAGCGCGGAGGTAGACGCGGCCACTGCAAAGCTGAGTGCCCGTCAGCGCCGGTCCTTGGAGCAGCAGACCGTTGATTTCCTGTGGTTGCGGCTCATTCACCGAGATCGGCAACAGTACCAGTTGTGGCGTCTGGCCCTGGGGGACACACCACTTCCCCTGGATCTCCTTGTTACTGAACGAATGGCCGGGCAAGGGCATCAGACGTACTTCAGTGAGCCGCTGCCCGCGGATGCCGACTTCGATGCTCTCTTCGCCCAGTTCTGGGACGGCGGCTGGAACTTCGGCGACGGCTTCAACCGGCCGCGCGGACTTGCCACGGGAGCGCCAGGAATCCATATGGCAAGCAGCATCGCTACTTCCGCGCAACGAGGGGGACCGATGCACGAAGGCACCCTCGGCTTGGCGGCATGGCACGGTGCCATCGCACATTCCTATCGCTCGTGGTTTCGTCCGCCGTTCACGATGGAATCAGAGCTTGCCCAGAAGTCCCGCGCGATTCTGGCGAGTGTCGCGATTGTGGCAGATTACGAGGCAGGGCCACGGCGGCCGATCTCTCTGCGTTTCGTCTGGAGTGAACGCAGGCAACAATGGGCTCTCCTCGGCGTGCATACGAGTAACATCGTCGATTCCCGGATTTCCAGTCTGGAGTACTAGCACATGGCTTGCCCGCCCGCCAAAAGGTCAGCAACGTCAGGTACAGCGGTGACGCATCGATCCAGTTTGTCCGCGTTCACCCTCAT
>JBBRUT010000062.1:0-19121 GCA_038247555.1 Phycisphaerales bacterium | reverse complement strand
GCTTGCCCCACAGCCCACCGGCATCGAGGTTGGCTGGAACTCCGGCGCGGTTGGTGAGGAGCTGCGCCAGCGTTGCGGGCTTGAACTGCTCGTGCATAGAGTCGGCGAGATTGGGGAAGACTTCGGCAAGAGTCATGTCCCAGCGGAGCGTGCCGCGTTCAACAAGAATCGCGCAGAGTGTTGCGGTCATGGCCTTGGTGCACGAGCCGATGTGGAACTGGTCGTTGAGTGTCACGGCTTCGGGCGAGCCGCGCTGGCGGACGCCCGCCGCGGCGGTGGCGATGAGTTGATCACCGACGACGATGCCGGCGACCATGCCTGGGATGTCGTGCTTCTTGAGGATGGGCTCGAGCAGCGCGGACAGGTCGCGGGGTTGGGCAGCGTTGCCGGTTGCGACACTCGCGGCGGGCTGCGCAGGAGCGAGTCCCTGCGCGTGAACCGATGCGGCCACGACACCGACAACCGCGGCGGCGAGAAAACGTGTGTATGACATGGTCAGTAATCCTCCGGCTCAAGCGAGTTTGACGGACCCGACAAGTTCCTGGATGTTGGTGCAGCGTTGAGCGCGGACCCACTTTTCCAGGCCGCGAACGATGGAAAGGGGTGCACGCGGATCTGCGAAGAGGGCTGCGCCGACTTGCACGGCGGAGGCGCCGGCGAGGATGAACTCCGCGGCGTCTTCCCAGCGGGTAATGCCGCCGACGCCCATGATGGGCGTGCCGGTGTCCTTGCAGACCTTGCGGTAGATCTCATGGACCAATCGCAGCGCGACAGGGTGAAGGGCTGGACCGGAGAGCCCGCCGGTGGTGTTGGCCAGGCGCGGCTCGCGCGTGTGGACATCGATCGCCATCGCGGGGATGGTGTTGGAGATGGTGAGCCCGTCGATGCCGGCTTCGATCGCGGCGCGGGCGATGAGCGGGAGCTCGGGGGCGGTGGGGGAGAGCTTGGCGAAGAGCTTGCAGTGCTTTGCGACCGCGCGGACGGCGGTGACGACCTCGCGCGTGAGTGATGGGGAGGTGCCGAACTCGGTTCCGGCTTTCACGTTGGGGCAGGAGATGTTGAGCTCGATGCCTGCCACACCCTTGTCGTGCCATTCGTCGAGAGCCGCGGCGACCTGAACGTAATCCTCGACGCTGAATCCCGCGACGGAGCAGATGAGTGTGCACTGCATCACGGCGGCGCGAGGGAGATAGTGCGATTCGAAGGCCTCGATGCCGGGATTGGCGAGGCCGATCGCGTTGAGCATTCCTGCGCGGGCGGGGAGGATTCGCCAGGTCGGGTTGCCCTCGCGTGGCTTGGGCGTGATCGATTTGCTGACCAGTCCGCCGATGCGGGAGAGGTCGAGGACATCGGACATCTCATCGAGCGTGCCGCAGGTGCCCGCGGCGAGCAGGACGGGGTTGCGGAGTGGGATTCCGGCGAGTGCCGTGGCGAGCAGTGGAGTGTGGCCAGGTGCGGCGGGCATCGGATCGAGGATAGGGGGCAGCTTGTGCTACCGCCGCTTCCGAGGCGCCGCTTTCGCTTTGGGCTTGGGCTTCGCCGGCTTGCTGACGAGCTTGAACTTCACGCCCGCGCGTCGAAGGAACTCGATGCGCTCCTTGGGCGAAAGAGCCTTGAAATCTTCAACAACGCGTCGGGTATGTTCGGCGGTGCCAGTCGTCATCGGGAACTCCATTCATATTCTACACCGGAACGACCGGCCATGTTCCCACAATGCAGGCGGGATGGCGAACGCAAATCTGGATGTGCGCATCAAAGGTCAGCCAGCTACGCTCCCAAAGCCGATAGCCGCCTCCCTCCTGGCCGCTTGCGCCCGGAGTCGGAACATACACCCCGCGTGCGATCTCTACTGCGGGTTCCTGGCGTTCCGCCACGGACTTGTAGTAAGCCTCGAACACAGCGCAGTCTCGGTACTTCCGGGTGTTGTAGTTGGCAGGCAGATCAACGCCCGCATTCACCAAGGCGTTGTGAAACTCGCGCAGGAGTTTGCCATTCTCTGGGTCGAGCATATCGAGACAGTTGCCAAGTCGGATCATGGACGCGACAACGGCTGCGTCCGCTTTGTGTTTCCGCTTGGCCCACCACCACGCCTGCGTGGGCGCGTGCTCCCAGAAGTACATTCCATGGCCGAGCCAGTCGTCGCGATCCTTGCTCGGATTGAAACTCTGATTGCGCACGATCTGCTCGGCGCGAGTCTTGCTTGTGCGGTGATACCCGACGATCGTGCGGTTGTAGTCCAGAAACTCAGGCATTTGTTCACACCGTGACGGCCTTGCGGCTCTCGTTCATGAGTCGGCGGAGGACGGTTTGCAGGATGCCGCCGTTGCGGTAGTACATGATCTCGACGGCGGAATCGAGGCGGCAGCGGGTCTGCAAGGTGATGACCTGCCCCTTCTTCTCGCCCTGCGTGAGTGTTGCGCGGACGGTGACCTCGCAGCGGGGCTCCATCTGGTTGGGGAGCTCGATATCGAACCGGTCCGTGCCGCAGAGGCCAAGGGTCTGGACGTTCTGGCCGGGGAGGAAGGTGAGCGGGAGCACGCCCATGCCGACGAGGTTGGAGCGGTGGATGCGCTCGAAGCTCTCGGAGATGACCGCCTTGACGCCCAGCAGCATGGTGCCCTTGGCGGCCCAGTCGCGGGAGGAGCCCATGCCATAGTCCTTGCCGGAGAGAATGATGAGCGGGGTGCCATCCTTCTTGTAGTTGGCTGCCGCATCGAAGATGGTGTTGATCTTGCCCGCTCCGGTGGAAGAGAAGTCCTTGGTCCACCAGCCTTCCTTGATCTTGCCCAGCTCGTCTGCGAGCTTGTTCTTGACGCGGACATTGGCGAACGTGCCGCGGGTCATGACGCGGTCGTTGCCGCGGCGTGAGCCGTAGCTGTTGAAGTCGGAGCGGCGGACGCCCTTGGTGATGAGGTATTGGCCGGCCGGGGAGGCTTCGGCAATGTCGCCCGCGGGGGAGATGTGGTCGGTGGTGACAGAGTCGCCAACATGGACGAGGCAGCGTGCAGCGCGGATCGAGGGAAGCGGTCCCTCGGGGGCGTTGGCGGGCATGTTCTCAAAGTATGGCGGGTTCTGGATGTAGGTCGAGTCGTTGTTCCAGGCGAAGAGCTCGCTCTTGCTGATGGGCACGGCATTCCAGGTCGGGTTGCCGGTGAAGACATTGCCGTACTGGGTCTTGAACTGCTCGGGCGTGAGGCAGGAATCGCGCAGCGTGGTGACTTCCTCGTGCGTGGGCCAGATGTCCTTGAGGTATACCGGGTTGCCGTCCTTGCTCATGCCGAGCGGCTCGTTGACGAGATCGACATCCACGGTTCCCGCGATCGCGTAGGCGACGACGAGGGGCGGGCTTGCGAGGTAGTTGGCCTTGACGGCGGGGTGGATGCGGCCTTCGAAGTTGCGGTTGCCCGAGAGGACGCTGGCGACGACAAGGTCGCCCTGCTTGATGGCGTTCTCAACGGGTTCGGGAAGTGGTCCGGAGTTTCCGATGCAGGTTGTGCAGCCATAGCCGACGGTGTGGAAGCCGAGCGCTTCGAGGTCCTCGGTGAGGTTGCCCTTGTTGTAGTACTCGGTGACGACCTTGGAGCCCGGGGCGAGAGAGGTCTTCACCCAGGGCTTGCGGGTGAGCCCGAGGGCGCGGGCCTTGCGCGCCACGAGGCCCGCGGCGATCATGACGTCGGGGTTGCTGGTGTTGGTGCAGGAGGTGATCGCCGCGACAACGACGTCGCCGTTGTAGAGGCGGAACTTGCGGCCGTCGAGCTCGACCATGCAACCGCCAAGATCGGGAGCGGGGGCTGGAGTGGCGCTGGGCGCGGCGGGCGGATTGACTTTGGTGCCGGCAGTCTCGCCGCCCTCGCTTGCCCAGCGATCAACGTTGATCGCCTCGCGGTTGTTGGCTTTGCCGAAGGAATCGACGAGTTCGCGCCGCCACATGCTCTTCATCTGGGTGAGCATGACGCGATCCTGCGGACGCTTGGGTCCGGCGAGAGCCGGCTGGATCGAGCCGAGGTCCAGTTCTACTACATCGGTGAACTCGGGTTCGGGGGTCGACGCATCGAGCCAGAACATGTTGGCCTTGCAGTAGGCCTCGGTAAGGTTGGCTTCGGCCTCGCGTCCGGTGAAGCGGAGGTAGGCAACGGTTTTGGCATCGACGGGGAAGAAGCCCACGGTTGCGCCGTATTCGGGGGCCATGTTGGCGATGGTGGCGCGGTCTGGCACGCTGAGCGCGGCGACGCCGGGGCCGAAGAACTCGACAAACTTATCGACAACACCCTTGGTGCGCAGCATCTCGGTCACGCACAGCACCATGTCGGTCGCGGTGGTGCCTTCGGGCAGCTTGCCGCTGAGTTTGAAGCCGATGACCTCGGGAGGGAGCATGTAATACGGTTGGCCGAGCATGACGGCTTCGGCTTCGATGCCGCCGACTCCCCAGCCGACGACGCCCAGGCCGTTGATCATGGTGGTGTGGCTGTCGGTGCCAACGCACGAGTCGGGATACACGACCGGGTTGCCGCCGTCGGTATCCGCCTTGGTCATTACGCCGGGGGAGAGATACTCAAGGTTGACCTGATGGACGATGCCGGTGGCGGGGGGGACTACGCGGAAGTTGCGGAGGCTCTGCTGGCCCCACTTGAGGAACTCGTACCGCTCCCGGTTACGATCGAACTCCTTCTCGGAGTTGATGGTGAGAGCGACCTTCGACGCGTAGGCATCGACCTGAACGCTGTGATCGATGACCAGGTCGCACGGGACGAGCGGGTTGATCACTCCGGGGTCGCCGCCGAGTTTCTTCATGGCGTCGCGCATCGCGGCGAGATCGACGACACAGGGGACGCCGGTGAAGTCCTGCAGCACGACGCGTCCGGGCATGAAAGGGAGCTCTGCCTTGGCAGGATTTTTGGCGTTCCAGTTGGCCATGCCGGCGACATCATCCGCCGTGACGACAAAGCCGTCGACATTTCGGAGCATGGCTTCCAGCAGCACTCGGAGGGAGAAGGGCAGCCGCGAGATGGGCTTGCCGATCCGCTGCTCCTCGAGCGCGGCGAGGCGGGCATAGGTGTAGGGTTTGCCGTTGGCGGTGAGGGTTGCGCGGGAGTTGAAGGGATCGTTCTTGTGGCCGGCCATGGTGGATCTCCGAGGTGGGTGGACTGCAAGAACGGTAGCGGGGACCGCGCATGAGTCGAATCAATCAAAGCGCAATGATTGATAACTATTGCTTATCAAGATCGTCGTGGTGCGGAGCGGCCGGGCGCCTGGGCGGGCGTTCGATGAACGTCCGCGTCTCGGCGTGAAAGCGTCGCATGCCGATGCACCAGATGGCGATGCCGGTGCCGGCGATGAAGACGGCGACGAGTGACCAGAAGAACCAGTCGATGCCGCCATCGAACAGATGCATTTTGATGGCCCCGGCGGCAAGCGAGCCGCCCCCCATCATCAGGCCGAGAAGCACTTTGGGATCACGCTTTTTCTTCTGTGCCACAGGGAAGAGTATCGGCCGGAATCGGTGTCAGGTGCGCGGGGAAGATGCCACCGCGGTCTACGAACGGAAGAGTGGGCGTCATCGCGACACGCTGGCGCGGCTGAGTTGCAGCAGCACGCGTTCAAACTCTGCGACGGCGGGGCTGGGGGCGCGGCCGCAGGGGCGCACGATGGCCAGCGAGCGGGAAAGCTTTCCGTCGCGACAAACCACGCCTTCGCCGGGCTTGAGCGCGAAGCGAGAAACAAAGCCGACTCCGATGCCCGCGGCGACCATCTGTTTGATCGATTCGATGGATCGGAGTTCCATGACGACCTTGAGCGCGACGCCCGCGGTGGCGGCCGCGCCGTCGAGCAGGTCCCGCACTGCGGTTCCCGCCTCGAATGCGACGATGGGTTCGTGGGCGATTTCCGACCATTTAAAGGTGCCGCCGCCGGTGCGGCCGGACTTTGTGGAGCGCTCGGGCGGGCGGATGAGACGGAGTTCGTCTTCGACAAGCGGGATGCGCAGCAGGTCGCTGGTGTCGGTGCCTTTGAGGGGAAGGGTGACGATGCCCAGATCGAGCTCGCCGGAAGAGACCGCCGCGGCGACCGCGCTGCTGCCGGCCTCGCGCACGTAGAAGCGGAGGCCCGGGTGTGCCCTTCGCATGGCGGAGACGACGCGGGGGAGGAGGTAGCTTGTGGCGGTTGCGCCGCCGCCGATGCGGATCGAGCCGCGTTCGAGGCCCATGACCTGGCGCACGGCCGCAACAGCAGCATCGGCGCGCCGCACGGCATCCTCTGCATGAATCAGGAAGGCGCGACCAGCCTCAGTTGTTTCAACGCCGCGGCTGGTGCGGGCGAGGAGTTCCGCCCCGACCTCGGCTTCGAGCTTTCGGAGCATGGCGGAAAGTGCGGGCTGGGTGATGCCCAGGTGCCGGGAGGCCCGGGTCATGTGGCGGGCGTGGGCGATGGCGATGAACTGGCGGAGGGTGGTGAGTTCCACGGTGTCAGCGTATCCGCATCGTGCGGGACACCCCTCCACTGATCGTGTATCCTCCCCCCATGCTGCGATCGTCCTTCTCCTTCATCTGTGGTTGTGCGGCTGTAATGGTCTGGAGTGCTGCCGCGAATGGGCAGTCCAACGAGCTGCGCCTCGACGACGCCGGACAGTGGGAGCAGACCGATGCACCGATACCGGGGAGCACCGGGGCGTTGCTGGCGGATGCGCGGCGTGCGCTGGCGGAGGATCGGCCGGGGGCGGCCCGTGTGATCCTCGAACCGTGGATCAAAGCCAACGAGCGGACCGGCGATTCGCACGTGCCGCAGGCGCTGCTGCTCCGGGGCGATGCGCTGACGGCGCTGGGAGATGAGTACAACGCGCTGTATGACTATGAGCGGATCATCAAGGAGTTCACAGCGACCGAGAGCTTCACCACCGCGGTGGAGCGCGAGCTGAACATCGGGGTGAACTACCTGAACGGCATGGATCGCAAGTTCTTCGGGCTTCGGATCCTGAACTCGGAGGATATCGGCGAGGAGCTGCTGATCCGTGTGCAGGAGCGCATGCCGGGGAGCCGCGTTGCGGAGCGGGCGGGTATCGAGCTTGCGGATTACTACTACCGGGCGCGGCAACTGGAGTTGGCCGCGGAGGCATACGACCTGTTTGTGCAGCTCTATCCCCGCAGCCAGTATGCGACGAAGGCGATGGAGCGGCGGATTTATGCAACGATCGCTCGCTACAAGGGGCCGCGGTATGACGGCTCGCCGCTGCTGGATTCGCAGGTGCTGGTGAGGCGGTTCGCGTCGCTGTATCCGGCACAGGCGCAGGCCGCGGGGCTGAATGACGCACTGGTGGCTCGGCTTGACGATTCTGCGGCGGATGAGATGCTCGAATCGGCGCGGTGGTATCTCCGCAACGACGATGAGGTTTCGGCGCGGTTCGTGCTCAAACGGCTGCTGCGGGAGCGGCCGCGGTCGGCCGCGGCGCAGGATGCCTACACGTTCATGATCGAGCGGGAGTGGATCAAGCCGCCGCAGGATCCGGAGCCGGCGCCCAAGCCAGACGCTCCGTCGACCGCAGCGCCAACCAACCCGATCGCGGCGGCAGAGTCCGAGGAGGCGAAATGATCCGCACGATTCTTATGGCTTTGAGCGTGGGGGTGTGGCTGTTCCTGAGCGCCATCTCATCGGGATGCGCATCGGACCCGACAAAGGGGTACTCGTTTGCGTCGTCGTTCTCGACGGATGTGCGCACGGTGTATGTTCCGATCTTCGAGAATCCGACGTTCGCGCGCGGGCTCGAGATCGAGCTGACGGATGCGATCATCAAGGAGATTCAGCGGACGACCCCGTGGACGGTCGCCGCGGCGGACTCTGCGCAGACGCAACTGACCGGGAAGATCAACGATGCGCTGCTCCGGCGGCTCTCGACGGGTCGGGGCTCGGGGCTGGCTCAGGAGTTGTCGTACACGATCACGGTGGAGTTTGAGTGGAAGGACGTGCGGAACGGGAAAGTCCTCGTCTCGCGTCAGAACTTCAGCGCTTCGGATGTGTTTATCCCGACAGAAGGCCTGAACGAACGAATCGAGACGGGCCAGCACGGGGCAATCCAGCGTCTGGCCCGGGACATCGTGGGCGAACTTCGGTCGAACTGGTAGACCGCGAAGCCTAGCGTTCAACAGCCGATACAACCCTCAGGCCGCCCGCCGCGGGCTGCGTGCCCCCGTTGATTCGAGTCTGCATCCGATCCCCGACCAGTCGGCGAACGTACGAGAGCTGGAACTGCGTCGCGGTGTAGCCCGGGGATGATCATTGATGAGAACATGCGTGAAACTGGACCGAGAATCTACCTTCGCTGATCTGTCGCGGGTGATCGCATCTGAAAAGGACCGCGCAGGTCCGCCCCGCAAGGGCCGCGAGGAGGGCGAGGGTGGGCGCACTCCCCCCGGTAATGGTGGGGATGGTGGGCGTGGCGGGGGTCCCGCCGGGGGCCGCGGCGTGCTGAGCGCGGCGGTGGTGGTGCTGGTGGTGCTGATGGCACTGGTGCTGACGCAGGCGGTGTCCAGCCAGGGCCAGACCCTGAATAGCTGGCAAGAGTTTCAGAATCAGTATGCGTCCGACCCGAACATGACCGTCGAAGTGCGGGACAACGCGATCCACGGTTTGACGGACCGCTTTCCCGGTCAGGAAGGCAAGCCGGTGACGGTGGTGTTCAAGACAGGCGGTGGCCGTCAGGACTTCTGGCTGGAGCAGGTGAACACGCTGACGGGGGGCAAGTTCAAGCAGGTCCCGACGAGCATCTGGCAGAACCTGCTGATCTCGCTGCTGCCGTTTGTGATCATCATCGGGCTGATCTGGTTCTTTATCTCGCGCATGCTGCGTTCGGCGGCGGGCGGAGGTCCTGGGGGGATGCTCGGGAACTTTGGCAAGTCCAAGCACCGGATGTTTACGAAAGAGAACACCGGGGTGACGTTCTCGGATGTCGCTGGGATTGATGAAGCGAAGGACGAGGTGACGGAGGTCATCGAGTTCCTGAAGAATCCGAAGCGGTTCATGAAGCTCGGCGGGCGGATTCCGCGCGGCGTGCTGCTCATCGGCGAGCCGGGCTGCGGCAAGACGCTGCTGGCCAAGGCGATCGCGGGCGAGGCCGATGTTCCGTTCTTCTCGATCTCGGGCTCCGACTTTGTGGAGATGTTCGTGGGCGTTGGCGCAAGCCGCGTGCGGGACCTCTTCAAGCAGGCGAAGGAATCCGCGCCGTGCATCATCTTCCTTGATGAGATCGACGCGGTGGGTCGACGTCGCGGCGGCGGATTCACGACGGGCGGACACGACGAACGCGAGCAGACGCTCAACGCGATCCTGGTTGAGATGGACGGGTTTGCATCGGCTGACGGTGTGATTGTGATCGCGGCGACCAACCGAGCGGATGTGCTGGATCCGGCGTTGACGCGGCCGGGCCGGTTTGACAGGCAGATTGTTGTGCCGCGGCCGGATGTCGTGGGCCGGATTGAGATTCTGCGTGTGCACGCCAAGAAGGTGAAGATTGGGGCGGATGTCGATCTGGAGCGGATCGCGCGGGCCACGCCGATGTTCAGCGGCGCGGATCTGGCGGCGCTGATTAATGAAGCGGCGATCGCGGCGACCCTGCACAACAAAGACTTTGTCGAGCAGGAGGACCTGGAAGAGGCCCGCGACAAGGTGAAGTTCGGAAGGGCCCGCAAATCCGCCCACCGCGAGAAGGACGACAACAAGCTCACGGCGTATCACGAGGCCGGGCACGCGGTGCTGCAGGCGATGCTCCCCGAGGCGGATCCGCTCCACAAGGTCACGATCATTCCGCGTGGCAATGCTGGCGGCGCGACGTTCAGCCTGCCGGAGAAGGACCGCATGGGGTACGGCGTGAAGTGGCTCAAGGCCACGATGCGTGTGCTCTGTGGCGGACGGATCGCGGAAGAGAAGGGCATCGACGACATCTCCACGGGCGCATCGATGGACATCGCCCAGGTGACAAATCTGGCGCGGATGATGGTGCTGGAATGGGGCATGAGCCAGCGGCTCGGCTTCGTGCGATATGCTCCCTCGGACACGCGCGAGATGTTCGTGCCCGAGAAGGACTACTCCGATGAGACGGCGCGGATCATCGATGAGGAGATCCGCCGGCTTGTTGATGAGGCGTATAACGAAGCCCAGCGGATGATCGAGGCCAACTGGGAGAAGGTCGCTGCGGTTGCTGAGGCGCTGCTGAAGTATGAGACGCTGTCGGCGGATGAGGTGCGCAAGCTGATGCGCGGCGAGGCGATTGGGAAGCCGACCGTGAGTGATCTGCTTGCGGCAGAGGCAAGGCGCGAGGCGCAGGCCGTGCAGGCTGCGCGGCAGGCGAGCGAGCCCCCGCCGGAGTTGCCGCCGAACGTGATGCCACGCCCGGCGTGAGTTTCGCCCGCGCTTGATCGATGAATTGCAAAGGGCTTGGGAAGCACTTCCCAAGCCCTTGTTCATTCGTGGAGGGGCGAGTTCATTCCTGCCAGGCTTTGACGACGATGCCGTCACGGATCTGCACGAAGGTTGCGCCCTCGGATTCCTTGCGGCTGGAACCGCCAAAGAGCAAGAAGACGGAACTGCTGCTGGAACGGTCGCGCTTGTACGACCACTTCCAGAGCGAAGCGCCGTCATCGAGGTCGGCCTTGGTGGTGGGTTCGCCAAGCGCGCCGAGCACCCACTTGTCGGTGGTGACTCCGGGCTCGATCTGTTCAAACGTGGCCGGTCCGACATATCGGCCGGTCATCGATTCCTTGGATGAGCCGCTGACGAGGCAGCCGCCAAGAGGGGCCGTCGTCGCGAGCAGAAGTGCGGCGATGGCGATGCGGTGGGATGATGTCATGAAAAGCCTCCGAATCGGGCCCGGTTTGCGGGTCGCCGCGCGACGGGCGCGGTTTCGCGGTGAGGGCCGGGCAGCGAATGATCTACCGGAGAGGTTGGGAACCGGTCGCGGCAATTTGCAGGAGCGAGCGGACGCGTGCGGCGCGGTAGGTCTCGTCGGTCATGATGCTCTCGGGGGGGCGATGGTTCATATCTCTTGATGCAGGCGCGACTTGACGTGTTTCAGGCACGCGCGTGTCGATAATTGCGACACGCTCGAGCTCGCTGGATGCGCCGGCCTGCGAGTATGTCCGGGTATCGGCCATGGACTCGGCGGCAGGTCGTACGGCAATGGCTTCGGTGGGAATCGCGCCGATGTAGAACACGGTGCCGGGAGGGACGAGGGCAAACTCACCTCGCCCGGTCGTGACGTATGTCGAACGCGGGAAGACCGCGGCGAGGCCGCCGTTGATGCGGGCGAGCCGCTCCGTGCCATTGGCGTTGGGGAGGCGATAGACCTGATCGAAACCCGATGGCTGCCGCAGGTCGATTGACTGCTGGAGAAGGCTGGTGCGGAGAGGGCCTGTGTCCTGGCGTGTCTCGTCGAGACGCTCGAGCGAACGGAGATCCAGCGCGGGGCCCACGCTGCGTGTTGGCTGCGCAGCGACTGCGACACTGAGTGCTGTGGCGGCAATCATTACTTGGAAGGTGGGTCCGAGCATTCAGATGGTTCCATCGGCCCAACGGGGCACTGCACTCGCGTTACCGAAGAAGGATCGTCACAGTGATCGAGAGTCCGGCTTTGGTATCACCAGTAGGAAGCCGCGAAAGCGCCTCGCCTTTGGCGGTCCAGCGATAAACGGCGTTGAGCACGGGCGAGTCGATCTCCGCGAGCCCCGTGGGCTCGATGAACTGTGCCTCGCTCACACGTCCTTCGCGGTTGAAGGTGACCTTGAGTCGCGGGTTGTTCGGCGGATAGACCGTCATGCGTGTGAGGCGGGAGAAGTCGGGTCGCTTGGTGACGATCTCCAGACCCTTGGCGGCCGCGGGGCGACCGAGCCGGATCTCCACAGGATCGTCGGGGCTGGAAGCATCGGACTCACGCTCGCTCGCCTCACCGGGGACAGCGCCCGGGTTACTGCTGCCAGCTTGGGCGGGGGACGTGGGGGGCGTGGGCGGCGTTTGTGGAACTGCTGCGGACGGCTGCGCGGGCGCAGGAGGTGCAGAAAGCGCGGGCCTCGATGACTCGGCTGACTCGCGTGCTTCGTCGGTCGCATCTGAAGCTTCAAACGGAGGACCGACGAACCCGTTCTGTAGAGGCGGCACGAACGTGGGCTGCTCGGTACTCTCCTCGAGGAGCATCGGCTCGTTGGGGTCGGGCAGCTCGGGCAGGAGTGTGCCGCGATCGTCCTCGATGACTTTGGCGGGATCGGTCGGCTCGGTACCACCGGCATCGAGCGGCTCGCGCACCGGCTGCTGAGGCGCGCGGGTTTCGATGGGCTGCGCAGCGGGCGGCTCCGCGGGCTCTGGCGGAAGTGCGGGAAGACCGGGTGCGGCAGCGGGAAACGCCGGCGCAGGAGGCGTTAGCGGAGTGGCGGGTTGCGGCATCGGTGACGGAAGGCCTGGAAGACCCTGGGGCGCGGCGGCACCTGCGTTCGGGTCGAGCGCGGGCTGCTCGACATCGGACCTCAGCGCGGCGTGGGGCGTGGGCTTGTCAAAGCCCATCCAGTTCTCGGTGTCTTGATCAGATTCGGCGACGCCGAGCGTGACGGTGTCGACATCTGGCGGCTCTGGCGGCTGGGGCTCCGTTTGTTCGGGGGGCTGCTCTTGAAGTTCGGGGTCGGGTGCGGCCGGCGGCTCATCAGACCACGAAAGCAACAGGGGCGTGCTGGCTGCGCGAAGGTCCTGATCCGAGGCAGCACCGATCGCGACACCGAAGGAGCCAGCGAGGACGGCGAAGCCACCGTGGGCCGCGAGGCTCAGGCAGATGGCTCCGATCACCAGGATCTTCTGCGTGGAACCTGCCATGCACGAGAACGGTAGGCGAGAGAGATGTAATGCGGGCCAGCTCGATTGGTATGTGTTTGGGTATCGGGTGTTGATTGCGCGCTTGATCGGCTATGGTGAGAGGTGGGTACGCGGAAGCGCACCCACGACCCATCGGAAGGAACGAGATGTCCCGAAGTTCGGTGTTACTGGTTCTTTGGCTCGCTGGGGTGGCCGCGGCTGGCGTGTCGGCGTCGGTGGTGTCTGAGGATGCTCAGAACGCGGATGCGCAGCCCGCAAGCACGGTGGCAGACCAGCCGGCGGTTGAAGTGGGGGGCCTGGCGCCGAAGCTGTCGATCAAGAAGTGGGTGCGCGGGGAGCCGGTTGCGATCGAACCGGGCAAGGTGTATGTGATCGAGTTCTGGGCGACGTGGTGCACACCCTGCCGGCGCGCGATTCCGCATTTAAGCGATCTGCAGGAGAAGCTCGGCCCCAAGGGCGTGACGATCGTGGGCATCGCGAGCCACGAGCACAAGGGTCTCGCCGATCTTGAGCGCTTCGTGGAGCGGCAGGGGGATCGGATGAGCTATGCGGTTGGACTCGATGACGAGGGACGGAGCGATCACGACTGGATGGCCGCCTCGAAGTCTGAAGGAATTCCAACGGCGTTTGTGGTGGATCGATCGGGGCGCATCGCATGGATCGGGCACCCGATGTCGGGCCTCGACCGCGTGCTGGAGGAAGTGCTTGCGGGGACGTTCGACATCCAGGTGGAAGCGGTGCTGGCTCGCCGCACGCGGGAGATTCGCGCCAAGACGCGGCCTCTGGCCGCGGCGTATACGGAGGCGAGGCGGAGCGGGGATAGCGAGAAGGCGATGTCGATCGTCGATGAGATCCTGCGGCTGGATCCGAAGATCAATGGGGAGTGGTCACTGGCAAAGTTTGAGCTTCTGGCTGTCGACATGAAGGACCCAGAGCGGGCGAACCGGTTTGCGCGGCAGTGCATTGCTTCGACGATTCACGAGAACTCTGAGGATCTGCTCAATCTCGCATGGTTCATGCTTGATGAGCCAGGGCTGACCCAGCGGGACCCGAAGCTTGCACTGCGGGCTGCGCAGCGTGCGGAGGAACTCACGGGAGACCGCTCCCCGGTGGTGCACATGGTGCTGGCGCGGGCGATGTGGATGTCGGGGGACAAGGAGGGCGCGATGAAGCACCAGCAGCGAGCGGTGGAGCTTGCCGATGCGGGCGCGGACCGGGACCAGCAGCGCAAGCGGCTGGAGGAATACAAGAAGCGCGCGGCGGAATAGGGCTAGACCGGTCAGCCGGCTTTGCGACGCAGCGAGGGCATGGGGGCCATGAGGTCGCCGACAGTCATGCCGTCCATGGGATAGTGATCGCCAAGTGCGCCTGCGAGCGCATCGGGGGTGGCGAGCACGAAGTAGCACTGGATGGGGATCTGGCGCGTCGCGAAGTTCATCGCGCGGACCAGCGATTCCTGGAGCGTGCAGATCATCAGCTCGGACCCGTCGTAGCCCATAGGAAGGACGCGGAACTGCCACGCCTGTCGTCGGCTGATGAGTTCTCGCACCGCCGGGTCGATGTTCTCGACGCGCGGATCGAGCCATCGCGTGGTCGCGGCATACTGCTCGGCCCACGCATCTTCGACGGCGGTGGCCTCGATGCCGAACATCTGCTCGGCGAGCTCGCCGAAGGGACGGTGCGTCACGCGCTGGCGCTCGAGTACCTGCTCGCACTGCTCGCGCGTCAGTACTCGCTGGCGCACCAGCAACTCTCCGATCGGTAGCCGCATCACGACGCCTCCTCAAACTTGTACACACGCCACTTTCCCCCAAACGAAAGGGGAGTGGCGGCACAACCGTCAATCGGCGGTTGTCAGCGTCTGCTCATGGGCATCGTCTGGTCAGAACGTCGGGGCCTGTCTAATTCTGAGAGTTAATGCGATTGCGGGAGATGCGTGCCCTGTTCCGGTGGCAACGGCGTCATTCGCGCAATGAAGCGCAAAATGCAACATGAACGCGAGGGTGGAACCCCTTGCGTCCGAGAACTCGATCGGGCATCAGTTGGCGGGCTCGATCGTGACCTTCAGTCGCTTGGTGGCAAACTGGTCTCTGAAGAGTTCCGCGCGTTCCCTGTGGGTGATGAGCACCAGCGCAGCACCCTTGGTGTGCGCAGTGTTCATGATTTCCATTGCGCGGCGGGAATCGAGGCGGGTGAGCTCGATGATGGTGCGGACGACGTATCGCATCTCGTTCATATCGTCGTTGTGCAGAAGGACCCGGTAGGGGGGAAGCTGGCGCGGGGGAGCTGCGCTTGCTGCGCTGGCACTACCGGGCGCGGCGGTGCGCTTGGCCGGCGCATCGGGCCCTTGACCGCTGGTGTTGCCTGCCTCCTGCCCCATGCTCATGCCCGGCCTCCTCCTGCTCGGTTTAATCACCCTCGCCGCGCAGTCGCGGTGTACACACCGTACCCCGCTGCGGGCCCGGGACAAGCCGTTTTGACGGGAATTGCAGCCGCGACCGCTGCAAAGACGAAAGGAATGGCACCTGTGCGTATGAACAAACGGGAAACGGGAGGCGTCTTTGCAGAAGGACAGCCATGTTTCGCGTCATGATCCAGAGCGATCGCGGTAAGGATCTTCGGAGCTTTGACCTCCCGGAGAGCGGTAGCGCGCGTGCGAGACTACTCATCGGTCGGGCGGAAGATTGCGACCTGCGCATCCGGCACGCTTCGATATCGCGTCATCACTGCTGCATCGAGCGTGATGAAGATGGAGACTGGGTGCTGCGCGATGTGGGCTCGACGTTGGGAACGATCGTCGACCAGGCGAGGGTTTCCGAGGCGGCCGTGTGTGACGGGCTGGTGGCGCGGATCGGTCCGGCGGTGTTGAGGTTCCAGGCGGTGCGTGCAACAGTGGCCCGCGGGAAACGCCCGGCAGGGGGTTGAGCGGACAATTGCGCTGACCGAAGCCCGATAACACTTGCTTCGGCGGGTGGATGGTCCCAAAATCCCGCGCGTCGAAGGTTCGTGCCGATAACCCTTGCGGCCGCGTGATGCAGTCATTCTCTGCGCGCTGGCCTATGGAAGCCTGCATGTCTCCCAGCTTTGCGAAACCTGTTGCGAACTCTGCGGATGTCGGTCTTGTGGGGCTGGCGGTGATGGGCGCGAATCTCGCGCTCAACATGGCCGACCACGGATTCAGCGTCGCGGTCTACAACCGCACGACCTCTGTGACCGAGCAGTTTCTCAAGGATAATCCGGCGAGCGTGATCGGGCCGGGAGGCGCACTGGTTCCGGCGGCTGAACTGGCAGACTTTGTCGCGAGCATCAAGCGGCCGCGGCGGATTGTGATTCTGGTAAAGGCAGGGCCGGGCACCGACGCGGTGATCGACGGACTGGTACCGCTGCTTGAGAAGGGCGACTGCGTCATCGATGGCGGGAACGCCGAGTGGACGGACACGGTGCGGCGCGAGAAGGCGCTCGGGGAGCGCGGGCTGCTGTTTGTGGGCTCGGGTGTGTCGGGCGGCGAGGCCGGGGCGCGGTACGGCCCATCGCTAATGCCGGGCGGCAAGCCGGAGGCGTGGGAACTGATCAAGCCGGTGTGGACGGAGATCGCGGCGAAGGTAGACGCGAAGACGGGTGTGCCGTTTCTGGATGCTGCGCCGGGCAAGCCGGTGCGGGCGCCGGGCGCGGTGCCGTGCACGACGTACATCGGGCCGGGCGGCGCGGGGCACTACGTCAAGATGGTGCATAACGGGATTGAGTACGGGGATATGCAGCTGATCTGCGAGGCGTACCACTTCATGCGGGAGGTGCTGGCACTTGAGGTCACGAAGATCGCGGACATCTTTGCCGAGTGGAACCGGGGCGAGTTGGATTCGTTCCTGATCGAGATCACCGCGGACATCCTCAAGCAGAAGGACCCGGTAACGGGCAAGCCGTTTGTTGATGTGGTCATGGACGCGGCGGGCCAGAAGGGCACGGGGAAGTGGACGATCAACTCGGCGCTCGATCTGGGTGTGCCCGCGGCGACGATGGCCGAGGCGGTGTTTGCGCGGAACATCAGCGCCCAGAAGGAAGAGCGGGTAGCGGCGAGCAAGGTGCTGAGTGGTCCGAAGCTGGGTGAACATGCGCACTCCACGGGCTCGGGTGAGTACAACTGGGTGGATGCCGTGCGAGATGCGCTGTACTGCTCGAAGATCTGCTCGTATGCACAGGGCTTCGCGCTGATGCAGGCCGCGGGAAGGGCGAATGGGTGGGAGCTGAAGCTGGGTGAGATTGCGTCGATCTTCCGGGGCGGGTGCATCATCCGGGCGCGGTTCCTGCAGAAGATCACCGAGGCATATGTGCGCCGGGCCGACCTTCCGAACCTGCTGCTGGATGAGTACTTTGCGCAGACGATCGACCGTGTACAGCAGCACTGGCGCGGCGTAGTGGCGCGCGCGGCGGTGCAGGGCGTCCCGGTGCCGGCGTTCGCCTCGGCTCTGTCGTACTTCGATTCGTATCGCGCGGCGAGGTTGCCCGCGAACCTTCTGCAGGCGCAGCGCGACTACTTTGGCTCGCACACGTATGAGCGGGTGGATCAGCCGCGGGGCAAGTTCTTCCACCTCGACTGGCTTGATCCGAAGCGGCCGCAGTTGCCTGCCTGATACGCGGCACGGTGATGGAACCTGTGGAGGCGTCGGAGGGTGGGGGGATTGACGCAGTGGAGATCTTGGATGGCAGCGCTACCGATTCATGGAACCCAGCAGCTGACGAGGTTGACCACCGCTGCGAAACTGGCGCGGATTCGCCCATCGGTTGCCGTCGAGGTGGATTCGCCCGGCGTGATCCGCACGGAGAGGCTGATCATCCGTCCCCTGGTGTCGTCGGATCGCGAGGCGTACATCGACGCCGTGCGGGCGAGCCGTAAGGAACTCGATCAGTTCTGCCCGCTGCACAGGGATGATGAGCTCGACGATGAACTGTTTGACAGGCAGTTGCAGCTTGGGCGCGCGGCCACGGCCACCGGGCGCGCGTGGCGGTGCATCGCGGAGCTTCGGGCGCAGCGCGGGCGGATCGTCGGGGCCTTCAACCTGAATGACATCTCGTATGGGTTGGATTCTCGGGCCGAAGCCAATGTTTGGGTTCGCACCAACGATTACGGGAATGCGTTTGCACGCGAGGCGATGAGCGCGGTGCTTGCGCACGCGTTTGGGCCGCGGTGGGCGGGGCGGCCGGGTGAGGGAATGCGTCTGGCAGGGCTTGGCCTGTCGCGCGTGGACGGGTTGATCGCACCGGAGAACGCGGCGAGTTTGCGAATGACCAAGCGGCTTGGGTTCATTCCAGACCCCCACCGTGGGCCTGAGCGGCTGGTGCTACGGGGCCGGGAAGTCGAGCACCTGCCGTATGTACTTTTCGCGCCCGTCACCGGCATGGTGGAGTTGAAGCCCCGGGTTCCGGCGGGCGTTTCGCTGTCCAAATCGATCCAGTCGCTGCTGAGTATCGAAATGCGGGCGGCGGTGAGGGGGGATTGACGTGGCCCAGGGGTTTGGGGAGAACGGGCCGCGGATCCGTACGGCGAGAATGATGCTCCGGCTTCCGGAGCAGGATGACCGCGCTGAGGTTGTGCGGGCGTGGAGGGCATCGGCGGAGCATCTGCGTCCGTGGTCGCCGCGATGGCCCGAGGGTGCGCCCAACGATGCGTTGTTTGACTCAACGCTGGAGCGGGCATGGCGCGACTGGCGCGCCGGCAGTGGGGTGCGGCTGCTGGGGTTTCTGGATGAGGGGAAGCTGGCGGGCACGTTCAGCCTGAACAACATCGTTCGCGGCGTTTTTCAGAACGCCGATGCGGGGTGGGCGGTGATGGTGGATTGCGTGGGAGAAGGGCTCGCGACCGAGGGCTTGTGCGCGCTACTGGGCTTTGCGCTGCGAGCTGAGCCGCTGGGGCTGGGGCTGCACCGGGTGCAGGCGAACGTGATCCCGGGGAACGCCGCGAGCCTGCGCGTTGCGCGCAAGTGCGGCTTCCGCGAGGAGGGCCTGGCACGGGCGGTGATCCAGATCGACGGGCGCTGGCAGGACCATGTGATGTTTGCACGGCTGGCCGAGGAGTTTGCGGCTGATCAGGGTGCGGGCGTGGGCGAAGCCTGCGGCGGCGATGCGACCTCGATGCCCGGGATCGGATTGAGCGATCCGTCGCGGTTCACGCGGAGCTGACCGGTGGCGACGAGGTAGTTGAGCACGGAGTTGCGGAGGTCGGTGAGTGCCTGGTCGCGTGCCTGCTCGGCGGAGAGGAGATCGTTGGCGGTGTCGACGCGGGCCTGGGT